>NZ_WPOO01000074.1:0-508 GCF_009755265.1 Adlercreutzia rubneri | reverse complement strand
CCTGCCCGACGACGGCCGCAAGGTGTACCTGTCGCCCGTCGTCGACCTGTTCGACGGCAAGCCCGTCGGCTGGGCCGTCGGCACCAGCCCCGACGCGCGCCTCACCGAGTCGTCCCTCGAGATGGCGTGCGCGACGCTCGGGGAGGGGGAGGCGCCCGTCGCGCACACCGACCGCGGCTGCCACTACCGCTGGCCCGGGTGGAAGGCCATATGCGGGCGCCACGGGCTGGCCAGGTCGATGTCGCGCAAGGGCACCAGCCCCGACAACGCCGCCTGCGAGGGGTTCTTCGGCAACCTGAAGAACGAGTTCTTCCACGGGCGGGACTGGTCGGGATGGACGGCGGAGGCCTTCATGGAGCTGCTGGACGGGTGGATGGCCGCCTACTCGACCGTCCGTCTAAAGGCCTTCCGGGAGGGCGGCAGGACCGTCTACGATACGATAGACAACCGCAGGAGGCGGTTGGGGCTGGCGGCGTAGGCCGCTGTCCAAGTAACTGTCCGCACCCCC
>NZ_WPOO01000073.1:0-509 GCF_009755265.1 Adlercreutzia rubneri | reverse complement strand
GACATGGCCAAGAGGGGACGGCATACGGAGGGCTTTACGCTCGCCGAACTTCTGATGAGCGTTGCCATCGTACTCATTCTTGCTGCTATCGCCTTTCCTTCCATCGTGTCGGCGCAGAACAACATGCGCATGTTGGAGCTGAACAACGCCGCCCAATCCATCGCGAACGCCGCCCAAGCCCAGATGACGGCCAAGAAAGTATCGGGCACGTGGGTGGATGCCGTGAAGGACGGCGATTCGTATCGCGCCTGCTTCCCCGCCGCGCGCTCGGCGGATGTTTCACGTGAAACATTCGCGATGCCCCCATCAAGGAAGCAAGCTATGAACAGCGAAAAACTCGAGCAGGTCTGGTCCGAAGTATGCGGCCAGGTGAAAAGCTACAACAATATCGATCCGTCGCAGATCAACGCGTTCTTCTCACGCCTGCATCCGCAGGCTATGAGCGACGGGTTCCTCATGATCACCGCGGACAACGACTTTATAAAGACATGGAGCGAGCGTCATTATAT
>NZ_WPOO01000072.1:0-512 GCF_009755265.1 Adlercreutzia rubneri | reverse complement strand
ACAACTGGGAGACGTACGGGGAGCGCTCCGACGCCCTCGTGCTCGTGCGCATCGATCCGGTGGGCCACGTCATCACCATGGTGTCGGTTCCGCGCGACACGCCGTACGAGTACAACGGCAAGGTCGAGAAGATCAACCAGATGTTCGCCGTGAACGGGGCGGCTGGCGCCGTTACAGCGGTGCAGGACCTCACCGGCGTGAAGATCTCCGACTACGTAGAAATCGAGTTCGCCGGGTTGGCCGAGTTCGTGGATTCGATCGGCGGCATCTACGTGGACGTGCCCTACACCATCGACTACCAGGTGTACACGCAGGATCAGGCGCCCGTCCATATCGAGGCCGGCAACCAGCTGCTCAACGGCGAGCAGTGCGTGGCGCTTGCCCGCATGCGCACCGCCTATGGCGACGACCAGGAGGCCATCCGCCAGTCGAACGTGCGCGCGATGGCCATGGCGCTCATGAAGAACGTGCTGCAAGCTCCTCCGGTCGAGATCCCCGGCCTGATCCAAAAC
>NZ_WPOO01000071.1:0-520 GCF_009755265.1 Adlercreutzia rubneri | reverse complement strand
CAGGTACACGGTCAGTCCCAGCGCAATGCATACGAGGCCGTCCGCCACGAAAAACGCTGCTACGCCCATAGCTTCGGCGGCCACGCCGCCGATGGCGATGCCCACGGGGGAGGCCAGTCCCATGGCGGCCATGGCCAGGCCCAGCGCGCGGCCCGTCTTCTCCTCGGGCACGTTGCGCTGGATGAGCGTGATCAGCGGTCCGTTGAACCAGGAGCATGCCAGCGCCATGACGGCGCACAACGCAACGAACGCCCAGAACATGGTGGGGGCGAGGAATCCGCACGCCGTGGTGGTGACACCCACGATGAGGGAGGCCACCGCGATGAGTCCGGCCAGGCGCTTGCCGCCGCCCCAGGCCATGAGCACGATGGATCCCGCGATCATCCCTACGCCGAACGCGGCTTCCACGACGGACGCCATGTAGCCGTCGCCGCCGAAGTGATCGTACGTCATAAGCGGGAAGATGGCGCCCAGCGGGGCGAACGCCATCATGCCGATGGTGATGCCGGCGATGAGGATG
>NZ_WPOO01000070.1:0-523 GCF_009755265.1 Adlercreutzia rubneri | reverse complement strand
CGTTCTCGCGCGGCGGCTACCTGGGCTTCTACACGCGTAACAAGTACGGGTTCTACGAGGGCGACAAGGATCACGCCTGGGAGTTCACCATTTGGGAAGAGGACGGCCTCATCGAGGACCTCAACATGGCGCACGGCTGGCCGTCGAACGGCTCGCATTACAAGCATATCCGCGAGGCCAGCTACACGCCCACGTCCGAGGCGATGGAGGAGCTGCAGCCCCTCACGATGGATCAGCATTTCGGCTACATCGCCCAGGTGCAGCTGGAGGTGTACGGCACCGGGCCGTCCGAGGTGGCGTTCTGCATGGCGTCGAACCCGCTGAAGAACTGGTGCAACCACGACTACCAGGCCAAGGTGCTGGAATCGTTCGACTGGATCTTCGGCATGGACATCTATCTGAACGATTCCTCCTACTACTACGACCTCATCATCCCCGAGCCGTGCTACCTCGAGCGCTTTGACCCGCTGCCGTTGTCGTTCAACAACCACCGCGTGCCCGGCCTGCCCGAGGTGCCCTATAT
>NZ_WPOO01000069.1:0-526 GCF_009755265.1 Adlercreutzia rubneri | reverse complement strand
TCGCACAGCCGCCCATCTTCGGCCTCAAGAAGAAGAACTCGCGCTCGCCGAAGATCGAGCGCTACATCTACGACGAGAGCTCGCTGGGCTCGGTGCTGGCCGAGTACGACGACCCGAACAAGTTCGACGTGCAGCGCTACAAGGGCCTGGGCGAGATGGACCCGGACCAGCTGTGGGAGACCACGATGGAGCCGGCCACCCGCACGCTTCTGCAGGTGAGCATCGACGACGCCGCCGAAGCCGAGCGCGTGGTGAGCGACCTCATGGGCGACCAGGTGGAGCCGCGCAAGGAGTTCATCCAGAAGCACGCGCGCGACGTCCGATTCCTCGATATCTAGGTTTGGCTCGACCCGCGCGCATTGCGCGCTGGTGAGCTTGAGAAGGAGAAGCTAAGTGGCAGACAACAACGATTCTTTCGACGAGTTCTTGAATCGCGCCGAAGAGGATTACGACGCGGGCGATATCGAAGCGGCCGAGGCCGACGACGAAGACGACGTGCTGGACGACGTCGAGGGCGGCGAGGACG
>NZ_WPOO01000068.1:0-529 GCF_009755265.1 Adlercreutzia rubneri | reverse complement strand
CGGCAAAAGCGAGCGTCGGCCGCAACAGCGTGGCCGCACCCAGGGCAGCCGCGCCAAATATAAACGTGCGGCGATCGAGGCCGCGCGTGAAATCAGTCATGCAAAACCTCCTCGAATCCGCCGCGTATGCCTCATGCTTGACTCTCATGCTCGTATTTTGACGATTCGGCACCGCAGCGAACAACGAATTCGCAACAACTATAGCACGACCGGGTAACGGTCACGCGATCTCCACGCGCTGAACGTAGTCGCAGATGAATACACGATTTTGGCGTCATCTAAAAGAACAGGGGGGGTGCCTAAACCGATGCGCTGTCCTGCCGCTTGGCCGAGACATCCAGCGCAAGCGGCTCCATGTCGAGGTGCAGCGTCTGCTCCACCACCTTCATGAGAGCCTCGTCGCTGATGTCGGGGTCGATCTTCACGAGGCCTACCAGCCCGAAGATCACCACGCAGAACATCTCGTATACGAATTCGATCTCGACCTGATGGTACTCGGCGTATTCGACCAGCACCCGACCGCTCAGGC
>NZ_WPOO01000067.1:0-535 GCF_009755265.1 Adlercreutzia rubneri | reverse complement strand
TACACCGTGCGGCTGCCCGAGGGCCTCGACCGCGACGCCCTGCAGGCCGCCCTCAAGGAGCGGGGCGTCCCGACGATGGTCTACTACCCCAAGCCCATGCACGGGCAGGGGGCGTTCGAGGGCGCGTGCCTGTGCCCCGACGGCTGCCCCGTGACGGAGCGGCTGTGCGAGACGGTGCTGAGCCTGCCGATGGGGCCGTATATGATCTCGGAAGACGTATCGGTCGTGGCGGATTCCCTCGTCACCGTTTTTGGGTAGACGATGTCGATACGCGACACATTGGCGGTGCAAGCGAAGAATCTTCTGAACAGGGGGTTCTTTCATATACTGGGCTCAACCCTTACGAACAAGCTGATCGTGTTCGCTTCGAATATCCTCATAGTGAGATTCTTGACGCAAGACGAATACGGCGTCTTCTCCTACGCCAACAGCATATATTCGATCGTTCTTCTTTTTACGGGGCTTGGACTGATAAGCGGTTTGTTGCAGTTTAGCTCAGAAAAAAGACCGGTCGAAGAGAAGTTCGAAATACAAA
>NZ_WPOO01000066.1:0-537 GCF_009755265.1 Adlercreutzia rubneri | reverse complement strand
TCTCGTGGGCTCGGTCGCCTGGGCGGGCGGCGTCGACAACACCGTCGCGTTCCTGCAGAGCATCCCCGGCTTCCTCAGCGGCACCCAGATAGCGGTGCCCCTCGTGGACGACGCAGGCAGACAGCTCGTGGAGAACGGGGCTCCTCTGTTCGGCGACGCGGCCGAGTACCCGCTCATCACCATCGCCTCGATGCTGGCGTGGGGCCTCGGCTACTTCGGCATGCCGCAGGTGCTCGTGCGCTTCATGGGCATCCGCTCGGCCGACGAGGTGAAGAAGTCGCGCGTCATCGCGGTCGTGTGGTGCGTCGTGTCGCTGGCCTGCGGCATCTGCATCGGCTTGGTGGGCCGCGTCATCATCCCCGTCGACTTCGCCACGCAGGCTCAGGCCGAAAACGTGTTCATCGTGCTGTCCCAGATGATCTTGCCGCCGTTCATGTGCGGCGTGGTGGTGTCGGGCATCTTCGCGGCGTCGATGAGCTCCTCGTCCTCGTACTTGCTGATCGCCGGCTCCTCGGTGGCTGAGAACATCTTCCGCGG
>NZ_WPOO01000065.1:0-539 GCF_009755265.1 Adlercreutzia rubneri | reverse complement strand
GTGTAGCATGGCGCTCCTCCGAATCGACGGCCTGTCCAAAACCTTCCTGCTCCATCGCGTGAACCGGCGCGTGCAAGGGTGCCAGGACATCGACTTCGCCATCGAACCGGGCCAGTTCGTGGGCATCACGGGGCGCAGCGGCAGCGGCAAGTCCACCATCCTGCGCTGCATCTGGCGCACAAACCTGCCCGAGCGCGGCCGCATTCTGTACGACTCGCAGCGCTTCGGCATGCTGGACCTGGCCCAGGCCACGCAGCGCCAGATGCTGTACCTGCGCGCCTACGAGCTGGGCTACGTCTCCCAGTTCCTCAACGCCCTGCCGCGCCAAACCGCCTACGACATCGTGCTGAAAAGCGCGTTGGAAGCGTACGGCGCCGACGAGCGCTCCCGCGCCGAAGAGGAGACCGAGCGCATGCTGCGCCACTTCGATCTGGACGAAGGCCTGTGGGAGCTGTACCCCCGCACGTTCTCGGGCGGCGAGAAGCTGCGCCTCAACATCGCCGCCGCCATGATCAAGCGCCCGCGCCTGCTGCTGCTCG
>NZ_WPOO01000064.1:0-542 GCF_009755265.1 Adlercreutzia rubneri | reverse complement strand
CCGTACGGCAGCCGGAGCCGCGCTGCATGCATCCTGCCATTCTAGAACATGGAGCACACCGAAACGTCGTCAATTTACCATTGAGGCCGCGGAGGAAGGCTGGATGCGCCGAACGGATGACGGGCTTCGGGCTTAACGGCGCAAGCCCTTGCCTTTCTGGTCGCGCACGGCCCGCTTCGCGTCGTGCTTGAACGTCTTGGTGGTTTGGATGAGGATGGCGCCGATGAGGAACGGCATCCAGAACACGATGCCGCGGTACACGAGCGCGATAGACAGGCCCGCCGCGCCCGACACGCCGAACGACGTGAACGCCACCACCACGGCAGCCTCCACCACGCCTACGCCCTGCGGCGTGATAGAGATCATGGCGAACAACGTGGCGACTACGTAGCCGCAGATGAGAGGTTCGGGCTGATGCACGCCGAACGCCACGCCCACCAAGCTGAAGCAGGCCAGCTCGCAAGCGCTGGCCGCAATGGAGCAGCCGAACGCCTTCGCCGTTGTCTTGGGGTTATGCGCGATAAGGCCGGCAGCGTCGGAAA
>NZ_WPOO01000063.1:0-543 GCF_009755265.1 Adlercreutzia rubneri | reverse complement strand
CGCCGAAGCCACCGTGGCGTCGATACCCGGCACGTTCGAGCGGAACTTGCACGTGGCGCACGTGCCGTCCACCAGCACGATATCCTCCACGCCGCGCGCCGCAAGACCCAGCAGCACGCTTTCCTCCATGCGCGCGAGACAGGGCACTTCGGCGTACTTCGCCGGGTCGGCCAGGCGCTTCGACGCTATGCGCGCGCATGCGAACACGGCCTTCCCGCCGGTCGCCGCCACGGCGGACGCCACGCTGGAGGCGAGGTCCTCGTCCAGCGGGCGCAACGGGATGAGCGCCTCCACCGGGCATACCGTGGTGCAGGCGCCGCACGCCACGCATCCCTCGCCGTCAAGCTCCAACACGTTGTTGGCCGCGAACACCGAGCCCGTCGGACAGGCGTCCGCGCATTTCGCGCACGACGCATGGCGGTTGCGCACCACCACGCAGCGATCGCTCGCCAGGTACACGGCCTTCGACTCCAGCGCCTCGGCCACTTCCACGATGTCTACCAGGTTCGGCATGCCAATTCCTCGTCTCGTCTTCCGCTACTT
>NZ_WPOO01000062.1:0-580 GCF_009755265.1 Adlercreutzia rubneri | reverse complement strand
GATTGAGCGAAGCGGCCTCACGCGAGCTGATGGCCGCGTTCGAAGGCCTCGAGCGACCGGACGCGCCTTTCGCCGACGCGCCGAAGCCGCGCTCGGGCGAGCGCGTCGTATGGCTGGATCCTCAGGTGATCGTGCAGGTGAAGTTCGCCGAGTGGACCGAGGACGGCCTGCTGCGACACCCCAGCTACCAGGGCATCCGCACCGACAAAGACCCACACGACTTGCAACGGGAACCCGCATCGGAACCTGACGAGCAAACCCCCGACCGATTGGAGCGCCCCATGAATTCCGACAACGAGAAGAACGGCGAGCTGCGCATCGACGGCGTTCGCATCACGAACCCCGGCAAGCTGTTGTTCGAAGACCCGCCCATCACGAAGGAGGACGTGGTGCGCTCCTCCGCCAGCATGGCCGACCGCATGCTGCCCTACGCGTCCGGCCGCATCCTCAGCATCGTGCGATGCCCGCGCGGCGCAGACTCGGCCTGCTTCTTCAAGAAGCATCCCGGGCCTTCCAACCCGGGCGTGCGCACCGTGGACATCCCCACGAGCAGCGGCGACGAGGAGCCGTACTTCTACGT
>NZ_WPOO01000061.1:0-589 GCF_009755265.1 Adlercreutzia rubneri | reverse complement strand
AGCCCAGGCGGTTCGTACCCATCTTATGGCCTGCCTGCTCGCCGGCCGCGAACAGGCCGGGGATGGGCGCGGCGTCGCTATCGAGCACCTGCGCGTCGGTATTGATGTGCAGGCCGCCCATGGTGTAGTGCACCGACGGCTTGTACGCCAAGATGTAGTAAGGGCCGCCCTCGATGGGATTGAGCGCCGCGCGGTAGTTGAAGTCGGGGTCGGCGCCGTCCTTGCAGTAGCCGTTCCACTTCTCCACGGTCTTTTGCAGCTCAGCGGCATCGATGCCGAAAGGTTCGCACGCCTCGGCGATGGTCTCGCCCTTCGCCAGCTGGCCGCGCCCGAACAAGCCGTCCATCTCGGCCGCGTTCACCGTGGCGATGTCGGTGTGGTCGAGGCCGTCCTGGCTGAAGATCATGTAGCCGATGCCGTCCGTCTGCTCCTTGATGGCGTTGGAGATGACGTCGCGGCGTTCCATCTCCTCGACGAAGCGGTCGCCTTCCTTGTTGACGCAGATGGCTCGATTCTCCAGGCGCATGTTGCCCACGTACAAGAGGGCGCCCGTCTGCGTGTCGCAGGTGGGATACGTCTGGATGTACTG
>NZ_WPOO01000060.1:0-591 GCF_009755265.1 Adlercreutzia rubneri | reverse complement strand
ACGTGCCTTCGAGGATCTGCTCGGACAGCGGATCCTCCAGCAAGCGCTGGATGGCGCGGCACAGCGGACGCGCGCCGAACGTGGCGTCGGTGCCTTCCTTGGCGATGAGCTTGCACGCCGCCTCGGTGAGGTTGATGGACATGTTCTGCTCGATCATGCGCTCGCGCAAATCGGCCACCATGAGCTTGACGATCTCGGAAATCTGCTCGTCGTTCAGGGACTTGAACACGATGATCTCGTCGATGCGGTTCAGGAACTCGGGCCTGAACAGCTTCTTCATCTCGGCCATGACGCGGCTCTTGATCTCCTTGTCGGACAGCCCCGCGTGCTCCTCGGTGGAGAAGCCCAGCGTGGTGGGCTGCGCGATCTCGCGGGCACCCACGTTCGACGTCATGATGATGACGGCGTTGCGGAAGTCCACGGTGCGGCCCTGCGCGTCGGTCAAGCGGCCCTCCTCCAAGATCTGGAGCAGGATGTTGAACACGTCGGGGTGCGCCTTCTCGATCTCATCGAACAGCACCACCGAGTAGGGGCGCTGGCGCACGGCCTTCGTCAGCTGGCCGCCCTCGTCGAAGCCCACGTAGCCCGGAG
>NZ_WPOO01000059.1:0-593 GCF_009755265.1 Adlercreutzia rubneri | reverse complement strand
CGCTGGAAGCCATCATCAACGACCCGCAGCTCAAGGTGGATGCGCTCATCCTGCCCGGTCATGTCAGCACCATCATCGGCGCCGAGCCGTATCGGTTCTTGGCCGAGAAGTACGGCATACCCGGCGTCATCACCGGGTTCGAGCCGGTTGACGTGCTGCAGGGCATCGCCATGATCATGCGCCAACTGCACGAAGGCCGTGCCGACATCGAGATCGCCTACGCGCGCGGCGTCATGCCCGAAGGCAACCCCGTGGCGCTGGCCGCCATCGACGAGGTGTTCGAGACGTGCACCGCCCTCTGGCGCGGCCTGGGCGAGATTCCCGGTTCCGGCTACCGCATCCGCGAGGAGTTCGCGCAGTTCGACGCCGTGCGCCGTTTCCAGCCCGACGTCGAGCCCACGCAGGATCCGAAGGGCTGCCGCTGCGGCGACGTGCTTCGCGGCATCATGGCGCCCAACGAGTGTCCCTTGTTCCGCAAGGTATGCACGCCCGAGAACCCCGTGGGTCCTTGCATGGTGTCAAGCGAGGGCAGCTGCGCCGCGTACTACCGGTACTACTAAAGAGAAAACAGGCGCCGCAGCATCCGAAGGACC
>NZ_WPOO01000058.1:0-602 GCF_009755265.1 Adlercreutzia rubneri | reverse complement strand
CACATGTTGACCGAACTGGTATGATACTACCCAAACGCTATCGGGTCGCGTTCGCGCGCCCGCGCACCGTATGGAGGGATCCACTTTGAACAAGAAGATCATTGCGACCGCCGCCTGCGCGGTTCTTGCGCTCGCGCTGACCGGATGCGGCTCGAAGGCCGAAGAACCGAACCTGCCGAATCCGAACGCCAGCGCGTCGAACAGCGGCTACACCGTTACCGACGCGTCCAAACTCAAGTCGCTTTCGGTTGGCGAATCGGCCGTGTGGCGCGACTACGAAGTGGCCGTGAAGTCGATCGATCGCGCAAACGACCAGCTCAATGTGCAGATCGAGGTCAAGGCGCACTCGAGCGCGCAAGAGCTTTCCACCGAATGCCTTCTTTCGTTCGGCATGCCTCCCGTCAGCTCGACGTTCGCAAACAACACCATCTCGGTGCCCGCGGGAGAGACGGCCTCCGGCACGCTCACGTTCGACGACCGCTACTCCTCGCAGCGTTTGTTCTGGAACGACGGCGCCACCGAAGCTACCTGGCTGCTCGATCAAACCCCGGTAACCGCAGAGCCGGAGCCGCAGCCCGAGGCCCCGGCAGAGCCCGCAACGC
>NZ_WPOO01000057.1:0-611 GCF_009755265.1 Adlercreutzia rubneri | reverse complement strand
TGCCCCAGATGATAAGGCATTCGCAATGGTCGATGTCGGCGTACATGCGCTTATGGTTCGTCGTGGGGTGCGCGAACGCCAGCTCGGCATCCTTGCCGGGAATCACGGGCAGCCACACGTCGGCCTTCGAGGCGCTACGCCCCTGGCGCGGATCGACCACGTACAGCTTCATGCCGCGCTCGCGCGCCACCGACAGGCGCGGAGCCAGCCACGACGGACCCTTGTTCGCCGTCATGGGCTCGGTGCCCCAGATGATAAGGCATTCGCAATGGTCGATGTCGGCGTACATGCGCTTATGGTTCGTCGTGGGGTGCGTGCGCACGTTGGCCATGACGCCCGTCATGCCGCACACGCCGCCGTGGTTGAAGTTGTTGACCGAGCCGAACCCCAGCTGCGTCAAGCGGTCTCCGATGAGGAACATGCGGTCGCCGCCGGCCGAGCAGAACAGGTTGGACTTGGGGCCGAGGTCGGGATGCTCCACGTCGATCAGCTTGTCGGCCCATTTCGCCGCGAAGGCGTCCTTGGTCATCTCGCCCGACTCCACAAGCGCGACATCGGCCTCCACCTGCTTCTTCGGCGCGTAGGCGTACCATTCGGCGATGCCCGGCGTG
>NZ_WPOO01000056.1:0-617 GCF_009755265.1 Adlercreutzia rubneri | reverse complement strand
ACGTAGCCGTTCTCGGTCTCGAAGACCGGCACCCCGCCGCCGCCGGTGGACACGACCACGTAGCCGTCCTCCACCAGGTCGCGCACGGCGTCGAACTCCACGATGCGCTTGGGGATCGGGGAGGCGACCACCTGGCGCCAGCCGCGGCCGGCGTCCTCCTTGACGGTGATGCCCATGGCCTCGGCCTTGGCCTTGGCGGTCTCCTCGTCCATGAACGCGCCCACGGGCTTGGTGGGGTTCTGGAACGCGGGGTCGTCCTCGTCGACGACGGTCTGGGTCACGATGCAGGCGGTCGAGCGCATGATGTCGCGGGACTTCAGGTCGTTCAGGATGGCCTGGGACAGCTGGTAGCCGATGTAGCCCTGGGACATGGCGCCGGCCTCGGGGAAGGGCATGTCCGGGGTCTTGTCGTCGTTGGCCGCCGCGTAGGCGAAGGCGTTGTTGATCATGCCGACCTGCGGGCCGTTGCCGTGGGAGACGACGACGTTGGTGCCGTCCTGGATCATGTCCACGATGTGCTTGGCGGTGTTCTGCACGAGCTCGAGCTGCTCCTGCGGGGTGTTGCCGAGGGCGTTGCCGCCCAGGGCGATGACAGCGGTCTTGCCGTTGCCCTTTTC
>NZ_WPOO01000055.1:0-635 GCF_009755265.1 Adlercreutzia rubneri | reverse complement strand
CGTCTACGGCATGAACCTCGTGGGCTCGAGGGCGTTCATCTGCCCCACCAAAGTGGCGAAGGTCGACTTCGAGAGCCAGATTTTGAGCATCGTCGACCAGATACCGACGCTGGGACCTGTGGCGCTCGTGGACAAGGCGGCGCCGAAGCACTCCGAGCTGCCCACGGTCGCGGAGATATGCGCGCGCTATGAGCCAATCAATACCCCCCCCCATCACGTCTGACGACGTAGCCTGCATCCTGTCCACGTCCGGCACCACGGGCAAGCCCAAAGCGGTGCTGTTCACGCATAACAACCTCATCTTCTCCGAGCGGTCGTTCGTGAAGGGTACCGAGCGAACGGCGGACGACGTCATGTTCATGGCATCCCCGCTCAACCACGCCACCGGGTTCTTCCACGGCCTCATCTCCCCCATGATCCTGGGCGGGCGCACGGTGCTGCAGCAGGACTTCCGTCCCGCGCAAGCCATCGAGCAGATGAACCGCGAGGGCTGCACCTGGTCGATGGGTGCGACGCCGTTCATCTACGACATGCTCAAGTGCATCGAGTTCGAGGACGGCCCGCGGTTCGAAACACTGCAGCTGTTCCTCTGCGGCGGCGCACCGGTGCCCGGCAACCTCGTGCAGTGCGCGCAC
>NZ_WPOO01000054.1:0-658 GCF_009755265.1 Adlercreutzia rubneri | reverse complement strand
CCACGTGGGTGTGGGCTCGGGAATGCCGGCCGAGATGAACGACAGCGACGCTTCGAACACGATGGCGTCGGCCACCAGCACGATGGTGAACACCATGACCGGGGCGATGCAGTTGCGGATGACGTGCTTCACGAGGATCCAGGGGGCGCGGGCGCCGGAAACGACGACGGCGCGCACGTAATCCTGATTGTACTCGCTCACCACGTTGGCGCGCACGATGCGGGCGATCTGCGGGATGTACAAAAAGCCGATCGCGAAGATGAGCGAGGGCACCGAGTTGCCGAACACGAGCACGAACGTGGCGGCCAGCGCGATACCGGGGAAGGACATGATGACGTCCAGGATGCGCATGATGACCTCGGACACCCATTTGCGCGCCACGGCGGCGACGGCGCCGATGATGGAGCCGCACACGAGGGCGAAGGCGGTGGCGCCCAGGCCGATGATCAGCGAGTAGCGCGCGCCGTACATCATACGCGACAGCACGTCGCGGCCCTTGTCGTCGGTGCCGAACAGGAACTGGGCATCGGGGGCTTGGCGTGCCGTGAAGATCTCAAGCGGGTTGTGCGGCGCCAGGATGTTGGCGAACACGGCGATCATGACGATCAGGATGAGCACGACGAGCGAGATGCGCGATCCGATGCTCATGGCCTTCCAC
>NZ_WPOO01000053.1:0-704 GCF_009755265.1 Adlercreutzia rubneri | reverse complement strand
AGTCATCCACGGACATCTCGCCGGGCATCGAGAACCACAGATCCAGCGCATCCTGCTTGGCCCTCTTGTCGTACATTCGAACTCCCTTCCGGACACCTGGGTGTCCAACTTGGAGTCCGCACCCCCCCCGAGGGTGCGAATGACTCGGAACTGAAGGCATGCAAATCGGCTCCAATTCGCTGACCAGGCATTTCTCGATAGCTTTTCGGAACGCGGGTCTTCATCGGCGGGATTGGACGCTTATAACTCGAGATCTCGTGCATTTTCGGGGTGCTTCGGCGACTGAGCGGGGCGCCAGCGTTAGCGAACCTCTGCCAAATAGGCGTTGGCGCTGCGGGGGAACTCGCGCTTGAAGGCCTCCCTCAGCAGGCGCTTGCCGGCAGCGCCCGGCGGCAGGGGAGAGCGGCTCTTCTCGAAGCCGTCCTCGACGAGGAACCAACCCTCTCCATCGCGCTCGAGGATGAGGGAGCGGTCCTTCTTGAACGTCGCCAGAGTGAGCGACTTCAGCCCCTTGTCAGCCGGGGCGTTGAAGAACTTGGCTTGGGCCTGCTTCACGGGAACGAGCTTCATAGCGACCTCCTCGTATATTGTTTTCGCCACTTCTCGCGCAGTGGCCGCGCTCTTTACCTTCCTTTTCAAATATGGGATAAAGGGCGAGTAGAGGGCGGAGGGCGCAGAACGACCTCCTGGGATTTGGCCTTGGA
>NZ_WPOO01000052.1:0-789 GCF_009755265.1 Adlercreutzia rubneri | reverse complement strand
TTCAGGCTCGTGAGCCTGCACGGCGCGCGAAGCGCGGCGGGCAAAAAACCACCCGCTATGCGGGTGCGCGTCGAAGGCTCCGCCCTTGCGTCAAAACGCCGCCAGTCGGGATACGATACGGGTGTTCAAGTCGTATCAGCCCGGAAAGGCGGCCGTTTTGGCAAACAAGGCACACAGCCTGTCGCACACGAAGTGGATGTGCAAGTACCACATCGTGTTCACACCGAAGTATAGGCGCAAACTGATATACAGCCAATACAGGGATTCGCTGGGCGAGATATTCCGCAACCTGTGCAGGTACAAGGGGGTGGAGATAATCGAGGGGCACCTGATGCCCGACCACGTCCACATGCTGGTCAGCATACCTCCCAAGATCAGCGTGTCCAGCTTCATGGGCTACCTCAAGGGCAAGAGCGCGCTCATGATGTTCGACAAGCACGCCAACCTCAAGTACAAGTTCGGCAACAGGCACTTCTGGTCCGAGGGCTACTACGTGTCGACCGTCGGCCTGAACGAGGCGACGATAGCGAAGTACATCAGGGAGCAGGAGGCCCACGACATCGCGCTGGACAAGTTGAGCGTCAAGGAGTACGAGGACCCGTTCAAGAGGAAGTAGGGGAGCCCCTTTAGGGGCTGCCCGGTAGTACGAGGGCCGCTTTGTGCGGCCCGCGAGAGACAAGGGCGGTACGGCTTGAACGAAGTGAGAGGCAGCGCCTTTAGACGCTGCCGGCCCCCCTCGGCCTTATAGGCCCAGAGCAAACCACCCCTTTGAGGGGTGGTTCATGATTG
>NZ_WPOO01000051.1:0-824 GCF_009755265.1 Adlercreutzia rubneri | reverse complement strand
TCATGGAGTCGTTGCGGAAGTCCGGCGTGCCGATGGCCTGGTTCCACTGCAGCGGGGTCGGGCGGTCGACGACGACGCCGCGGTCCTCGAGGATCTTCACGAGGTTCTCGAGGCACTCGTTGCCGCGCTCGACGGTCTCCAGCGGACGGAGGCCCCACATGCCGCGCATCTCGGAATCGACGGGCACCTTCTCAGAGGTGGCGGGCTCCTCCGGCGGGATGACGGAGTTGTCGCAGCGGCCGACGATGACGCGCTTCAGCGGATCCCAGTCGTTCCAAGAGCTGACGATTTTAGCCATGGTTCATTCCTTTCTTGAGCACGCCTTAACCGTGCTCGCGACGATGAGGAATAATTACTATCGACAAAACCGATGAGCTGATCGGTCGGCTTTATCGATGGGTTCAATATAGCACCATTTTTGTTCACCTGCAAGAAAAAATTTCCCAGTTGAGCAACTATTTTTTTGTTGACCTGTTGTGCATACGAGCAGAATAGGAAGAGCGCGTTCTCCACCTTCGCGGAGAACGCGCTCTTTTAATGCATTAAGTTAATGTCAAGGGGCGCCTATCGCACTCCCCCTGGCAGGTTGCGCATCGGTGCCTAGTCGGCGACGATGACGGTGCCCGTCTCGCCGCGAAGTCCCGCGGCCGCGCACTCGAGCGACGTGATGAGCGCCTTGCCCTCGGGGTAGGCCTCGACGTACTCGATGCAGGCCTCGACCTTCGGGAGCATCGAGCCGGGGGCGAACTGGCCCTGGGCGATGTACTCGCGGGCCTGGGACACGGTCATCTCGGAGATCTGCTCCTGCTCGGGCGTGTTGAAGT
>NZ_WPOO01000049.1:0-1279 GCF_009755265.1 Adlercreutzia rubneri | reverse complement strand
GCCTCCGAGATGAGCTCCCTTTCCGGTAAGGGCCCAGATAGACTATCTGGTCGATAGGGCGCAGCTGCAAGCAGGGCGACCTGCTCAGGCGAGCGCTACTAATAGCCCGAGCTCTTCTTCATTGCCAAGACTACGATCGAGATCGAGAGATGGACGTGTCGCGCGCATGCAACCGCCAGGGTGGCGCGGGGGATCCCCGGGCCCCCTCGGACGGCAAGACGATTGCCGCGGGAGCGCCTCCCGCGAGCGGAACCATGGAGTGGGGGATCACCCGATCCCATTCCGAACTCGGCAGTTAAGCCCCACCTCGCCGAAAGTACTGCGGCGCCAGGCCGCGGGAGGACAGGTCGTTCCGCTCGCAGGGGGCGCTTTTCTGCGTTCCGGCCGCCCTGGCGGGACGGCCGGACCTGCCGACGCCGCGGCTCCGACGGGCGCCCGGCCTCGCCCCTTGTTCGGGGCTCGGCGCGGCGCGGAGGCCGCTCGGCCCCGAGGCGGGGCGATTCCGGGCGCCTGCCGGACCCTCGCCGACTTCCTCGGGCGAGCCTGTGCGACAAAATGATTTCTACTATAATGATTGACGCCCGACAGGGTGTTTTTTGTTTCAAAGGGCAGACATTCTGTCAGACAAGAACTCCTGGCTTCTGCGAGACTCGATTTGCTGGGAGGGGGGGCTTAGCGTGGCATGCCAGGGGCAACTTGCGAGTTGCGCGAGTTGCAAGTGTGGCGTAAATGTCGTTTAAAGAATTTTCTAAATTCCCCCTTGCGCTCTTGGAGCCGAAGGGGTATTCTACTAAATCCGCGCTTGAGGAAGGCGCGGCGGCTGGTCTCTCTGGGCCAGTGGCTGCGGGTTCCCGTTGGAAACGAATTTTCAAAAATTTTGAAAAAAGTCGTTGACAGCCAACAGGAAACCCTGTAAAGTATTTCCTTGCGCCGCTCGCGAGGGCGGCGGGGCGGGAAGCCTCCCGCGGAACCTTGACAACCGGATACTGAGGATGGAATTCGAGAGACGGAACAAACGTCTTCTCGGATGTCAGACGGACATTCGAGAGAGCAAGCTTTAACTTTTTCCCTGTCAGGGGCCCTAAGGCCCCGACGGAGAGTTTTCAAACAGAATCGAGACTCACATCGATCTGACGGCGCCTCCGGGCGCTGTTCGAACGGAGAGTTTGATCCTGGCTCAGGATGAACGCTGGCGGCGTGCTTAACACATGCAAGTCGAACGATTAAGACGGCTTCGGCCGTGTATAGAGTGGCGAACGGGTGAGTAACACGTGACCAA
>NZ_WPOO01000048.1:0-1333 GCF_009755265.1 Adlercreutzia rubneri | reverse complement strand
GCTCGCGCTCGCCGGCCACGACGGCCACGGCCCCCTTCACCCCGGGGCATCCGGCCACGGCGGCCTCGACCTCGCCCAGCTCCACCCTGTGGCCGCGTATCTTCACCTGCTGCTGGGAATCCTTGCGACCGAGGAACTCCAAGACGGCTCCGGGCCAGTAGCGGCCCATGTCCCCCGTCCGGTACCAGCGCCCCCCGTCCTCGACGAAGGAGGCGGCCGTCTTCCCCGGATCGCCCAGATACCCGTCGGCCAGGCTCCCCCCGCCGATCCACAGCTCGCCGGGCACCCAGTCGGGGCAGTCGAGGCCGTCCTCGCCCACGACGCGGAAGGACTGGTTGGAGAGGGGCCTGCCGTAGGGGATCGAGCTCCACGACGGATCGACCTCCCCGACCTCGAAGTAGTTCGACCATATGCCGGCCTCGGTCGCGCCGCCCATGGCCACGAGCAGCACCCCCTCGGGCAGCTTCGAGCGCAGACCCAGCGGCACCCAGTCGCCGGAGACGAGGGCCAACCGCAGACCGGCCGCGGCCCCGGGGCCGTCGTCGAGCATCACGTCCAGCAGGGCGGGGGCCGAGTTCCACACCGTCACGCCCCGGGACGAGACGAGCTCGCGCCACGCCGATGCGTCGCGGCGCTCCTCCTCGTCGGGCAGCACGACGGCGGCTCCGAACGAGAGGGCCCCGAAGATGTCGAACACGGAGAGGTCGAAGTCAAGGGCCGACACGCCCAGGACCGCATCTCCCGGCCCCATGCCCCATCGGCGCACGACATCGGCGATGGTGTTCCACGCGGCGGCGTGGCTCACCGCCACCCCCTTCGGCACCCCGGTGGAGCCGGACGTGTAGATCACGTAGGCCAGCGCGCGCTCGGAGGGGCCGGCGGGCGCGGGGAGGGGGTCGGCCGCCTCGAGGCGGGCCAGCTCGGTGGAGTCGACGCACAGGGACGCGCCCGCCTGTTCGAGGATGAGCGCCGCGCGGGCCTCGGGCTGGGAGACGCCGACGGGGACGTACGCCGCCCCGGCGGCCAGCACGCCCAGCACGGCTGCCACCTGGCCGGGCCCCTTCGGGAGCCTGACGGCCACGCGGTCGCCCTCGCCCACGCCGGCGGCGGCGAGCCCCCCGGCGATGCGCAGGGCGCGGCCGGCAAGCTCCCCGTAGGTCGCCTCGCCGTCGGCTCCCCACCGCAGCGCCGGGGCATCCGGCTCGGCCTGGGCGCGGGCGAAGAACCGTCCGTGGAGCGTCCCGCCGCCGAGGTCGGCCCCCTCCGAGTTCGCCTCGGCGCGCGCCGCGCGCTGCGAAGGGGGCAGCAGGTCGGGGAACGGCTCCGACCAGTC
>NZ_WPOO01000047.1:0-1575 GCF_009755265.1 Adlercreutzia rubneri | reverse complement strand
ACACCCGTATCGTATCCCGACTGGCGGCGTTTTGACGCAAGGGCGGAGCCTTCGACGCGCACCCGCATAGCGGGTGGTTTTTTGCCCGCCGCGCTTCGCGCGCCGTGCAGGCTCACGAGCCTGAAAAAAAGGGGCGACCGAGGTCGCCCCCTACGGAGATTCTTCCTAGACCTCTTCCGAGGCTTCTCTACGAACTCGCTTCTACAGCTTGAACCCAAGGGCATCCAGCACGTATTTGGGCACCATGAAGCGAACCGTCTTCTCCGGATCCACCATCTGGCACACCTGTACGTCGGCCACAAGGGACAGCAGCATAACCATCTCTTCGGCCAGCTTTCCCGTGCGGTCGCAGATGAGATCGACCATCTCGTGAACCGCGCGGTCGGCAGCGGCATCCAAAGACTCGGCCGAGGCAATGACGCCGAGATGCGTCGCGTTCTCGATGAGGGGATCGGTCAGCGCCAGCTTCGGCAGGGCTTCCAAGGTCACCGTGGCCCACCCGGCCGCCTCGGCGCCGGACACGCTGATCTCGCCATCGCCCATGGCCGCGTGCATGTCGCCGCAGCCGAAAAGCGCGCCGTCGGTATATACGGGGAAGTACAGCGTCGCGCCCGCCGTGATGGCCGTATTGTCCATATTGCCGCCATGGGAGCCCGGCGTGCCGCAGTTAACAGGCTCGCCAGCCGGCGCCACGCCGATAACGCCGATCATGGGCCTCAGCGGAATGCGCAGCTCCTCGTCCCACACCAGCTCGTCTCCGTCGATCTTGCAGAGATGCGTGCTCCAGGCGTCGAAGCGATCGCCGCACACCCCCTCGCCCTCGCCGGTGCAGGAAGCCGTCTGCCCGTCGAACTCGATGGCCTCGATGGTGACTTTCAGCGCCCCGCCGGGCACCGCGCCCTCCACAAAGATCGGACCCGTGGCGGGATTGATGTGATCCCAATCGATCTCATCGAGTTCGTCCTCGGGCCGCTGCACTTGATTGCCGAAGCAATCCTTCGTGCGTACGCGCACCGTCGTCCCCGAAGGCACCACTAACGCCGGCTCCAGCTCTTTGTCGAACGCATACAGAACCTTCTCATCACCAAGCTCGATCATAAGCTCCTCCTAAACAAAAAAGACACCCTTCCAGGTGTCCAAAATTATAATACAGTTTTTGTCGCACAGGTTCGCCCATCCCATTAGGGCGGGTGAGACGCAAAAAAGCGCCCCCTGCGAGCGGAACGACCTGTCCTCCCGCGGCCTCGCGCCGCAGTACTTTCGGCGAGGTGGGGCTTAACTGCCGAGTTCGGAATGGGATCGGGTGATCCCCCACTCCATGGTTCCGCTCGCGGGAGGCGCTCCCGCGGCAACTGTGCGCCGTCCGAGGGGCCCGGGCAGGATGCCCGCGCCACCCTGGCGGTTGCATGCGCGCGACACGTCCATCGATGATCGCCGTACGTAGTCAATGGCAATGAAGAAGAGCTCGGGCTATTAGTAGCGCTCGCCTGAGCAGGTCGCCCTGCTTGCAGCTGCGCCCTATCGACCAGATAGTCTATCTGGGCCCTTACCGGAAAGGGAGCTCATCTCGGAGGC
>NZ_WPOO01000046.1:0-1664 GCF_009755265.1 Adlercreutzia rubneri | reverse complement strand
CGACAGACCTGCTATTTGAAGTCAAGAACTAAACCAAAGCTTTTAGATAGGATGTTGATAATAGAATATGGAATAGAAAGGCACGTGGATTTGCTGCTTCGAGGCATCAGGATATAAACCGCCCTGGAGAAGGCGGTTTATAAGTTCCGCGATTTTTACCCAAATTTAGGCTTGGCGCTGAAGATGACCTGGCAGGTGATGCTCGGGAGGTTCGGACTCGTAGGGCCGCTGCTCGCGCATGAGCGACAGGCAGACGCCGGCAAGTTTCCTGGCGACTCCCGACAGGGCGACGTAGTGATGTTTACCGCGGGCTTTCATTGAGTCGTAGTACTCGCCGAAGTAGGGATCGTAGATGCGCACCTTGTCGGCTGCCAGCATGAGTGCTCGCCGAAGCTCGGAGGAGCCGCGCTTAGACATGTGCCCGTTTGTGTCCTGATTCGCGCCAGATTGGTACTTCGAGGCATCCATGCCCGCGTAGGCGATGAGCTTCTTGGGGGTCTCGAAACGGTCAGGATCGCCGATTTCCCCGGCGATGGAGGCCGCGAGCGAGTCTCCGATGCCGGGGATGGTCGTGAGCCAGTGACCATCCGAACGGTGCAGCAGCTCTGATATCTCGTCCTCTAATTCTTCGATTTGGACCTGGGTGAACGATAGCCGCTTCACCAGCAACTTGATCTCGAAGGACAGGGCACGGGCGCCGAACTTGGCGCCGATCGAGCTCCTGGCGGCGTCCTTGACTGCCTCGGCTTTGGCCCGACCGCAATTGCCCCCACTGTTTTCCTTGAGGATGCGCGTGAGCGTGCGGATGTCAGTTGCGAGGACCTCTTCGGGTGTCGGGCACTGCTTGAGCAGGGCTTTCGATGCCTCGCCGAACGTGTTGGAGAACAACTTTCCGTACTCCGGGAATGCTTGGTCGAGTACGCGGATCGCCTTGTTCTTAAGCTGGGTCGCCTGCTCTACGAGAAAGCTCCTGAAGCGTGCCAGTTCGCGGAGTTGCTCGACGTCCGGATTGGCCATCTTGGACGACTCGGGGTTCGCAAAGCGCAGGTACTCGGCGATGAGCACGCTGTCGATGGCGTCGGTTTTCGTTTTGCGGAGCGAGTCGACTTTGCGGAATGCGTCGGTCTGGATAGGGTTGATGACCACGACCTCGTAGCCGTTGGCGTCGAGGAACTCCCAGAGCGAGATCCAGTAGTGGCCGGTCGCCTCCATTCCGACGAGACACTCATCCGACTCGATGCGGGCAGCCTCGAGTTTTTCGGCGATCTTGGCAAAGCCAGATTCGTTGTTGCCGGCGCTGAACGACTTGAGGATGACGTTGCCAAACTCATCGACGGCGGCTATCTGATGATCCTTTTTTGCTATGTCTATTCCGACGTAGCGCATGCGTGCCTCCTATTATTGAGGTCCGAAACCTTCTGCGAGAGCGGAAGTCTTCCTTCGGTTCCCGCAGCACGCAACCTCGTCAGATATCCAGCCCCGAACGGCCATCCTGCCTTATCCACGTCACGCTGCGGGTCGGAGGCGCAATCCTGTCGTCCAAGGCCAAATCCCAGGAGGTCGTTCTGCGCCCTCCGCCCTCTACTCGCCCTTTATCCCATATTTGAAAAGGAAGGTAAAGAGCGCGGCCACTGCGCGAGAAGTGGCGAAAACAATATACGAGG
>NZ_WPOO01000045.1:0-1668 GCF_009755265.1 Adlercreutzia rubneri | reverse complement strand
CCTGGGCGCGGGCGAAGAACCGTCCGTGGAGCGTCCCGCCGCCGAGGTCGGCCCCCTCCGAGTTCGCCTCGGCGCGCGCCGCGCGCTGCGAAGGGGGCAGCAGGTCGGGGAACGGCTCCGACCAGTCTGAGGCCGCCAAAGAGGAGACGGCCGAGCAGTACGCATCGAACATATCGGCGATCATTCCGTCGGGGAACAGCTCGGACACGTAGTCCCACGAGAGCATGACGCCGCCGCCTCTCTCCATGGCTTGGTGGTCGAGCCACACCTGTGGAGTCTGGGACAGGCCGCCCAGATAATCCATGAAGCCGCCGTCGAGATCGAACCTACTCAGGCCGAGGGCGCTTGTGAACACCACGGGCAGAACCACTCCGGAGGTCCCTGCGGAGCGCGCCAGCTCGCGCTGGACCCACACGGCCGAGACCGCCCTATGCTCCAATCCTCCGGCAAGCTCGTTCTGGACGCCCCTCATCTGGGCCTCGACGGACGCGTCGGCCGAGGGGCGGCATGCCACCGGGAGAAGGGTGGTGAAGTCGCCCACCACCTTGTCTATGTCGGGATGGACCTCGGGGCGGTCGAAGATGGTCAGGTTCAGCGTCACGCCGCCCCCTCCGCTCCAGGCTGACAGCACCCTCGCGTAGCAAGCAAGCAGGACTGCCGAGGGTGTGATGCCGTGCAGCCGGGCCTTTTCCTTGACCGCCGACCATTCGGGCTCGGCAACCGTCCGCCACAGGCGCTCGAACCTCCCTTCCCCGACCGTCGAGGGGTCGGCGGCGAGGGGGAGCTGCGGCGCGGGCGGCAGCTCGGGCAAGCGCGAGCGCCAGTAGCCCTCCGCCTCTTCAACCTCGCGACCGTCTCTCCGGTGCCCGACGACGAAATCCCTGAACGTCAGGCCGATGCCGGGGAGGTCGGCCCCGGGGTTCTCGTAGAGTTCGGCCAGTTCGGCGAGAACGGTCATAACGCTAAGTGCGTCAAGCACCGTATAGTCGAAGCAGAATACAAGTCGAGTTTGCTTTCCTGATTCTTCATGCCAAGAAATTGAGACCACGCGATGAAGAGGGGGTTTTGCCAATGCGAATACAGTACGTTTAATCTCTTCGAGTTGCTGCTTTGCTTCAGAGCTATTTGCGCATTCAGCTCGCTCTATGTGTCCGATTTTGGAAGACGGTGCAATGGATTGAGTTCCGTCTTCTTCGACCGATGCTCTCATCATTCCGTGTCTCTTCTGCACTTTGCCCCATGCAGCATCAAGCCGATCAAGATCGATTTCGTCTACTGCGAATATCTGGCAGTAGGTTGTGCCAACGGTGGCTTGGCTGGATGAGTCTCCGCGGCTCACCAGATAAGCGTGTTGTATTTCCGTCAAAGGAAAACTCTCGTATTCTTTTGACGGATCTACCTCAATGAGAGCTTCCTGCTTTGGGGGAGCTTCTCTTTTCCTGAGCGTCTTGCAAAACTCACTTAGATTTTCCGTATCAAAAAGAAGCTGAAGGCGAACATCCTCGTATCCGAGTGCCCGCACTCTGCCGATGACTCGTGATGCCATGAGGCTGTCGCCGCCCAGCTCGAAGAAGTTCGACTCCCTTCCGACGGGCCCCGCATCGAGCAGCTCCTCCCACACCGACGCCACGGCGCGCTCCGCTTCGGTGGCCGGTTCGGACAGGGAGG
>NZ_WPOO01000044.1:0-1807 GCF_009755265.1 Adlercreutzia rubneri | reverse complement strand
GTCATCCACGGACATCTCGCCGGGCATCGAGAACCACAGATCCAGCGCATCCTGCTTGGCCCTCTTGTCGTACATTCGAACTCCCTTCCGGACACCTGGGTGTCCAACTTGGAGTCCGCACCCCCCACCAAGAAGCGATAGCTCTTATAGGATATTGTTATTCGATATGTTATTGTCAAAATGCCGCTTCCCAAACTTCCCGAGACGCTTATAACTCGCGATCTCGTGCAGAAACAACCTCTGTCGGCGACAAACAACTTGTCTCATCGCCGTATTCTTAGGGAACCTTCATCAGCGTGAGCCCTCAAACGAACCAAAAACGCAGAAAGGAACCCAGCAATGCTCAACGAACTCACGCCCAACGACACGTTCTGCGACTATTACCAGCAGTGGGTGGCCATGTATAAGGAAGGGGCCGTGCGCGATGTCACGCTCAGCAAGTACCGGCTCACCTGCGCTTGGCTGCAACGGCTCATTCCCCTGCTGACCCTCGCGGAACTCAACCGCATCACCTATCAGAAGCTGCTGAACGACTATGCCGTCAGCCACGAACGGCAGACGACAATGGATTTCCACCATCAGCTGAAGGGCGCCGTCCTCGATGCTGTCGATGAGGGTCTGGTAGAGCGCGACCCAACGCGCAAGGCCATCATTAAGGGCAAATCCCCGCGCGCCAAGAAGCAGAAGTACCTCAACCAATTCGAGCTGCACCGGCTTCTGAACGACCTCGACCTGGGGCCCGAGGTGAGCTGGGACTGGCTCATCCTCCTCATTGCGAAAACGGGGCTGCGGTTCTCCGAGGCCATTGCGCTGACACCCGACGACTTCGAGTTCAGCCGCCAAGTCGTCTCGGTCAACAAGACCTGGGACTACAAGACGGGAACTGGCTTCGTCCCAACGAAAAACCGATCTTCCGTGCGCAAGGTGCAGCTCGATTGGCAGCTGGTCATCCAGTTTTCCGAACTCACCAAAAGGCTTCCCCACGATGAGCCGATTTTCGTGGAGGGGAAGGTCTACAACTCCACCGCGAACAGCGTGCTGGAACGCCACTGCAAGCGCGCCGGCGTCCCCGTCATCTCCGTGCACGGGCTGCGCCATACCCATGCATCGCTGCTCCTGTTCGCTGGCGTCTCCATCGCCAGCGTCGCCAAGCGTCTCGGACACGCCAGCATGAATACCACCCAGAAGACCTACCTGCACATCATCCAAGAGCTAGAGAACCAGGATGTCGACCTCGTGATGCGCTCAATCTCCAGCCTCATCTAGACCCCCGCACGCTCACGCTGATGAAGGGCGATGAGCGAGTCGAGCTTCTGGAAGAGGGCGCCGATGGCTTCCTGCTCCTCTTTACGGAGCGGAATAGAGAACTCCGTATTTGAGACATTTTGCCAATCGGCGCGAGGCATTTTCGTTCCAGTTGATTCGTTTGCAACGCGTTCAAACGTCGGAGTTCGGATGAGGACAAACAAGAAACCTGAGCTAATATCAGTCGGGTTGAGCACCCAGAAATCTCCGAGTGCTATGCCTTTGAACTGGGGATTTAACCAGTTTTGCAAATAGGGTCGCAACTTTCCATAGAGCACATCACCCGGCTCAAAAGCGATCCCGCCGCGTTTGTCATGCTTCTCAATCACGTCCTTATTGAGCATGCCTTGCCCCGAGACGATATCCTCGTATTCAATGAGTAGTAACCTCTCGCGGTACCATCGATCACCTGGCTTGGTACCGGCGATCAGCAAAAGGCGGTACCGCGAGTAGGCTGTCTCGGTACCGCTAATCAGCGCGCCTCTTCTTGGCGAAGTACTCT
>NZ_WPOO01000043.1:0-2071 GCF_009755265.1 Adlercreutzia rubneri | reverse complement strand
CGCAAGGATTCCCAGCAGCAGGTGAAGATACGCGGCCACAGGGTGGAGCTGGGCGAGGTCGAGGCCGCCGTGGCCGGATGCCCCGGGGTGAAGGGGGCCGTGGCCGTCGTGGCCGGCGAGCGCGAGCATCTTTTTGCTGTCGCAATCCCTGCCATCAGCGAAGCCCCCATCGCCTCAATTAGCGAGAGATCGCCAGTCGAGAACAGGGAAGCTGAACACACGCGGCTCACTGCGCTTTCTAATATTCTTATCAAAGAGCGAGGCTTGTCGAATGACAGGCTTTTTACGAACGAGCAGAGTGACGAATCTTCTTCACGATATCACGCGGTTATCGAAATGCTCTCTCGCAACACTTCAAATTGCTCAACAGTATGCCGAGACAACGCATTGGAAGAAGCCGCTGATTTCTATGAAAAGATACTGACAGAAGCCGCAGACCCTTCCACGTTGTACGAAAGCGACAGGTTCTCTCCTGAAGCCCTCTTTCTCTCTCGCAACTCGTCCCAAAGAATCATTAAGGACGCAATCGCCACAATCAAGGCAATGGCTGAAACGCTTGGCCGCAAACTTAAAGTCGCTGATTTCGGATGCCGAAGTGGACGCATATCAGCCCTGTTGCTCCCCGAGGTCGCAGATACTATCTCGGAATACCATCTGCTCGACACTTCTCAATCTATGCTAGATATGGCCAAAACAAGGCTAGACGACTTTTCAGAAAAAGTGAGAACAGCAAAGCTTACAAAAGTTGTCGATCAAGATATTCATGCACGTTTCGATGTTGTGGTGTCGATAAACGCAATTCACACCATGGAAGAACCTTCTGAGGCAATAAGTGCTCTTGGAGAAACCCTAGCAGCAGACGGCAGGGCTTTCATTGTGGATCCCACCGAGTTTGCCCCTTCCGCAATGGTAACAGCTGCAATTGCCCAGTGCGCATTTGGCGATGGGGAACCGAGCGGTCTGCTTTCTCCCGAGAAATGGATCGACTCTCTTTCGGAGAAAGGATTGCGTGCCGACTGGGTAAAAATCGACGATGGCCTGTTCATCTCTCTGTCCAGCCGAACTTCTCCACCTATCGACCTCACACTTCTCCGCTCTACTCTAGAAAAAGAAGTTCCCGCATATATGGTTCCCGAGCATCTTGGAATCCTACCTTCTCAGCCGCTATCCAGAAACGGAAAAGTGGATAAAGGAAGCGTTAAAGACTGGGCTGAATTGTATTGCTCTTTCTGTGATGCATCTGACAATTATATTGAGCCAAATGGAGAAATCGAGAAAAAGGTTTCGTCTATATGGTCAAAATTCCTTGGAGGAAGGCGTGTCGGCCGCTACGATGGATTTTTTGAATACGGAGGAGACAGCCTAAGTGCTACGCGGATGATTTCCGCTCTTTCAAAAATTGGCATCAAAGCAAGTCTAAAGGAGCTTTTCGCCTCAGGAAATCTTGCAGACTTCTGCAAAGGGCTTTCCATTTCGTCTCCTAATAACTCCAAGGCAATCACTATCAATGAAGAGTTGAGATTTGAGCCGTTCGACCTCACCGAGGTACAGAGGGCATACACCATAGGAAGGACCAGCGGTCTCGACTTGGGCAAGGTAGGATCCTATTGCTTCTTCATGTTTGAAACTAGCGAATACAGTCACGACAGATTTGCATCAGCATGGAAGATTCTGCTCGAGCGTCACGGAGCCTTGCGCACTCTTCTAGTCAAGAATGGCGAGAAGCAGCAGGTGTATCGATCATCTGATCTGAATCTACCTCTGGCTGTCCAAAATGCAATGGATTCAAAAGATGCTCGTAAAATAGTCGAACAAGCAATGTCGCATAGATCGATAGATCTAACGAAATCTCCCGGCTTTGAAGCTCTCTCGGCAGTTTATAGCAGCGGTGCTGTTGTCGGTATTGGCTTCGACAACACTATGGTAGACGGCGTGAGCATGAGCACCGTTCTCGCCGAACTGGCCGAACTCTACGAGAACCCCGGGGCCGACCTCCCCGGCATCGGCCTGACGTTCAGGGATTTCGTCGTCGGGCACCGGAGAGACGGTCGCGAGGTTGAAGAGGCGGAGG
>NZ_WPOO01000042.1:0-2506 GCF_009755265.1 Adlercreutzia rubneri | reverse complement strand
TGTTAGCGCTACCGCAAAATCAGCCGAACGCGCCACTCTATCCCGCCGGCGGCGCCCCCGGTTCCCGGCCGGGGGCGCTACCGCACTTTGGCCGCCCGCGCTACCTCGGGCCGCCGCCCAGGGCGCGCTCGACCGCGGGGTAGTCGAAGTCCGCGGCCCAGATCTCAACCTCCAGCGCCGGGGAGCCCTCGGCGTCCCCGGGCGCGACCGCCCAGCTCGTGACCTCCCATCCGCCGAGCTGCGGGAACCTGACCGTCACCGCGACGTCCTCTGCGCCGAACGCGGCCAGCCACCCCGCGGCGTCCGCGGCCCTCACGACTGCCCCCTCTCGGGCAGCCCGTCGCCGTCGGCCGCCTCGGCCAGCAGGTCCTTCATGCGGTAGGACCGCCCCGTGATCTTGAGCATCGTGCAGTGGTGGCACACCCGGTCGGCGATGGCCGCGGCGGTCACCGCGTCCCCGAACACGTCGGCCCAAAGGCCCACGGCCACGTTGGTGGTGATGACCGTGGAGCGGTGCTCGTAGCGGGCCGAGACGAGCTGGAACAGCAGGTCGGCCCCCTCCTCGTCCACGTCCAGGTACCCCAGCTCGTCGATGATGAGCAGCGTCGCGTGGGCGTAGTACTTCAGCCTCTTCGCCAGGATGCCGCGCGAGGAGGCGTCCTTCAGGTCGCGCACCAGCGCCGCGCAGTCGGTGAAGCGCACCTCCTTGCGGGCGCGCACCGCCTCCACCCCCAGCGCCACCGCGATGTGGGTCTTGCCCACGCCCGGGCTGCCGACCAGAACCACGTTCTCGGCCGCGTCCAGGAACCTGAGCGCGGCCAGGTCGTCCACGACGGCCCTGGGTATGGAGGGCTGGAAGGAGAAGTCGAAGTCGGCCAGCGTCTTGACGAACGGGAAGCCGGCGGCGCGCACCTTGCGGTCGGTCCCGCGACGGCGCTTGGCCTCGGCCTCCTCGGAGGTCATGGCGAGCATCGCCGAGGCGAAGTCGGCCTCGCCGGCGGCCACCGCCGACATCCAGTGGGGCAGCCCCGCCGCCATGGCGTCCAGCCCCAGCTCCGAGAGGTTCTCGCGTATGCGGGCGTAGGCGCCGCCCTCGTCCCGGGCGCTCACAGCGACCCCTCCCCGAGCCTGCCGAGCAGCTCCAGGTTGGCGCGGGCCGCCGCCTCGATGTCGGCGTCGGCGTAGCGCGCCTTCGCGGCCAGGGCCTCGGCGTAGTGCGCCGGGTCGTAGACGACGGGCCCTCCCGGGGCCGACAGGTCGTGGACCGCGACGGTCTCGCCGGCCATCTCCACCCTCACCTGGCCCGACGGCATCGCGAGCACCTTGACGCGCCTGCCTATGCAGCGCCGGGGCACCGAGAACTCGCGGCCCCGGCAGCGGACGAGCATCGTGGGGGGCACCGCCTGGACGGAGACGTCGGCCACCATCGACTCCAGAAGCCCCATGTTGCCCACCTTGCGCAGCTCCTCCTTCTCGCGCATGAACAGCACCGCCGGCGGCACCCCGGTCGACGCGCTGGGCTCGGTGTTGCACCGCGCCTCGATGCGCGCGATGGCGGCCACGAGCCCCTCCTCGCCGCGGAAGTCGCCCTCGTAGACGGCCAGCCTCGACAGGAACCGGTTCGACGACTCCACCTTGCCCTTGGTCTGCGGGCTCCTCGGCCGCGCCAGCTCCAGCTCGAAGCCCGCCGCGGCGGCGAACCTGGCGAAGCGCGCCGAGACGCGCCGCCCCGAGGCGGAGGACGAGACGATGGAGGACATGTTGTCGGTGACCAGCGTGCGCGCCGTGCCTCCGTTGGCGGCCATCACCGCCAGCAGGCACGCCATGACGTCGTCCTCGGTGCGCGTCCTGGAGTAGACGAACCGGTGGAGCCGGGAGTAGCCCAGCGTGGCCGAGAACACGTTGAACTCGAACACCTCGCCCTCGGCGTCGGCCATGCGCAGCGACTCCTTCCAGTCGAACTGCATCTGCTCGCCGGGCGCCGTCTCGAAGCGGGGGTGGGGCTCGGGGCCCTCCGGAGGGCGCCCGCACTCGATGCCGTTGCGGCGCATCCACTTGGTGAGCGTGTTGTAGGCCGGCGGCTCCTCGCCGGCGTAGCAGCGGTCGATCAGGTACTCGTAGATGCCGCGCTTGGTCGCGCCGGGCAGCTGCGCCTTGGCCTCTATGACCTCCCTGTGGCGGTCCAGCCCGCTCGGGCGGCACCTGCGCGCGTCCTCCACCTGGCCGCCGGCCTTCCAGTACTTGGCCACCGTGTGCCGGTTCATGCCGTAGCGCCGGGCGATGTCGGTGAAGTTGGGCGTGGTGCCCGCCTGCCTGTACATGTCGAACTCTCCCATGATGTTCCTTTCCAATCGGGGCTCCTTCCGTCCGGAGACGTCGGGAGCCTACACCTTGCGGCGCCGGGGGCGCCGCCGGCCAAAGTCCGGTAGCGCGATCGGCGCCTGTGCGGTGGCGCGATTGGCGGGAAGCGGGGGCCCAATCGGCGATTATTACGGTAGCGCTAACA
>NZ_WPOO01000041.1:0-2606 GCF_009755265.1 Adlercreutzia rubneri | reverse complement strand
TGAGTAGTAACCTCTCGCGGTACCATCGATCACCTGGCTTGGTACCGGCGATCAGCAAAAGGCGGTACCGCGAGTAGGCTGTCTCGGTACCGCTAATCAGCGCGCCTCTTCTTGGCGAAGTACTCTCGCATGTTCGGCCCCTCGAGATCTATGTAGCGGGCACCGGTTGCGATGCGGTTGAGGATCGAGTCCGCCATCAGCTCGCCCTCGATGCGCAGGTACCACTCGTTCGGCTCGAGCTGCGAGGCGATGACGGTCGCGCGGCGGCCCTCGCGCGCCTCCATGATCTCGAACAGGTCGACCGAGTTCTGCGTCGATATCGGCGTCGTCATGAAGTCGTCGACCAACAGGAGCGCGACGGACTTGTAGGCGTCCATCTTCTCGAAGTAGCTGCCGTCCTTGGCGGCGCGGGCCCGGTTCAAATCGTCGCAGATGTCGGCGAGGCGCGTGTAGCGCACGGGTATCAGCCTGCGGCACGCCGCGTTGCCGAGAGCCTGAACGACGAAGCTCTTGCCGCAGCCGGTTTTCGAGATGACCACGACGACCTCGCTCTCGCCGATCCACTCGCATCGGGCGAGGCGGTTGATACGGTCCTTGGCGAGCGTCCGGTCGGGCAGATAGACGACGTCCTCGACGCATGCCGAGGGATCCTTGAAGCGCGCGTCCTTGACGAGCTTGGCCACCTTGCGCTCCCGCCTGGCGGCGGCCTCCGCGTCGATGAGCATCTCCATCTTCTCCTCGAAGGTGAACCGATCGTACGACTCGTCCTCCACCATCTCGCGCAGCTTGTCCCCCATGGCCTTTATCCTGAACTGTCTGAACAGCTCGAAGTGCTCTTCGGTAAGCATCCTACTCGCCGCCTCTCTTGTAGGCGTCCGCGCCGCGCAGGCGGCCCGCCGATTTGGCGCGGTCCACCAGCTCGCCGGAGCCTGCGGCCCCGACGGGGCGCCCCTTGGCTCGCTCCTCGGCGTCGGACGACTTGATGGCGAGGATCGCGTTCTTGAGGCCGGTGTAGCTGGGAAGCGCCGAGGCCGCGTTCAGCTTGGCACAAGCGCGCTCGAGCAGCGCCGGCGCGTACGTCTTCGACAGCCCGAGGATGTTGCGGCAGGAGACGAACGACTGCTCGACGATCGCGCGGCTGGCGAGGACGCGCTCGATCGCCGATGCGGTCTCGGGGCCGACGCGCCTCGCCCACGACGCGAACCGCTCCGGCGACCACGGGTCGTCCAGTGCGGCATGGTTCTCGGGCATGTGCTCGACGTTGGTCGAGTACTGCCCCTTGCGGCCGTGAAGCCTCGGGTGCACGGCGACCACCGCCCCGCCGTGCATCACCGCGACCGACGACGAGGTCAGCTTCACGTCGACCTGCTCGCCGATGAGCGAGTGGTCGACGGAGTAGTGCATGTAGTCGACGGTGACGTGGTAGTCCGGGGCCACCTTGGCGCTGCGCCACTCGCACATCTCGTAGCGCTCGGCGGGAAGGGGCATCAGGTGCATGCGCTCCTCCTCGAACACCGAGTCGCGCGAGCCGTCCTTGGCGGAGAACGGCCGGGAGTTGAGCCATGCCACCTTCTCCGCGCAGAACTCGTTGAACTCGTCGATGGTATAGAATGTCATCTCGCCGGACGGCCCGATGATCCAGCGCTCAACCAGGTCGACGCACGATTCGGCCACGCTCTTGTCGCGCGGCCGACGGACCCGGGCGGGCAGGACGGCCGCCCCGTAGTGCTCGGCGAAGCGCTCGTACTCCCTGTTCACGAGCGTGACCCGCGGGGCTGCGGCCCGATCGGTCGCCGTGGCGGCGTTGTCGGGCACCCACATGCGCGGAACGCCGCCGAACTCCTCGAACGCGTGGATCTGGCCCTCCTGCCAGGATTTCTGCCTCATGTCGCAGAAGCCCTCCGCCCAGAACTTGTCCGAGAAGGGCAACGTGACGACCAGGACGTAGACCTTGGTCCTGGTTCCCAGCAGCTTGTCGGTGAGGTGGGCGACGTCGCCGGCCCAATCGATGAAGCACTTGGCCCCCGGCTCGTGGGAGAAGTGCCTGGTCGCGCCCATCTTGCCTGCGGCGTCGGCGAACATCTCGCAGAACGTCTGGTAGGCGTAGGCGAGCTTCCCCTCCGCCGCGGCGCGCTCGCAGTACTCGAGCCAGAAGAGCTTCACCGGCAGCTTCCGACTCATTTTCTTGCGCTCGACCAGCGCCGCCATGTCGGGTCTCAGGTAGGCGTCGTTCGGACGGCGCTCCTCCTTGGCGAAGAACATGTCATCGACCGCGTCGGCGTCCATCGAGCTCACGGCGTCGAACGTCAGGCCGCATTCGCGCATCACCTTGGCGCCGGCGGAGACGTCGCGCTTGCTGACGTGAAGCGCGGCCGCGATGTCCGACTGGGTGGCCCCTCCCTTGGCCAGCATCAGGAGGATTTTCTTGTTCTTGGACATAGGCATCGTGCCCCTTTCCATGAAAGCGAGCCCCGGATTGGGCTCGCGACATGGAATTCTAGGCTCGATGGGCGGCGGTACCAATTTATCTTACCCAGGGTACCAAGCCCGCTGACTGGCGGTACCAGATTCTGCTGATTGTTGGTACCGGAGAGGGTTACTACTCA
>NZ_WPOO01000040.1:0-2987 GCF_009755265.1 Adlercreutzia rubneri | reverse complement strand
CTCGACCGTCCGTCTAAAGGCCTTCCGGGAGGGCGGCAGGACCGTCTACGATACGATAGACAACCGCAGGAGGCGGTTGGGGCTGGCGGCGTAGGCCGCTGTCCAAGTAACTGTCCGCACCCCCCTGCTTCCGCTTGCGGTAGAAGACGCATCGAAGAGTCTGAGAGAAATGCCTGGTCAGAGCACTCCAGATGAAGCCGGTTTTGCTGGATGGCCGGCAACGTCGCCCTTTACGCGCTCATAACTCGAGATTTCATGCAGAATAGGGCAACTTCGTCGACCGAAGTCCAGTGTGGAATGCGGTCGGTGCCCCTGCTGCGAAAGCCTATGAGACCATCAACGTCGCTGTTCGACAACGCTGAGTGTTAGCGGGGGAAGCCCTATTCGCACGACGCCTTGCACCCGAGCTCGCTGAGGGCTTGCAGGGTTGGCTTTACGTTCTCGGCGTGCCAGTTCTTGTAGCCGCCGGCGTACTGTGTGGCGTATATGCCGGACAGGCGCAGATCGCTCAGCTCCTTTTGCTGAGTGGTGAGGCGCACGCCGCCGGTACTCGTTTCGATATCGATGACCACGTTGAGCAAGTCGTCAATGAGCTTCACGGACTCGATGTCCGCATAGGGGATCACGAGCGAGACATCCCGTTCCAGCGTTCCCCAAAAGGACTCGAAAGGAAGTAGGATAAGCTCGTTCTCGCACATCTGGAGAACCGCCATATCCCATGTCTCGAAAAAGCGGACGATCTTCTCGCTCAGGTCTCCCGCCGCGCCCTTGACGATGATGCACCGGTCTTCCAAGGGCGTGAAGCCGGCGTCCATCGCATATTCCCAAACCTTCTCTTCGCGGGCCATAACTGTTTCGCTCCTTTCACTTGGATTTGCGTCGATGGGCATTATTTTCCCGATTCATCTCCCTGTCCGCAAATGGATCGTGCTAGCAAACTACCTGTTCAAAGGGCCTGTAAAAGACTTTTGACAGCTGTGTCTGCATCGTTTTGCAAGGCTGGTGGGGTATCATTCCGATGCGCACGCGCGACGTGGCGCGCCAACGGGCAATCGAAAGGAAGGAACCGATGGAACTGGCTCGGCAGTTGAGGGCCAAGCGGGAGGAGCGCGGGCTTTCCCAGGACGAGGTTTCGAAGGCGATATTCGTGTCGCGCCAGACCATTTCGAATTGGGAGAACGACAAGACCTACCCGGACGTGCAGAGCCTGCTGCTTCTCAGCCAGCTGTTCGAGGTTTCCATCGATGCGCTCGTGAGGGGAGACGTGGTCGCCATGCAACGCGCCATTGCGGAGGACTCGCGTAAGATGCGGCTGTTGTCAATCGGGATGCTGGTCTTTTCGGGGCTGGCCTTCCTCTTTCTACTCGGCTTCTCGATTGCGTGGCCGGAGCCGTCGGGGTTCGCGCGCATGAGCAAAGGGAACCTTGCGGGTGCGGCCACGTTCATCGTGCTCTATGCCATCGGGTTTGCCATGGCCATCGGGGTGGATCGCCTGAAGAAGAAGCACGACGTCGTCACCTACCGGGAGATCGACCGGTTTCTCAAAGGCGAAGTGGCGCCCGAGCCCGATACGGAAGGCCTCGCCCGCAAGCACCCGGCGCTCGGCGTTCTAGTGAAGCTTTTCGCCGGCGCCTCAATCGGCCTGCTGCTCGCGGGGTTGTTGCTCGCGCTGGAGGGATAGTTGCGAGCGTTTGGGATGACCTTGCTGTCCGCAGCTACATTGCACAAGCATGGGGTGGGAGAAAGCGGCTTCACTGCCCTTCCGCTGGCGCAAGTTCAACCTCATTGAGGGGAATGTGCTTGTAGAGCGTCCCCTCGTCGGCTTTCACGTCGCAACTCGGACAGACGCCGAACCTGACTCCGCCACCTCTCGCATCAACGACAAAAACACTGCCCAAGATCTGCGATCCTTCGAATTCAAATCGCACTCTATCGCCTACTGCCGGCGTGGTTCTCTTTGATTCCATGGCGGCCCTCCTGTTTGGTGACTTCGGTGCCGCTTACGATAACCCGCAATCAGGGTGCATGCGGCTCTCCTTTTCCCACCATTTTATAAAGAATCTTTTGAGATATGTTCATAGATAGAAAATTACGAACCTTTTCATTGAACCAATCTCGGAGAACAGGATGGGGCTGGGACGACTTTTTCGTCACCGGAACAAATCATTGAGAACGGTGGGAGCTTGGAGGCGTAGCTCGATGGAATGCCTTATGTCTCGCCCGCCTCTGAGAGTCGACTGAGAACGTAGCTGACGTAGTCCTTGGATGAGGCCGTCTTGTCTCCTCGTATTTGCCCATGTCAAAACGTTACCATATTTGGAAAGGTTTTGACGCTACCTCATTGAGGGCGAGACCGCGGGCCGCAACCTTGCCACTATTGCCCCAACCGATACCGGCGAGGCTATCGACGTGTCACAAAGTGGTTGTCGTGACGGCGCGGCTGTATCGTTCTTTGCGTCAACCCCGCTTATGCGTCATCCCGTTAGTGGAAGCCTGCGGTAGAATGGAACGGTTGAACGATGAGCATCCAGGAGCGTGAATTGCCCAAGACACTGAACTCCCTCATGAAGCATCTCCGCGACGGCGGCATCGCCATTGACGGTTCAGCGCAGAAGCGGCGTTTAAAGAACATCGGCTATTACCACGGATACAAGGGTTACCGCTTCGCCGGGAATGCCTCGAACAGGCTTCCCCTCACCGACTTCTCTCAGGTCGCGGCTCTCTACGACTTCGATACACAGCTCAAGGCGCTGTTTTATCCTCGCATCATGTCCATAGAGACGGCACTGAAGAACTACACGCTAGAAGCTGTTCTGAGGGATGCTAACTCGGCGGTCTTCGAGGATATTTGGCGCAGGAGCTGAGTAGTAACCCTCTCCGGTACCAACAATCAGCAGAATCTGGTACCGCCAGTCAGCGGGCTTGGTACCCTGGGTAAGATAAATTGGTACCGCCGCCCATCGAGCCTAGAATTCCATGTCGCGAGC
>NZ_WPOO01000039.1:0-2500 GCF_009755265.1 Adlercreutzia rubneri | reverse complement strand
GGGCGTTCACAGCCGGCGGCGCCCCTTCTCCCGAAGTTACGGGGCCAGTATGCCGAGTTCCTTAACCGTGGTTCTCCCGATCGCCTCGGTATGTTCTACCCGCCCACCTGTGTCGGTTTTGGTACGGGCGCCGACGGCACTCCCTAGAGGTTTTTCTCGGAAGCATGGGCTCACCGGCTTCGCTCGCTCGCTTCGTCTCGCGTCTCAGGCCCCGTGCGCAGCTGATTTCCACGCTGCGCGCCCTACGCGCTTTCACGGGGACGTCCAGAACCCCGCCCGGCTACCCTTCTCCGTCGCCCCATCGGTAATGCCGCGCCGTCGGCGGTGCGGGAATGTCTGCCCGCTGCGCATCGGCTACGCCTCTCGGCCTCGCCTTAGCTCCCGACTGACCCTGGGGGGATTAGCCTCGCCCAGGAACCCTTAGGCTCACGGCGCCAGGGTTTCTCGCCCTGGTCTCGTTACTCATGCCAGCATTCTCACCTCCGCGCGGTCCACAGCAGGTCGCCCTGCTGCTTCGCCCCCCGCGGAGAGCTCCCCTACCACTGAATTCTCAGTCCGCCGCTTCGGTGCATCGCTTAGCCCCGTGAATTGTCGGCGCATGTCCACTCGACCAGTGAGCTGTTACGCACTCTTTAAATGCATGGCTGCTTCTAAGCCAACATCCTGGTTGTCTGGGCAGACGCACATCCTTTGCCACTCAGCGATGACTTGGGGACCTTAGCGGGCGGTCTGGGCTGTTTCCCTCTCGAGCGCGCAGCTTAGCCCACGCCCTCTGACTCCCGGCCTCTCGACCCGCGGCATTCGGAGTTCGGTTCGAGTCGGTAGGCGGTGAAGCCCCCTCGTCGATCCGGTGGCTCTACCACCGCGGGTTAACGGCCGAGGCTAGCCCTAAAGCTATTTCGGGGAGAACGAGATATCTCCGGGTTTGATTGGCCTTTCACCCCTATCCTGGGGTCATCCCCTCCGTTTTCAACCGAAGTGGGTTCGGCCCTCCACGGGGTCTTACCCCCGCTTCAGCCTGCCCCAGGATAGCTCACCCGGCTTCGCGTCTGCAGCGTGCGACTCACTCGCCATCTTAAAGGCTCGCTTTCGCTGCGGCTCGTTTCCAAACTTAACCTCGCCGCACACCGCAACTCGCTGGCTCATTCTACAAAAGGCACGCCGTCACAGCGCAAAGGCTGCTCCGACTGCTTGTGGGCGCACGGTTTCAGGTACTGTTTCACTCCCCTCTCGGGGTGCTTTTCACCTTTCCCTCACGGTACTGGTTCGCTATCGGTCACAGGAGAGTGTTCAGCCTTGGAGGGTGGTCCCCCCGGCTTCGGACCGGGTTTCACGTGCCCGGCCCTACTCGGGATACTCGTCAGCGGTCCGCATGGTTTCGCGTACGGGGCTCTCACCCGCTGCGGCCGGCCCTTCCATGCCGTTCCGCTACCATGTGGATTTGTGACCGCTCCCAGGTGGGCAGCACCTGGACGCGAGTCCCGCAACCCCCGGGCGGCAACGCCTGCCGCTTACACGCGCCCGGGTTTGGGCTGGTGCGCTTTCGCTCGCCGCTACTCGCGCAATCTCGGTTGATTTCTCTTCCTCGGGGTACTTAGATGTTTCAGTTCCCCCGGTTGCCTCCCTGCGCCCTATTTGATTCAGGCGTGGGTAGCAGGGCATGACCCCTGCTGGGTTCCCCCATTCGGAGATCCCCGGATCAAGGTGTGTTTGCCACTCCCCGGGGCTTATCGCAGCTTGCCGCGTCCTTCGTCGACTTCCTGTGCCAAGGCATCCGCCGTGCGCCCTAGATATCTTGTCCATTACCTAGGTCGCCAAAGAAGTAATTACTTCTAATGGTTTCGTCCGTTGGATATAAATGAGAATTTATTCCGTCGTATAACATACGTTCGCGATCGTGATGAATCGTCTATTCCATGATGCGAGCACCCATCGAGAACCTAATCAGCTTAGGAAATTGATGTTGGTGTTGATCATGTTGACATTTTCATGTCACGCGCTATGCAACTGTCAAGGTGCGCGGGGACTCTCGCTCGGAGCCCTCGCAGCCGGATGCTGGGGAGGATGAGAACGGCTCTAGGTTGTCTCCCTAGAAAGGAGGTGATCCAGCCGCACCTTCCGGTACGGCTACCTTGTTACGACTTCACCCCCCTTACCCTCCACACCTTCGACGCCTCCGCCCCAGAAGGGTTCGGCCGGCGGCTTCGGGTGCAGACGACTCGGGTGGTGTGACGGGCGGTGTGTACAAGGCCCGGGAACGTATTCACCGCGGCATGCTGATCCGCGATTACTAGCAACTCCGACTTCACGCAGGCGGGTTGCAGCCTGCGATCCGAACTGGGACCGGCTTTCCGGGATCCGCTCCCCCTCGCGGGGTGGCAACCCTCTGTACCGGCCATTGTAGCACGTGTGCAGCCCAGGGCATAAGGGGCATGATGACTTGACGTCGTCCCCACCTTCCTCCGGCTTGACGCCGGCAGTCTCCCGCGAGTCCCCAACT
>NZ_WPOO01000038.1:0-4171 GCF_009755265.1 Adlercreutzia rubneri | reverse complement strand
GGCGCGGCGGCGGGAAGGGGGTACAATAGGCGGGTTTACACGGGAGAAATCGTTCTAAGGACTTGGAACCTATGGATATCGCAGCGGAATCGCTCGCCAAGCACGCCGAATGGCGCGGCAAGCTCGCCTTCGATCCGAAGATGGATATCGCCACGCGCCATGATCTGGCCGTGGCCTACACGCCCGGCGTCGCCGAGCCCTGCAAGGTCATCGCCGAGAATCCCGAGGCGGCCTACGACTACACGCTGAAGGCGAACACGGTGGCCGTCGTCTCCGACGGCAGCGCGGTCCTGGGTCTGGGCAATATCGGCCCTGAGGCCGCCATGCCGGTTATGGAGGGCAAGGCCGCCCTGTTCAAGGCCTTCGGCGGCGTGGACGCGTTCCCCATCTGCCTGGACACCCAGGACACCGACGAGATCGTCGAGACGGTCATCCGCATCGCCCCGGCCTTCGGCGGCATCAACCTGGAGGACATCGCCGCCCCCCGCTGCTTCGAGATCGAGGCGCGGCTGAACGACGCGCTGGACATCCCGGTCTTCCACGACGACCAGCACGGCACGGCCATCGTGGTGCTCTCGGGCATCATCAACGCGCTGCGGCTTGTGGGCAAGGACAAGGAATCGGTGCGCGTGGTCGTCAACGGCGCGGGCTCGGCGGGCATCGCCATCGCGAAGCTTTTGCTCTCCTACGGCTTCGCGAACGTGACCATGTGTGACATCCGCGGCATCTTAAGCTCGTCCTACGAGGGCATGAACCCGGCCCAGGAGGCCATGCTCGAGGTGACGAACCTGGAGGACAAGTCCGGTACGCTGGCCGACGCCATGGAAGGCGCCGACATCGTCATCGGCGTTTCGGCCCCCGGGGTCATCACGCCCGACATGGTCGCCTCCATGGCCGACGACGCCATCGTGTTCGCCATGGCCAACCCCACCCCCGAGATCTTCCCCGATGAGGCCCGTGCCGCCGGGGCGCGCGTGGTGGGCACCGGACGGTCGGACTTCCCGAACCAGGTGAACAACGTCATCGCCTTCCCCGGCATCTTCAAGGGGGCGCTGCAGGCCCGGGCCGAGCGCATCACCGAGCCTATGAAGCTGGCTGCCGCCGAGGCTTTGGCCGCGCTCGTCTCCGACGAGGAGCTGACCGAGGAGTTCATCATGCCCGATCCCTTCGATTCGCGCGTGGCCGACGCCGTGGCCGATGCTGTGCGCGCGTGCGCCGCCGCCGAGCGGGAAGGGGCCTAGCAGCTGTGGCAGCGCCCGCGAACACGGGCGTCTTCGTCACCTTCGAGGGGGGCGACGGCGCCGGCAAATCGACGCAGATCCGCTTCCTCGCACGGCTTCTGGAAGACGCCGGCCGCGAGGTGGTGCGCCTGCGCGAGCCCGGGGGCACCGCCGTGGGCGAGGCTTTGCGCGCCGTCGTGCTTGACCCGGCCCACGAGGCCATGAGCGATCGCGCCGAGCTGCTCATCTACGAGGCGGCCCGGGCCCAGATCGTCGACGAGGTCATCCGCCCGGCACTCGGGCGCGGGGCGGTGGTTCTGTGCGATAGGTTCTACGATTCCACGGTGGCCTACCAGGGCTGCGGCCGGGGGCTCGATGGCGCCTTCATCGACGCGGCGAACCGGTTCGCCTGCGACGGGGTGGTGCCCGACGCCACGGTGCTTCTGGTGGCCCCCGCCTCGGCTGTGCGCTCGCGCATGGGGCGCCGCGAGGGAACCGACCGTCTGGAATTGGCCGGCGACGCCTTCCACAGCCGGGTGGCCGTGGGCTTCGAGCAGATCGCCGAGGCCGATCCGGCCCGGGTGAGGACGGTGCTGTCGCGGGTGCACCGCGCCGACACGTTCCGCGCCGTGCTGGAGGCGGTATCGCCCGTGCTGCCGGAGGCCGCCGCGGCGCTGGCCGGCGGGGCTGATCTGGATGCCCTCGTCACACGGGAAATGGCGGCCAAGCGCGCCGAGAAGGAAGCGAAGGCGAAGGAGGGCGCCCGTGGCTGACGCCTTCGAGAACATTCTGGGACAGCCCAAGGTGCGCGAGTTTCTGCGCGCCTCGGTGGTCTCGGAGCGGGTGACCCAGGCCTACCTGTTCGTGGGGCCGGCCGGCTCCAACAAGACCCAGGCCGCCTATGCGCTCGCCCAGGCGCTTCTGTGCCCGAAGGGGCCGCGCGGGCCGCGGGGCGGTTCCTGCGGCGCCTGCGACCGCTGCGGGCGCATTTTGCGGCGCAAGCACCCCGACGTGCGCTATTTCGCCCCGGCCGGCGCGAACGGGTATCTGGTGGAACAGGTGCGCGAGATCGTGGCCGACACGGCGCTCTCTCCCATTCAGGCCGACAAGAAGATCTACATTCTGGATCGTGTGGACCAGCTGAGCGCGAGCGCCGCCAACGCGTTTCTGAAGACACTGGAGGAGCCGGCCGACGACGTGGTGATGATCCTTCTGGGCCGTACCCGCGAGTCGGTGCTGCCCACTATCGTCTCCCGATGCCAGGTGGTGCCCTTCCGCCACATTCCCGCCTCGGAGGCCGCGGGCATCGTGGCCCAGAACACCGGCGCCGACCCGGCCCAAGCGCGCCAGGCCATCGAGGCCTGCGGCGGCTCCATCACCTCGGCCGTGGCGTTTCTGCGGGCGCCGGGAAGCGAGCGCCTCGCCTTCCGGACGCGGCTCTTCTCCGACCTGGCACGCCTGGGCGCCGCCGACGACTGGGACGTGGTGGAGATGGCCCGCGCGCTCGTGGAGGCGTCGAAGGCGCCGCTCGACGAGGTGCGCGCCTCCCAGGAGGCGGAGCTTGCCGAGAACGCCGACTTCCTCGCGAAATCGGCCATCCGCCAGATAGAGGCGCGCAACAAGCGCCAGCTGTCGGCGAAGACCTCCGAGTATCTGCGCCAGACGACGGCCATGGTTCGCTCGTGGCTGCGCGATGGGCTCATGGTAGCCTGCGGGACGCCAGAGCTGGTCATCAACACCGATGTGCGCGACACGCTCGTCGCCCTGTTCTCCGGCGCCGATGCGGCGGTCATCGCCGCAGCTTGCTCCCAGGTGGACGAGTGCGAGCGGGCGCTGGCCTATAATGTATCCCCAGAAACGTGCTTGGACACGTTGCTGTTCGACGTAAGAGAGGTTGTTCATGGTTCGGGTCGCACCGATTAACTTGACCTTCAACCCCCGGACGCTATGGTTCGATCCGGGCGATTTGGACATAGAGAAGGACATGCCCGTGGTGGTGCGCACCGCCCGGGGCACCGAGTTCGGCATCGCCGCGAGCGAGGTCATCGAGGTGTCCGAGGAGCAGGTGCGCGCGCTGAAGAGCGCCCTGCGCCCCGTGGAGCGCATCGCGACCGAGGAGGACATCGAGCAGGCGGCCGAGATGGAGCGCGCTTCCGCCGAGGCCCTGCCGGTGTTCAAGGAGATGGCCCGGGAGTACCACGAGGACATGCACCCGGTGTCCGTGGAGTTTCTGCTCGATGGCGACAAGGCCGTCTTCTACTTCGAGGCCGAGGAGCGCATCGACTTCCGCGAGCTGGTGCGCAAGCTGGCGGCCCGCTTCCACGTGCGCATCGACATGCGTCAGATCGGCGTGCGCGACGAGGCCCGCATGGTGGGCGGCATCGGGCACTGCGGCCAGGAGCTGTGCTGCAAGCGACTCGGCGGCGAGTTCTGCCCCGTGTCCATCCGCATGGCCAAGGAGCAGGGGCTCTCGCTGAACCCCCAGAAGATCTCGGGGCTGTGCGGGCGCCTCATGTGCTGTCTGCGCTACGAGTTCGATGCCTACAAGGACTTCAAGAGCCGCGCTCCCAAGTTGAACGCCACGGTGCAGACGCCGGCCGGGCCTGCCAAGGTGGTCGATCACGACGTGCCGCGGGAGATCGTGTCGCTGAAGGTGGAGGGGGAAAAGCCCGTGAAGGTGCCCCTGTCCGAGTTCGATCCGGCGCCCGAGGGTGCTACGCGGCCCAATGCCGTGGGGGAGGAGGCCTGGGAAGAGGCGACGAGTGATCGCGGGCTCATCGGCGGCGAGGCGCTCATCTTCTCGACGAGCCAGTTCACCGGGGCCGATAAGCTGGCCGAGGGCGCCAAGGTGCGCCATACCGGCGGATCGCGCAAGGGATCGGGCGAGGCGGGGCGCTCGCGCCGCGGCGGCTCCGAGGGCCGCGGGCGCGGCGGCTCGCGCTCGGCGGGGA
>NZ_WPOO01000037.1:0-4397 GCF_009755265.1 Adlercreutzia rubneri | reverse complement strand
GCTCGCGACATGGAATTCTAGGCTCGATGGGCGGCGGTACCAATTTATCTTACCCAGGGTACCAAGCCCGCTGACTGGCGGTACCAGATTCTGCTGATTGTTGGTACCGGAGAGGGTTACTACTCAGGCATCGCGGGCGGCCTCGCGGGGAGGCGCCTGAAGCTTTCGATCTGCGGCGGAATGGGTGGAAGCCAGATCTTCCAGCAAGATGCCAACGCTCAAACCGCACGGCACTGCCGACAACGAACTACCCGACAACTCCAACGCGAAACCGCAACGTTCCAAAGTATCCTTTGCGGGGAAAAGCCACAGATCCGGAAAGTAAGCGAGCCCCTACAGCTCGACCGAGAAGACCTCCGTCTGGTTGACCAGGTCCAGCTCAAGCTGCAGCGCAGCGATCTCGTCCGCGACGGCGCGGTAGTCCGCCTCTGCCTGGGCGACGTCGTAGTTCGCATACCGGTACTCGATGGGCCCGTTGCTGCTGCCGAAGTACCGGTTGCCCAGTCGCTCCTGGGGCTGCCGCGAGGCGAGCCCGTTCAGGCGCTCCTTGCGCCCCGACAGCTGCGCGAGCAGGATGAGGGCCTCATCGATGGTGATGCCCCGCTCGGGCAGAACCGTCTTCATGTTGAATCGGTGCAAGGCGTGACGAATGGCCCGCGCCTGCCCGTCGATCTGCGCGACCTTCTCGCGCACGGCCCCGTAGTCGTAGGCGGGAGGCTCGGCCGCCTCCCCTTCCGCGAGCACGTAGGTGCTCACCTCCTGCTCGGTCCGCAGGAGCCGATCTTTCTCATCCTGCAACCTCCGCAGGTACTTGTTGGCACTAGCCGATGTGAATTCCACACGACCACCTCTTTCTCGCGCCGATCATTCGATGGCGTACACCATACCAGGTGCCAACAGCAGCATTCAACAGTCCCACTAGTCCGATTTGCGATTGATACTTTTACACTCCTTGGGCAGCGCGTCATTTCGCTTACCACATCACGCCTCGAAGCTATTGCATTCTTCAGACGCATCACAGTGCCTGCTTGCGAACGCCCTGGAGTGCTCCGCTTCCATTGATCCATCCGAGCGCCCATCCTGCAAAAGTATTGTAGCTATTTGACGTTGAGTTTTACGTTAAATGATTCCAGCTTTCTCATAAATTGCTCAACATAATCTTCGGAAAGAAGGTGATTTACCGCATAGCCAGAAAAATCTATGCTGTGCACGTCGGTTCTTTCATCGTATTTTCCGGCTTCTTGCCCTTTCAAAGTGGCTGACAAAATCACTTGGTTTTGAAGCTCTTCGTACAAAGGCAATGCAAGGTCTTCTCTGCGCGTTGACAGTTCTTCAGCCCTGAATGAGTCAATCACTATGGGAAGCTGATGTTTAACATGCTTAGCTAACGAATAAACCCTTGCAAGATAGAATTCCGTTGCCTCACTTCCAGTATATGGCTTGTTGTTCGTAGTGAATAGATCATCATAGTCTTCGGTTTCTATCCCATCATTCACAACTTCCCTAAGATGGTTCATGGAAATGAGGACTTTCCGCATGAAATCGTTTCTGTCTTTTCGCAGCTCCGCATCTACGTTTTTTGAGAACTCTAATTTCTTGTCAATGTCTTCTATTTCATCAATAATCGCTGTCAGTTCACGATCCATTTCCTCAAGATTTCCATAGTCGTCTTTTACGGAAATTATATCTATCAGACTTATTTCTCTAGTTTCCGCAAGCGCATTAAAGCGTATCTGTAGTTCACGTATCTCTTTCTCAAGCCTCTCGACTTCCCCCACATAGTCATCAATCTTGTAATCTATCGTTCGCAATATTTCTTGCCTCATATCTTGTGTTGTTATATCAAAAGCAACGTTTGATTCTGGCATTGAATAGCCAATCGCTTTTGACCCACAATCGAGACAAACTATCGAACCGGTTTTTAGCTCTCTGTTCAATGACCCTAGTTCTCTGCGAAGTTGCTCGTTCTTCTTCATACGCACGTATGCATGGTTTCTTAGTTTCTGTCTTTCAGAGATATCGTTTTTTAACTTATCCAATTGTTCTACGAATCTACTGGTTTCTTCGCGGTCTGCGGTAGGACTTATCGCTGCAAGCGAAGTTCCACTCTCTCTTAAATCTCGAACCAATTTGGCAAGCTCTTTTCGCCTGGTTTTCAGCTTTCCTTTCCTATCTTTTAGTTCCCGTTCTGCTTGCGAATCTAGCTGCCGAGCATCCAATCCAACAATAGCAAACACCATTTCTTTAAAATCATCCTTTTTGTAGTAACTCCCGATTAAGCTGGAAGTATTTCTTGGAGTTTGGTTCACAAAGGATAATTGATTGAACAATGGCAATCCCACTCTTTGTAGCTTTCCGTCTTTGATTATTGAAGGCAAAGCACAAATGTTGTCGCTCCAGAACTCATCAAAATCTCGCTTGCTTTCTTCAAATACGAGCTCATCACGTTTTTTTATTGCAAATGTATCTCTACTCCTGAGTATCGATATTGCTTCTCCGTCAACATCCAAATCAATTATGAAAACGTACTCTTTCGGTTTGAAATTATGAGGAAACATGGCTTCCGAACCCATAGCGAACATGATTGATTGCATAACAATCGTTTTTCCAACATGGTTATCATCGCTATTTATGATGTTAATTCCATCAATAAAGTCGTCTAAAATATAGGCTTCAGCTTCATTCCCGAGGTAAATAGCTCTAACATTAATCATTTATATAGACCATCCTTTATAGTTGCGATGAAGTAGAGGCATGATCGCCTTTCTAAATGTGTGCACGCCTTACGAGTCTCAACTTTTAACTGATCGTATATTTCCTCAATATCTTTTTGATTACTATTGTCGATCGTTGTCACGACTTCATCCAAGAATGTCCAGAATGCTTCGCTGTTGTTTTTATCGAAGAATTGTCTGTAGATGGCATGTCGACAATCTTCTGTGATCGCATCTGGATCTTCTTCATCAGGTATTTGGTTTAAGTAATGAATAAAGCTTTTAGGCGTATCATCTCTAAGAAAGTCTCTATTCAGAATTCTTTGGATTACGAGCAATTCGATATCCCTGCGTTTTACCACACGCCCCAAATCAATAACCCTGTCTGGATGCGTTATCCTTTTTCCGGCTATACCTGCTCGGTTCTTAAGGGCTGATTGCTTGTCACGTATCTCAGTAAAGATTCTTTTAAGCTTCTTCGAATCCGGCATTATCGGGGCCGAAGTTCTTACTAAAGGTTTTATGTAATCCTCGCGATTTTCACGAAAGATAACAAAGTGAACCTTACTAAGAAAATCATTTATATTGTCTTCGCTAAGCAAATTATCATCAATGCCATTTTTTCGCTTCTTGCATTCTTCGATAAGGCTATCTTGGACTTTTTTCTGAGCCTTGGCTTCAATATCATGAAACCCAAACTCCACTAACTCAGGATTCTGCAGTACAGTTTTTGAAACGCCTCCAACAAACAGAGTCAAGCTATCAAAGAATTGCGAGAACTCGCTAAGATGATTCTCCAGAAGGGTTACAAGATATCTTCCCAGTTTTGCTGGAGAGATATTCTTTTCAGCCTTTGATTGTGCATCATGAAGCACAAAACAGGGATTGTCCATCCCTGTAACATCATTGAAGCAATCTACCGCAAATAACTCTATTCCATCTTCTGTAGCATCAAGCATATGCAATAAAGCTTTTGCCTCTGCTTCATTTCCGGAAGGCGTCCCTGTTTCTGTCGCTGTAAATACATATTCCATGCTTCATCTGCTGTTCTGCCCTAAGACTCAATTATTTCTCTTAACACCTCGGGCCATCTAGTTAGAACTTCATACCCGAAGATAATCTCGTCGACGCTTCCTTCATTCAGCATGTCTATCAACCTGCAGAAATACGATTTGCCTTGTTCCCACCAGGTTGAATATGAGTCAACAAACAAAATGTGCGTAGTCTTCCTTCCGGTTTGCTCTTCCGCATCGTTCAGTTCGTAACCATCCAAGCGCGTTTCGTATACGCCATCGGCAATCCTGCTGCCAAACGTCGTCGTATAGTAATACTCTTTGATTTCCCATACAGCCTCAGGATTTCGCGTTGATGGAAATGCTCCGTCCAAACGTCTAGAGGACACACTGACCAAATTATGATTGAGATCATAAAATTCAAGAAGACAGCGCGGGTCGTGATCGAATTCCAACCCGTAATCACTTAGGACATCAAAAGCGATGAGGTCGACGAGAGCGGTCAGAAAAGCTACATTCCTCTTCTCTCCTTTTTGCTTGTTCAGGGGGTGCGGACTCCAAGTTGGACACCCAGGTGTCCGGAAGGGAGTTCGAATGTACGACAAGAGGGCCAAGCAGGATGCGCTGGATCTGTGGTTCTCGATGCCCGGCGAGATGTCCGTGGATGACT
>NZ_WPOO01000036.1:0-4553 GCF_009755265.1 Adlercreutzia rubneri | reverse complement strand
AAGCATGAGAAGCTGAAAACGGTAAAACAATCACTGCTTGAGAAGATGTTCCCCAAAGAAGGCGAGGATGTGCCCGAGATTCGCTTCGAGGGTTTTACTGATCCTTGGGAACAGCGTACGTTCGACGAGTTCGTTTACGCTTCCGGCTCGCGCAATGCGGACAATCTCGACCTCGAAAGCCATTCCGTTTCAAACACATCTGGCTTCGTGCCGCAGAGTGAACAATTTGAGAATGGCGGCACGATGGCAGAGGCTGACAAAACTGCTTACTGGATCGTTGAGCCGGGATCATTTGCCTACAATCCGGCGAGGATCAACGTTGGTTCCATCGGGTATCTCGCTACCAGGGAAAATGTCATTGTCAGCTCGCTTTACGAAGTGTTTCGATCTGATGAGACCTGCGACGATAGGTTTCTGTGGCACTGGCTCAAGTCGGCCCTCTTCGCCAAGCAGATTGAGGCGTTGCAGGAAGGCGGAGTGCGCCTCTACTTCTTCTTCGACAAGCTTTTGAAGAGCGAAATCACCATGCCCTCAATCAGAGAGCAGAGCATCATCGGAAGCCTTTTCGATCGGCTCGACTCACTCATCGCCCTTCATCAGCGTGAGTTGGATATTCTTAAAAACCTTAAGCAAGCGTTACTTGAAAAGATGTTTGTCTAGGAGCTGCCATGACTCTAAAAAACAAGCTGGGCATCCATAACGCTGTAGAGCTTTCTCGCCAAGAGGAACGACTGTCGAAGCAGCGGGCATTGGAGTTGTTCGATGAAGGGCTGCTCGACACCTTCGAGATAGGAACTTTTGCAGGCTTGCAAGCGATTCACGCCCATCTCTTTTGCGATGTTTACGACTTTGCAGGAGATGTGAGAACCGGCAATATCGCCAAGGGGAGCTTTCGGTTCGCTCCTTCTCTCTATTTGGATGCTGCGCTTGAAAGCATTAGCGCCATGCCGCAAAGCACCTTCGATGAGATCATCGAAAAGTACGTTGAAATGAATGTGGCGCATCCTTTTTGGGAAGGCAATGGTCGAAGTATGCGAATTTGGCTCGATGCCATGCTTCGCCAAGAGCTGGGTGTCGTAATCGACTGGAGCCAGGTCGACAAAGAGGACTATCTGCTTGCCATGGAACGCAGTCCCGTGCGAGATAGGGAGATCAAGGCTCTTCTCAATGCGGCATTGACCGACAAAGCCGCTGATCGCGAGGTGTTCATGAAGGGCATTGACGCGAGCTATCGCTACGAGGGACTCGAAGAGTACGAGACGGGGAACCTGCCCGAGGATGACGAGGATTAGCTCATGGTTTTCGATACAGAGGCGGCATTTGAGGAAGCGGTTATCGAGAAGCTGAAGGCCTACGGCTGGGACGATGCGGGCGGAGTGTTGAAATATCCGACTGAGCAGCAGCTGCTGGACAACTGGGCGGCCATCCTCTTCGAGAACAACAAGCATCGCGATTGCCTGAACGGCGCGCCCCTGACGCCTACCGAGATGCAACAGATCGTCGAAAAGATCCGGGAGAAGCGCACGCCGGTGGCCATTAACGAGCTGATCAACGGTAAAGAGATTATCATCAAGCGGGACAACGCCAACGACGACCTGCATGTCGGCAAGGAAGTGGCCCTTAAGATATTCCATCGCGACGAGATCGCTGGCGGGCAAAGCCGGTACCAGATCGCGCAACAGCCGGTGTTCCCCTCGAAGTCGAAGCTGGGCCACGACCGGCGGGGCGATCTCATGCTGCTCATCAACGGCATGCCCCTGTTCCATATCGAGCTGAAGAAGAGCGGCGTGCCGGTATCTGAGGCCATCGGTCAGATTCGCAAGTACGCCGCCGAGGGCGTGTTCGAAGGGCTGTTCTCGTTGGTGCAGATCTTCGTCGCCATGAACCCCGAGGAGACGAAGTACTTCGCCAATCCCGGTCCCGACGGCGCTTTCAACGAGAAGTTCCAGTTCCATTGGGCCGACTTCAACAACAATCCCATCAACCAGTGGGGCGATGTGGTGAAGCGCCTGCTGAGCATACCCATGGCCCATCAGCTCATCGGCTACTACACGGTGGCCGACAGCTCCGACGGCGTGCTGAAAGTGATGCGCAGCTACCAGTACTATGCGGCCAGCCGTATCTCCGACCGCGTGACGGTGATCGACCGCGACAAACTGTGGGGAACCAAGGGCCTGAAAGGCGGCTTCGTCTGGCACACCACGGGCAGCGGCAAAACCATGACCAGCTTCAAGTGCGCCCAGCTCATCGCCAACTCCAAGGATGCCGACAAGGTGGTGTTCCTGGTCGATCGCATCGAACTGGGTACTCAGTCGCTGGAGCAGTACCGCTCCTTCGCCAACGAATCCGAGACCGTACAGAAAACGGAGAGCACCGATGCGCTGAAGGCGAAGCTGAAGAGCAGCGATCCCTCCGATACGCTCATCGTCGCGTCCATTCAGAAGATGGGCAACATCGACGAGGATGCCATGAGCGCCCGCGACCTGGAGGCGATTCGCAAGAAGCGCATCGTGTTCATTGTGGACGAGTGCCATCGCTCGACGTTCGGCAAGAACATGGAGACCATCAAGCGGGTGTTTCCTGGGGCGCTGATGTTCGGTTTCACCGGCACGCCCATTCACGAGGAGAACCGCAAGAAGCTGAGCACCACCACCGACGTGTTCGGCGACGAGTTGCACCGCTATAGCATCGCCGACGGCATCCGCGACGGCAATGTGCTCGGCTTCGACACGTGCCCAGTGGCCACCTACCCCGAGTTCGATCTGCGCCAGGCCGTGGCTCTGGATGAGGCCAAGGCGAAATCCATGGAAGAGGTGATGGGCGACCCGCGGCGCGAGCGCGTGTACTATCAGATCATGGACGAGATGCCCATGGCCCCCTTCCTCGACGAGATGGGCAACCGCTGCCACGGCATTGAGAGCCTGGTGCCGGAGAGCCAGTACGGCACGGCCGATCAGCGCGACGTGACCGAGCATCAGCGACAGGTGGTGGCCGACATCGTGAAGCACTGGCCCACCTTGAGCCGCTTCGGCAAGTTCCACGCGATTTTCGCCACCCATTCCATCCCCGAGGCGCTCGATTACTACCATCTGTTCAAGGAGACGGCGCCCGAATTGATGACGACGGTGCTCGTGGATCCTTCGATCGACAACGAGCAGGAGAAGATCGACCGGTCGCTTATCAAGGAGGAGGCACTTGAGGAGGTCATTGCCGACTACAACGAGCGTTTCGGCATGGAGTTCGCGCTGCCGACGTGGTCTGCGTTCAAGACCGATGTCTCCAACCGGTTGGCGCACAAGCGGCCCTACCTGGGAATCGAGAAGACGCCCGAGAAGTGCGTGAACATCCTGATCGTGGTTGATCAGATGCTGACGGGCTTCGACTCGAAGTGGATCAACACGCTGTATCTGGACAAGATGCTGCGCTACGAGATGATCATCCAGGCGTTCAGCCGAACGAACCGCTTGTTCAACGAGTCGGAGAAGCCCCACGGCACCATTCGCTACTACCGGCGCCCGCACACTATGCGAAAGAACATCGAGGAGGCCATCAGCCTCTACTCCGGCGACAAGCCCTTCGGCCTGTTCGTGCCCAAGCTGCGCGAGAACCTGCTTGCCATGAACTTGGTCTTCGAAGATATGATCGGCTTGTTCGAGGGCAACGGCGCGGGCGATCTGTCGAAGCTGCCGGACAGCTCGGAGGCACGCAACAAATTCGCGCAGCTGTTCCGGTCCTTCAATGCGCTCCTCGAGGCGGCGAAGGTGCAGGGCTTCCGCTGGGACGAGTCGGAGTACCAGTTCCCCGTGGGGGATGATGTTGTGGAAGAGGCGATCGCGGTGGGAGCCTGCGAGGACGAATGTGGTGCAGAGCGTAGCGAATTGTACGAGGTAATTGCCGTTCCCTACGATGAGACAGATTACCTGGCGTTTGCGCAGCGCTACAAAGAGCTTGCCGGAGGCGGTGGCCGTGAAAGGGGAGGAGCGGATATCCCCTACGATCTCAGCGGGCATCTCATGGAGATAGACACCACTAAGATCGACACCGACTACATGAATGCCAACTTCACCAAGTGGCTCAAGCAGCTCGATTTGGAAGGCTCCGAGGCTGAGGCGACCGAGGCGGCTCTGGCGGCGCTGCACAAGAGCTTCGCCAGCCTGAGCCAGGAGGAGCAGAAGTACGCGAACCTGTTCATCCACGACGTTCAGAGCGGAGACGTGTACGTCGATCCGGGTAAGACGTTCCGCGATTATGTGACGGAGTACCAGCGTCATGCCAAGAATGTCCAGATCGGGCGGGCGAGCAGCCTGCTCGGCGTGGATGCGGCAATTCTGTCAGAGCTGCTTGTGGCAGGCGCGGATGAGGAAAGCCTCAACGAGTTCGGTCGATTCGACAAGTTGATTGACAGCCTGGATACGGCTCGTGCGCGTGAGTACTTCTCGGCTCTCGAAGGCGCTCCGATTCCCGCATTCAAAGTGCGCATGCGTGCCGACAATCTTTTGAGGCGATTCGTCTTAGAAGGTGGTTTCGACCTATAGGCACGCCTCGACTCGCTC
>NZ_WPOO01000035.1:0-5431 GCF_009755265.1 Adlercreutzia rubneri | reverse complement strand
CGCCTACCCGTTCGGCGGCGGCCTGCACTGCTCCACCGCCGACGTCTACCGCGAGGGCGAGTGCCTCGACTACTTCCCGAACCGCGTCGAGGATCCCACCCTCGTGCGCCCCGAGATGTGGAAGTAAGCACGACGTTTATCGTGGGCTCCCAGGTTCGAAAAGCAGCCTGAGAGTTAGAATCGCCGATCAGCAGCTAAGGGCAGCTGCCTGAGAGGCACAAGTTAGAAAAGAAAGGGGAACAGGTTTCAACGCAAAGGCGCGGCCTGTTCCCCTTCTTTATTTCACGGAACTAGGGCAAGTTCCGTGTCCGGGGCGCCTCTCTTAAGGGCGAGGGGACGTTCCATTCAACCTATCTCACCTCAGAGGAAAGAAAAAGGAGGGATTATGGCACAGGAAAACACCAACGCCACCGAGGGCTATCAGATGAAGACCGGGTGGGGTACCATTGCCATGCTCATCTCTGCAACCGGCATGGGCCTCGTGCCCCTGTTCAGCCGCTGGGCCACGCGAACGGATATGTTCGATGGCACCCTGGGCCTGAACGCCGGTGACTCCATCGGCGCTCTCATGGCCTGCGGCCGCATGGGCATGGGCGTGCTGTTCTTCGTTATCCTGATGGTCGCCACTCACAAGGTGAAGACCTTCAAGGAACTCAAGCTCACTCCCGCCATCGCTCTCGGCGGTTTGATGATTGGTATGTCCTTGGCATGCTACGTGACGTCCACGCTGCTCACGACCGTTGCCAATGCCGTACTGTTCATCTACACCGGCCCGGTGATCTGCGTGTTGGCAGCCCGCATCTTCCGCAAGGAGCCCATGAGCGGCCTGCAGTGGATCTGCCTGCTCGTCGTGTTCATCGGCATGCTGTTCGGCGAGGGCCTGCTCGGCTTCGGCGTGGGCGGCCAGTTCTTCGGCCTCGACTTCAGCCTCGAGACCTCGACGCCCGAGTTCCCGCAGAAGGGCGTGGGCGACGCCTTCGGTCTGCTGTCCGGCCTGTTCTACGGCCTGTCGATGTTCTTCAATGGCTATCGCAAGGATGCTGATACTACGGCTCGCGGCGTGTGGAACTTCATCTTCGCCGTGCTGGGCGCTGGCCTCATCACCATCATCCTGAACTCCCTGGGCTCTCAGCCCGGCATGGAGAACTGGGCGCTGTCCGTGCACTTCACCACCTTCAACTGGATCGGTGCTGTGCTCCTGTGGATCATCTGCGGTCCTATCGCTCTGGGCTTCCTCTTGGTGGCCGGCCGCAACCTGCCGGCTGCTGACTACGGCACCATCGCTTACTGGGAGGTGCCCGTGGCCATCTTCGTGGGTCTGGTCGTCTTCGGCGAGGCGCTGACCGTGAACACCATCATCGGTGGTCTCATGATCATCGCCGGTGGCGCCATCCCGTCCGTCAAGGGCATGGTTGCCGAGCGCAAAGCGAAGCAGCAGCAGGAGATTGCCGAGAACCTCACCGCCCGCATTGCCGAGCAAGAGGACATCGAGGGTCTGTAAGCAGCGCGTCAGAAATGACTGCCGTATAGGAAGAGGCTTCTTATGAAGATGACTAAGAACCTGACGCACATCGCCTCGTCGGTGGAGTTCGAGCCCGCGATGACCGAGGAGCAGCTGGAGGCTGTGTTCGCTCAGAACGGCGTGACCGGCTTCCCCGCAGAGCTCGACATCGCCGAGCGCACCGAGGAGCATGTGCAGATGGTGTCGCTGGAGAAGTTCATCGCCTTCGCCAAGGCGTCCGGGCTCTCCGCCGTCACCTACGACGTGACCTATTTCCCCCATGCCGATGACGCCGAGGTGGAGTATCAGCTCAAGCAGCTGGCCCGCGACCTCGAGATCAGCGTGGAGGTGATCCGCGACGTGTGCGCCGACGAGATCGCCGAGTACATCAAGCTCGATGCCGAGCGCGATGCCTCGCTTCCCGTGCACAGCATCGTGGAGTGCTACACCGGCGGCACTGCGTTCGCTTGGTACGGCATGAATCCGTATCCGCGTCTGAAGCGCGTGGTGCTCGGCAAGCTGGCTGCCGGCGGCAAGAAGGCCGAGAAGGCGTTCGTGCTGTGTGCCAGCAAGGCCCAAGTTGACTACATGGGCGACTACTAGGATGTAACCGAGGCCGTGCGAAGCGTTCGTGCGGCCTCGGCGCATTAAGGGCGCGCACGGCCCGAACCGTGCGGTACGTGTGCTGGCTGGCACGAGGTACAACCTCCCGACCCCGGGACGTGCCGGCTTGCACGAAGAAAGGGAGGTTCGCGTATCTGTGAGTCACGGATGCCGGGCCTCCCTCGTTTCTAAAGGGGGTGTTTCCCGATGAGGAAAACACAAAGTAAAAAGGGGTTCGGAAAGGATCTGGGTGATTTCCATGGCGTCTAGCGAAACAGCGGCTGCGGTTCAGCGGGACAGCGAGGAGCACGCGACACTGAGGCGCGTGGCAGTCTCCTCCTTCCTCGGGAACTTCATCGAGTGGTTCGACTACGCGTCTTATTCCTACTTTGCGACGGTCATCGCGCTCGTGCTCATGCCTCCGGGCGACCCGACCGTGGCGCTGCTGGAGACCTTCGGCGTGTTCGCGCTGTCCTTCCTCATGCGTCCCGTGGGCGCCTTCTTCTGGGGGCACATGGGCGACAAGAAGGGCCGCAAGTGGGCGTTGGCCACCTCCATCCTCATGATGTCGGCGGCCACCTTCGTGATCGGGCTTTTGCCCACCTTCGAAGCCGTGGGCATTCTGGCGCCGATCCTGCTTCTGTGCCTGCGCATGGTGCAGTCGTTCTCGGCTTCCGGCGAGTACGCCGGCGCGGCCACCTTCCTGGCCGAGTACGCCCCGTCCAACCACCGCGGCCTGTACTGCTCGCTCGTGCCTGCCTCGACGGCCACGGGCCTGCTCATCGGCTCGGCGCTCGCCACGTTCATGTTCATGACGTGGGGCCACGACTCGTCCTTCGTGACCGAGTGGGGCTGGCGCATTCCGTTCCTTCTGGCGGGTCCTCTCGGGCTCATCACGCACTACATTCGTACCCGCGTGTCCGACTCGCCGGTGTACCAGGAGATGCAGGAGAAGCTGGAGGCCAAGGGCGAGTCCGACGACAAGCCCATCAAGCTTCTGCTCACCAAGCACCTGCGGCCTTTGCTCGTGTCCTTCGGCGCCTGCATGCTGAACGCCGTGGGCTTCTACGCCGTGCTCACCTACCTGCCTAACTACCTGCAGGACACCGTGGGCTACGACGCCGGTTCCTCGTCGCTCATCACAACGATCTGCCTGGTGGCCTACATCGCGTTCATCTTCCTGTCCGGCCGCATCTCCGACAAGGTGGGCCGCAAGAAGATGCTCATCATCGCCTGCGTGGGCTTCATCATCTTCACGGTGCCCGCGTTCTACCTGCTGAACTCGCAGAACTTCGCGATCATCCTGATCGTGGAGCTCGTCATGTGCCTTCTGCTCACCATCAACGACGGCACGCTCTCGAGCTACCTGTCCGAGACGTTCCCCACTGAGGTGCGCTACTCCGGCTTCGCGCTGTCCTTCAACTTCGCCAACGCCATCTTCGGCGGCTCGGCGTCGTTCATCTCCATCGCCCTCATCGAGGCGACGGGCAACGCCATCGCGCCGGCCTGGTACATGGTGGCCATCTCCGTGGTCGCGTTCATCGCCATGTGCATGACTCACGACAACTCGAAGAAGAAGCTGACCGAGATCCAATAGTCGGGAAGTGACATTTTCTGCGGCAGCCGAGCGATCGGGGAGGGTCGCTCGGCTGTCGCTTGCTTGTGCACTTGCACCATGAAGCGAAACTTTGACAGCGCTTCAAGTATTTCCAGAAAATAACTCTCATCTGGGGTTTCATTGTTGGGCGTTTTCTGGTAGAGTCACGCAAAAGTAATCAAAAAGGAAGCGAGTCTCCCATGGCTAAGCCGTTGTCCAAGCCCAAATCCCTGAAAGCTCAGATCACGCGAACCTCGCTGGTGCTGGCTGCGGCCGCTCTGCTTCGCGAGCGCGGCCCGGAGGCCGTCACCTATCGCAAGGTGGCAGAATGGGCCGGTGCGGCCTCGTCCTCAGTGGGCTACTATTTCGACTCCGTCACCGAGCTTCTCTACGAAGCGGGCTGCTACAACATTGAACTGTGGATCGCCCGTGCCGAGAAGGTGGCTCAGGCCGCCGATGCCTTCAGCCCCGAGGAATGTCGCGAGCGCGTGGTCGACCTTCTGCTGGAGGCGTGCCTTCCAGACGACACGGTATCCATGCCCGCCCATTATGCTCAGCTCATCGCCTCAGCCGAAGCGCCGGTGGTTACCGAGGCCTACCGCAAGGGACGCGAGGCTCTCGATGCGGCCGTGAACCGCATTCTCGTTCGCGCCGGCGTGAACCTTACTCCTTCGGTCGTCGTCGCCCTCGTCGACGGGGGAGCGGTGAAGGCGATCTCGGAAGGCTACGATGTGCGCGAGATTGCCCGTATGCTCTTGGAGACTGCTCTCGACCGGTAGCTCTGGTGCTTTCGCCTATCGTTTCAAAGGGAAGACGCCCGCTCTTTCGAATAAGGAGTGGGCGTCTTTTTTGCTGCTTCAATCGGTTACGGGGTGTACTACAAATATTGTGCGATTGCAAAAGATGATAGATATCCATAGTTGACAAGATGACGATGATTTTTCAGGAAATCGAAAACTTTCTTCGGTAAAAGGCTTTTGTGCAACTGCAAGAAATGCTATAGTGCAGCTAGTCTCAAAAGAGACGGAAGAGTGCCTATGAGATAGGAGCACATGTTATGGCAAAGATCGTCAGCTCTTGGAACGACTGGGATCCGCTGAAGCGCGTCATCGTCGGCCGCTGCGACAACTCCGTCATCCCGCCGGAGGAGCCCGCCACCTCTGAGAAGGTGCCGGTTGACTCCGAGATGCGCGGCATGTGGGGCCTGCGTCCCTCCGACACCGTGGCTCGCGGCAACGAGTGCCTCGAGAACCTCGTGAAGATCCTCGAGGACCGCGGCGTCGTCGTCGACCGCCCGACCCCGCTGCAGTGGAACCAGGCCATCGGCACGCCGGACTTCCGCAACGACTCCATGATGACCTGCATGCCTCCGCGCGACATCCTGCTGACCATCGGCAACGAGATCATGGCCGCCGCCAACTCCTTCCGCTGCCGCTACTATGAGTATCTCGCCTACTGGCCGCTCATGGAGGAGTACTTCGAGCAGGATCCCGACTTCAAGTGGACCCAGGCCCCCCGTCCCCGCCTGACCGACCGCTCCTACAAGCACAACTACTACGACGAGAAGATCTCCCTGGAGGAGCGTCTCGAGCGTACGGCTGCTAAGGACTTCGTGACCACCGAGGTCGAGCCGATGTGGGACGCCGCCGACGTGATGCGCATGGGCAAGGACCTGTTCATCCAGCACGGCCTGACCACCAACCGCGCCGCCATGGACTGGTTCCAGCGCT
>NZ_WPOO01000034.1:0-5848 GCF_009755265.1 Adlercreutzia rubneri | reverse complement strand
AGAGTACTTCGCCAAGAAGAGGCGCGCTGATTAGCGGTACCGAGACAGCCTACTCGCGGTACCGCCTTTTGCTGATCGCCGGTACCAAGCCAGGTGATCGATGGTACCGCGAGAGGTTACTACTCAACGATGTCGAAAACCTCAAAAAACTTGCCAGATTTCGCGGGCAAGAGAGCGCGGCTGGTTCAAGGCGGCCCGCGTTGGGTGAAATTTGCTTGAATCCGCAGTCTCAGCGGCTGCGTCCGGCACTTTGGTGGCCTACCCCAAATAGCTCAGGAACGGCAAGTAGCTTTGAGCAGAGTCGGGGACGGCGAGGGTGATGTCCTGGCCCATGGCGGTGACGGTGACGACGGAGGGGTCGTCGTAGGTGGTGATGGTGGCGTCGGTGCCGCTGTAGCTGATGTTGGCCGAGCCGGTCTTCTCGGCGCCCTCGGGCAGGCTCGTCACCTCCCAGCTTTGGATGTCCAGCGCGTCGATGGCGGCGTCCACCTGGGAGGAGGACATGCCCGTGGCCTCGGCGATGCGATCGGTATTGCCGCGCAGGGCGCTCTCGGCCTTCGACTTCAGGCCCGACACGTCAAGGGCCGCATTGGCCGCGGCGTTTTTGCCGCCCTCGAACAGGCCGGCCAGGGGGTTCTGGAAGTTCTCGAAGGGGCCCTTCATGCCCAGCTGGGGCAGGATGCCGAAAACGGCGATGACGAGGATGAAGGCGGCAATGAGGCCGATGAAGGCTTTGATGATCTTGCTGTTCACGGAATCTCCTCGGGGTGGGTCACGTTGCGCGAAGGCGCCGCCGGGGGTACGTTGATGCTCGGTATTCGCGGGTCGAATGCTGCGATTCGACGGCGTCCGGCATCTATGGTAACCCGCAGGCTCCGTCTTCATAAATCGACTACGGGACGCCCATGAAACGGTCATCGACCTTACGGGAACCTTGCGGGGGCGGCTTCGCGCGCGAATGCGGTGCAGGCGAAGGCGCCCGGGCGCGGGGTGCGCGAACGCGAAATGGAGCCGCATGCGGGGTCGCGCAGATTTAACGACTTTCTCGCACCGCGCTGCGGCAAATCGTGTATCCTAGGCCCCACGCATTCGCGCGGCCTCAAGGCGGCGCGGCTGCCCAGAGAAACCCCGCGCACGTAAAAATCTCAAGGTGGGGTAAATCGTGCGAACGTGAGGGCCGCATCACACGGCCGAGAAGGAGGATGGTTCCGTGAAACTGGTCGTTACGGAGAAGAACGACGCGGCGGTGAAGATCGCCGACCTTCTGGGCGCTTCCAAGCCCAAAGCCGACAAGGTGTTCAACACGCCGGTCTACCGGTTCGAAGTCGAGGGGGAGGAGTGGGTGACCATCGGCCTGCGCGGCCACATCCTGGAGCCGGATTTCACCCCGAGCCTTACCTATAAGAAGCGTGGCGGTTGGGAGGGTGTCACCGCCGAGGGCGAGATGCTGCCCGCCGTGGTGCCGGACAGCCTTGCCAAGCCCCCCTTCAAAAAGAAGAAGCCCTTCACCGCCGATGGCGTGGAGCTCAAGGGATGGAAGATGGAGGCGCTACCGTACCTCATCTACGCGCCCATCGAGAAGCTGCCCAAAGAGAAGGACATCATCCGCTCCCTGAAAAACCTGGCGAAGAAGGCCGACTCCATCGTCATCGCCACCGACTTCGACCGCGAGGGCGAGCTCATCGGCTCGGACGCGCTGTCGTGCTGCCGCGAGGTGAACGCCACGGCGCCGGTGTCGCGGGCGCGCTACTCCGCCTTCACGAAGCCGGAGATCACCCATGCCTTCGCCAACCTCGTGCCCATGGACGACGACTTGGCCGCCGCCGGCGGGTCGCGCCGCGACATCGACCTCATCTGGGGCGCGGTGCTCACGCGCTACCTCACGCTGGTGAAGTTCGCCGGCTACGGCAACGTGCGCTCCTCCGGGCGTGTGCAGACGCCGACGCTCGCCATCATCGTCGAGCGCGAGCGCGAGCGCATGGCGTTTGTGCCCGAGGACTACTGGGTCATCCGCGGTGCCTTCGACGGTGGCGCGACGTCCGGCCCCACCGCCGGCGACGGCCCCGAGGCCTTCGAGGCGCCCCATGCCACGGCCCGCTTCAAGGCCGAGGCCGAGGCTGCGGCCGCCATGGCCCGCGTGGAAGGCGCCGTGAGTGCGCGAGTGGCCTCCGTGGAGAAGAAGCGCCGCAAGGTGCCGGCGCCCGTGCCCTTCAACACCACGTCCCTCATGGCCGCCGCCTCCGCCGAGGGCATCAGCCCCGCCCGCTGCATGCGCATCGCCGAGAGCCTGTACATGGACGGCTACATCTCCTACCCCCGCGTGGACAACACGGTGTACCCGGATTCGTTGGATCTGGCCGAGGTGGTGAACGCCATCGCGGCGAACCCCGCCTATGGCCCCTACTGCAAGCAGCTGCTGTCTGCCGGCCCCCTGAAGGCCACGCGCGGCAAGACCGAGACCACCGACCACCCGCCCATCTACCCCACGGCGGCCGCCACGCCCGACGATTTGTCCGCGGCCGACTACAAACTGTACAACCTCATTGCCCGCCGCTTCTTGGCGACCCTTTCGGGGCCGGCCACCGTGGAGGGCACGAAGGTGACGCTGGATGTGGCCGGCGAGCCCTTCGTGGCCAAGGGCGACGTGCTGGCCGAGCCGGGCTTCCGCGCCATCTACCCCTACGGGCTGAAGAAGGACGAGCAGCTCCCCGCGCTCTCCGAGGGCGCCACCATCGCCTTCAACGGCGCCACCTGCACCAAGAAGCAGACCGAGCCGCCGGCGCGGTATTCCCAGGGCAAGCTTGTCCAGGAGATGGAGAAGCTGGGCCTCGGCACGAAATCGACCCGCGCCTCCATCATCGAGCGCCTCTACCAGGTGAAGTACGTGCAGAACGACCCCATCGAGCCCTCGCAGCTGGGCATCGCCGTCATCGACGCCCTGGACAAGTTCGCGCCGCACATCACCCATGCAGAGATGACCGCCGAGCTGGAGCGCTCCATGGACCGCATCGCCGACGGGGAGCAGACGAAGGCCGAGGTGGTGGAGACCTCCCGCAACCTGCTCGCGCAGGAGCTGGCGAACCTCATGCCCCATTCCGAGGAGGTGGCCGACGCGCTCTCCGACGCCGTGGCCGCCGATGCCTACGTGGGTCCGTGCCCCAAGTGCGGCAAGGATCTGCAACTGAAGGCGAGCCACAAGACCAAGTCGATGTTCATCGGGTGCGCCGGCTGGCCCGACTGCGATGTGACCTACCCGCTGCCCAAGGGCAAGATTGAGGCCGTGCCCGAGAAGTGCCCCACCTGCGGCATGCCCCAGGTGAAGGTGACCGCCTTCCGCAGCAAGCCCCGGGTGCAGTGCATCGACCCTGCCTGCCCCTCCAACCAGGAGCCCGAGGTCGTGGTGGGCAAGTGCCCCGTGTGCGCGGAGCGCGGGCTCGACAAGAACCTCATCGCCCGGCGCAACCCGCGCACGCTGAAGCGCTCTATCACCTGCGAGAACTTCGACGAGTGTCAGACGCGCTACCCGCTGCCCCAGTACGGCGACATCATTCCCACCGAGGAGGTGTGCGAGCACTGCGGCGCGCCCATGGTGGTCATCAAGACGGCACGCGGGCCGTGGAAGCTGTGCCCGAACTTCGACTGCCCGGGCAAGGAGGAGGAAGAGAAGGCGAAGGCTGAGAAGAAGGGGGCGCGCTCCAAAGGCGGCCGGAAAGCGGCTTCTAAGAAATAACTTTGCCGGGGAAGCGCTCGGAGGGTGCGCATCGCCGCCCGCTGAGCGCTTTATCCCGCTGCGAACGCCGTTAAAGGAAATAGCGGAAGGAACGCACATAAGGTAGCCCCATCCCGGCACGCTTGCTGCTGACGTGGGGCTATTTCTTTAACTAACGGCGTTCTCCGCGGGGCGCTCAGAGGTCGGCGATGCGCACCCTCCGAGCGCTTCTCGCATGGTTGACTTTGCTGTGCTTATTGGGCGGCGGCTTCTATCTCGCGGTAGAGGTCGCCGCCTTTGGTGTCGACGGCGACGTAGGTGGGGAAATCCTTTAGCGTGAGCTTTCTTAGGGCCTCGGTGCCGAGGTCTTCCCAGCCGATAAGCTCGCTTTCGGTGACGGACTTCGCCAGGAGCGCGGCGATGCCGCCCACGGTGCAGAGGTAGACGCTGCCGGTTTCCTGGCAGGACTTCACGACCTCGGGGCTGCGCTTGCCCTTGCCGATGGCGGCGACGATGCCGGCCTCGAAGAGACGCGGCGTGGCGAAATCCATGCGGCTGGCGGTGGTGGGGCCGACCGAGCCCAAGGGACGCCCGGCCGCGGCGGGGGTGGGGCCGGCGTAGAAGAGGGTGGCGCCTTCCAGATCGAAGGGGAGACGTCCGGTATCTTCCAGGCACTGAAGGGCGCGCTCGTGGCCGGCGTCGCGCATGGTGTAGACGGGGCCCGAGAGCAGCACCTCATCGCCGACTTCCAGATCAGCAAGGTCCGCGCGGGTCAGCGGCAGGGTGAGGGAGACGGTTTTCGCCATGGGGGTTCCTTTCGGGGTGGTGCGCTAGACGAGCTGGACGGAGGCGCTGCGCATGGCGCAGCAGCCCATGTTCACGGCCACGGGCAGCGCGGCGATGTGGCAGGGGGCCGTTTCCAAGTGCACGGCCAGGGCCGTGGGCGCGCCTCCCAGGGCCGCAGGGCCGATGCCGAGCGCGTTCACCTCCGCGAGCAGCTCCTCTTCGAAGGCCGCGGCCTCGGCGCTTGCGGCCGAGCTGCCCACCTCGCGCAGAAGGGCGTGCTTGGCGAGCCCTGCCACCTTGTCGAAGGTGGCGCCCACGCCCAGCCCGATGACGAGCGGCGGGCAGGCGTTGGCCGCCTTCTCGCGGACGCAATCGAGGACCACCCGGCGCACGCTGTCGGCGCCCGCGCCGGGGGGCAGCATGACCACGCGGGAGGCGTTGTCGGAGCCGCCGCCCTTCAGCAGCACGTGCAGGGTGGCGCTGTCGCCGGGCACGAGCTTCAGCTCGCAGAAGGCGGGCGTGTTGTCGCCGGTGTTGGCGCGGTCGAACAGGGCGTCGCGCACGAGCGACATGCGCAGGCGGCCGTCCGTGTAGGCCCGGGCCACCGCGTCGTTCACGCGGCTGAAGATGTTGCCGGGCACTGCGAGCGACTCGCCGACTTCCAGACACACCCACACGCTGCCGGTGTCCTGGCAGATGGGCACGCCGTCGGTCGCGCCGATGCGGGCGTTTTCCAAGATGCGGTCGAGCACGCCGGCCTCCCGGCTCTCGGGTGCTGCCTCCTCGCGCGCCGCTTCCACGGCCTTCCGAAAATCGGGTCGCAACGTCACGGCGCACTGGCGAATGGCGTCGTAAACCGCCTCGCCTACCGTCTCGGCGTCAAGGCGTTCGGTAGCCAATGGTTGTCGGGGGCACCTTTCGTGGGGCACGTTTTCGCCAGTAGGCATTTCGCCTCTGGCCATCGTTTCGGGGGTCTCTTCGTTCACGGACGCCTCCATCCAATAGTCGGGCCTGTTTGGAGCAAGAATTTCGAGTTGTTAGAGTCTCCTTGGGAGATATTCTCAGATTTTCCGGGCAATTAGGTCGTTTTCTGCCCAATATAGCTCAAAGCGGAGGTCGCCAAGGGGGGCGAAAGTCTAACAAGTCGAAATTATTGCCCAAATGCGGCTTCGGGATTGCTTGGAAAGGTTTTGCAGATGCGAGCGGTAAGAGGGTGGTGCTGGGGGGTCAAGGGTGAGGGGGCGCGAAGCGCGCGTGACTGGTGGGGTGCGACGGGGAAGGGCGCGATACGCAAGTCTGGCTTAGGGGTCGAAACTTGTGCGGCGGGTGGAACTTGTGCGCAGGGGAGGGGCG
>NZ_WPOO01000033.1:0-8978 GCF_009755265.1 Adlercreutzia rubneri | reverse complement strand
GGCTCGCGACATGGAATTCTAGGCTCGATGGGCGGCGGTACCAATTTATCTTACCCAGGGTACCAAGCCCGCTGACTGGCGGTACCAGATTCTGCTGATTGTTGGTACCGGAGAGGGTTACTACTCAATGAAAGGGTAAAGCAACCAGAATGCAATCATCAGAGAGAGCCACAAAGCCATCTTCTTTTCTTTAGGGCTCAATCTGCCAAGGTCTTCTAACGAAGCGCGGCTTTTTACCCCATCTACAAAGACCTTTCCAGACGGCTTAAACACTCTTATAAACAGAACTGTCACTAAAAATAAGTAGATGATGTTGGGAATGCCTATAGTGCTGAACCAGCCAACCCAGCTCAACCCTAATTCGGAATATTCAACAACGAGTGTATTGAGGGCTGGTTCCGAAGTCAAAAAGATAAGTGTCGTGGGAACTGCAAGCGCAAAACATGCAAAATTGATTACAGCGGCATCCGTCTCAGATACGCTATTTTCTTTGCACACTTCTTTTGCAACTGCCAATATGACGAATGTTCTTGCAAAGGCGCTTGGAATGATCAGTGCGAACAACAGCTCTATGACGGCTATCGCTGCAATGAGCGATTGAAAACCTTTGACTTGACCGGATGCGCAAATACTCAGAGCTGCTCTTCTAGCAAGTCCAGACCTTTCAACTCCAGAAGCTATGAGAAACGCGCAAAGCACCAGCCATAGACTGCCTCCTTCGTTCGTCCAGCCAGAAAAAACTGTTAGCGGATCAGAGGAGTTCGTGATGAGCAGTAGCCCCATATACAGCATGCCCGTAATTGGGGCCGGCATCACTCCGCTTGCCCAAAACGATAAAGCACCGAGAGTGAGAGCAAGCTGAATACGTGCTGGGCTTTCCAACTCCGGCAATGGAAATATCAAAACAAGAAGCCCAGCGGTCAAACCTACCGAAGCAACAATGCCTTTTAAATGAAGCTTTCCAAATGACGCTGTTCGCTCGACTACCATTAACGACGTTGCCTCAATTCGCTTGGGGCACCTAAGGCCGAAGTAAACTCTTGCCAGGCTAGGCATGCGGAAATCTGGAATTGGGTTGTGGCAAGGGAGTTGCGCTCTCCAAGTCTCTCCGAGAGCATATTGGCAATCCCCTTCGGCCACTGTTCAGCGAGGATAGAATTATATGTTTCTGCTCTCCTATGAAGAACGTTAATACTTGCGCTTTCGACGGTTGAGAGATTCGAGCTGTCGGCTGCTGCCTTTCCGACATGAAACCGTGGCGTCCAAAGAACATCTCCGTAAACGTCGCATAGGGACAGAATGCCTTTATCCGAGCGAACGTCCATCCGCATCAGGGCTATGGCATTATTGTCTGGGTCACTGGAATCCATTTCGTTTTGGAATCGAACGGAAAGGGGAATTCCTCCTACTTCTCCGACTAGGATGTCAAAAGGACCGGCATCTGCTATCTTATCCAATCTGAAAGGATGCAAGCTTCCGGCCACTTTCCCAACCACCTCTACAAAAGGGTATGCTACTTGTACGCATGTAGTCACATCTATGCTTAGCAATTCGTGTTCCTTGCGAAGGGAAGCTGCGGCATCAATGAAGCGCTTAACCGAATCGAGATATGGATAGAAACCGTTAAGCATGAATTTGCAATCATGTTCTGCAGCGCATCTGGTCAGCTCAAGAACCTCGCTGCTATGCATGGGCTGCTCTTGGATTACGTGAATGCCCTTCTCGAGGAAGGAGCGAGATATTTCAACTCCATCTCCTCCAACCATGGCTGATCTTACCACGACACAAGCAAGATCTATGTTTGCCGGAACGGCATTAGCCCCTTGATACAGAGGAACTCCGTATGATGCAGCCAAGGCGGCGCTTCTCTTGCTCCCCCTGCCTACAATACCAGCCAGCTCTACATCGTCGGCAATCTTAATGCCCTCGGCATATACGCTTCCGAACGTGCTCCCCACAACCACGGCTTTCATAACTCGCCTTCCTCGACTTCAAACAAAGACTTTGACGGTGCAATTTCGATTCGAGCACTCTTAGACAAAGATAGAATTCCGTATATCGCCAGTTCTGGATCAAGCAGATCGGGCAAGTTGTATACGCCATTGGGGATGCTCCCAGCAAGGAAACTCTCTATGGCATAGCATGCCACTGCTGCAGTTAGCTCATAGCTGTCGGCCGATTTAACAATGTAGGCCATTTCTCCAGAAGTTGCAGCCAACGTATAAAATGCCTGTCTACCCATAGCATCGATGGATGCGGCTATGCTGATTTTCTTGCTTGCTTCTTCGAGGCTCTGGGTTTTCGACAACTGTGCGTCGACAAGAGCCTTGCAAAACAGATCACCTACAAATACGTTATACCATTCAAGTCTTGGAAGTGCCTCCTTCTCGGCTATGACTCTCGCCTCTTCTGACAAAAAGGCTCTGCAAAACGACCCTTCGGGAAAGCAAGAGGGGGCGGGGGTTGGATCGTGGTCAAGTTCGCGGACTGCGCCGCTACGCCACATGGAGCCATTGTTGCCATATCCCGACGTATCGGACATGCTCAAAACTAGATCCGCCGCAGCACCCAGAGAGATATCTTGGACTCCCCCGGCAAAGCCAACAATATCCTGTCCTTTGTTTGCGGAAATAGCCATCTTTAGTAGAAGACCCGAGAGCCCCGGCACCATTCCTGCAGAAAATACAACCGGTGTTTCCGCCGATTCGTCAGCTAGGGTTTTGCACAGGTTTTCGCAGCCGGCAACGTCAAAGTATGCAACGCCTGAGCTTATGGCGGTTCTTGCTGCTGGTTCGCTCAGTAGATACGCGGGGCCAGCGCAGTTGACCACAGCATCGCATCCATCGAGAAATCTTGACAAAGAACTAGGGTCTGTCATGTTGACGATGAATCCGGCCGAGCGAGAACCGAGGCGAAGCTCGTACCCCTTAGCTTTCAGCATGTCGGCAAGCAGTGATCCAACATGCCCGCTCGACCCAAGCACTCCGATCATCGAAGCCCCACTCTCTTTGCGACATCTTTTGCGTGTTCTCCGGATATGCAGGTAAAGTGATCTCCTTCTATATCTTGGGTGTCTATCCCCATGAGGGCGACGCTGTTCCAGAAAACCGTTTCATCACCACCGATGTTCTTGAATAGCCCCATTCTTCCACTGTCTCGCAAAAAGTGGATAGGGCCAAGATAGGGTTTTGATTCGTATTCCATTACTGCAATCAAATTATGTTTGAACGTCCTGTAAATTTGGGTCAATCTTTCTACGACGTTGCTATCGGCGGTCACGGTTGAAAGTATCCTACGCATGCGCTCGTTCGAATCTAGGGAGGCAATCTTCTTCAGTTTTTCGACAACAGGGCCTTCACCATCGAGAAGATCCAATACTCCGGGGTGTCGGATCTGGGCATCAGCGATTGCGTTGGCGAAGGCTTCGTCGTCTTTCGGATACCCGAGGTCTTCAGTTGGGGCATTAAGTACGCGAGCAAAAGCATACTCAATCATTACGTCTTCGGTGATTTTGAACGGGAACCCATATGAGCTGATGACAAAGAGATCGGCAACGGTTTCTCCCTGCTCCATCAGGTTTCTTGCAATCTCTGTTGCGATCAAACCTCCCATGCAGTATCCCACTATCCTAAAGCTGCATCCATTCCATTCCGAGAGGCGGTCGGCATACTCTCTTCCGAGGGTTTCTATAAGAGATCGGGTGTCATAATCCAAGGCTTTTTGCATGTCGGGCATTTGCACACCGATGATGAGTTTGTCACCCGAAGCGCTAATAAGGTCGCGGTATGGGTCAAGAGTGCCTGTTCCGTCATGCACCAATACGTTAACGACGCCATCTCCGTTTCCGTCTTTCAATACGACAACAGGCTCCATCTGCCCTTTGGGCGCGGCCTTTTCTGCTTCTTCTGTACTGGAGAGCGCGAGTGCGAGTGAGCTGACCGTTGGGCTTTCCATCATCTTTCTCAAAAGCCACTCCCATTCAAGCTCAGCCGCTTCGTCTACGTTCTTCTTTATCTGGGCTGCGAGTTTGGTGGCCAAAAGCGAATCGCCTCCAAGCTCAAAGAAGTCATCATCCCTCCTGACGCTATCTGCTCCGAGTACTTCAGAAAACTCTACAGCTAGGCGTGCTTCCAAATCGCTACGGTAGCTGTCTCTCTCATCTCCGATGCCCGCAGTTTTCGACTGCGTTCTTCCGAGCAGTGGTAGGCGTTTAAGCTCGGCTCTGTCAACCTTTCCGTTTCTCGAAAGGGGAAGGGTGTCGATTATCCCAATGGCTTCAGGAATCATGTATGAGGGAAGGGTTTCTTGTGCGGCTGATACCACATCATCGACCGAAAGCGCGGCTATATCAGCCTTTGCTTGTGCGACTATCAGGTGCTGGCCAAAGAGATCCGGTTCTTCGTTCGTAGGAGAGCAGTCCGTCAAGCCAAAACCTGCTTTTGCGAGGATTCCGCTCCATTCGTCGAGGTTAAGGAATACCTTGCTGGTTCCTGCACGCAAATCCGAGTACTCCATCCCGAGGGCATCTTGGAAATCCATGCTGACCATAAGGGGAAAGCTCTCGCGCGTGGCCTCAATAAAGGCCAAAATGCCTCCCGGAGAAAGAAGGGATTTGATTTGCCCCAGCCCTGCAAGGACATCGATGCAATTATGGAGTACGTTTGCGCCTACGATGAGATCAAATGAGTTGTCTGCAAGTCCCTGAGTTCTGGCATCCTTATTGACATCGTAGATGGCGTAGCCAATCCAGTTTTTACCTTCGTAGCGATTTCGGGCTTCAGAGAGGAAGAATTCAGAGATGTCAGTAAAAAGATATGTGCTCCCCGTTCCCTCAAGCGCATCGATGAGCGAGTCGCTGCTGCCTCCCGTACCGGCCCCGACCTCAAGAACTCTCAACCCACCCTTGATGCGCGCAAATTCCGAAACCATGCTAACTAGTGTGGAGTTGAGAGTTTTGGAGGCTAGGTTGTCCCTGTAGGTTGAAGCGGCTACATCAAAACCACCTTCGGGAAAAAGTATGGATAAATGATCCACTTTCCCCGACACGAGGCCGGATAAGGAATCTATGCATGTGTGCAAAAACGACAAAAGCCCTTTGCTGTACTCGACTTTCAGTTCCAAGGATTCGAGCTGTTGCCATAAAGCTTCAATGTCGCCTCTCTTATAATCGTCCGAGAAGCAAAACGAGTCGCCCTTTGCATTGAGCGCTTTCATGTCGACGAGAGACTTCGCCCATCTCTCTAGGAGCCTTCTGTTCCTCTCTTTGGCATTGAGTCCATGCATCATGTCATCCATTGAGAAGCAATCTTTGCTAACGGCATCTGCTATCAAATTCATCATGGCCGACAAGCAGACCTCGTCAACTTTGCGGCAATACTCTGCAACTTCGTTGACAGCCATTTTGCTGAAGCGATCTCTCATACATTCTTTCATGGCGACCGTAGATCTCTTGAACAAGGATTCTGCCTTGTCGGGATTGACCTTTTCGGCGATGACTGCGGCGAGAAGATGCTTGTCGGTTTTATCGTTGTCGACAGCAAATGCGACAGCCTTGTCCACTCCCGGTGCCTTTTCTAAAGCGGCTTCCACTTCGCCTAGCTCGACGCGGTAACCCCGTACTTTAATCTGCTGATCTGCACGCCCGAGAAACTCGATGTCGCCGTTTTCCAGGTATTTGCCCATGTCGCCGGTTCGATAGCATTTCACTCCATCCCGCATTATAAAACTCTCGGATGTTCGAACAGGGTCATTGAGGTAGCCCGAAGCAAGGCTCTTTCCGCTAATGATGATTTCACCCGGAACGAGAAGAGGCAGCGATTCAAGTTCGCGTCCTACGATATCAAACTCCTGGTTGGCAAGAGGCTTTCCGTAGGGAATGCTTGCCTTTTCCGAATCCGATGGATTGATTTCGTGGAAGATCGACCAGATTCCTCCCTCGGTGGCACCGCCGAGGCTCACCATTTTCAAGTGAGGGATTTTATCTGCGATATCGTTGGGTAGAGAGACGGGTATCCAGTCGCCAGACAAGAGAGCGAGCCTCAAGGAAAGAGAGGGTACATCCGGAGCCGTATCAAGGTAGTAAGAAAGCATTTGCATCTGCTGGGGGACAGAATTCCATATCGTTACCTTGCGTTTAACAACTACGTCGCACCAGCTCGACGGATCATTAAGTGATGAGGGTTCGGGGAAGATAAGCTCTCCTCCGACGGAAAGGATTCCAAATATATCATATATAGCTAGGTCGAAGGTTAGCTCGGCCAATCCGATGATCTTGTCGCTCTGCCTAACGTTGAATCGAGAATTTATGTCGGCGATGGTGTTCCACGCGGCGGCGTGGCTCACCGCCACCCCCTTCGGCACCCCGGTGGAGCCAGACGTGTAGATCACGTAGGCTTCGTCAGATGGCAAAGTCCGATCCTCGAAGTTAGCGGAAATGTCATCGCTTAGGATAAGGTCGATATCCATAGCCTCTTCTTTGCCGGCCAAGTCAAGCCTTTCGAGGGTTTCAGCTTTGGCGAGAACCGCGCCCACTTCCGCATTGCCCATAACGGTGTCGACTCTTGATCGAGGATGGTCAGGGGATAGAGGAATAAAGGGAGCGCCGGCAAGGCTGCAGCCGATCACCGCAACTACTTGTGCAATGCTCTTCTCAAGAATGATCGCAGTCCGAACTCCTCGCTTTAACTTATGGGCCACTTTGAGGGAAAGCGCCCTCAGCTCCGCATATGTCACAAACTCATCTCCCAATCGCACGGCGGGGAGCTCTGGATGAGAGAGGGCTGTCTTCATAAAGTCTGAGTGGAGGGTACTCGACACTATTTCTTTGCCGGTGTCGTTTGCTGCGATACGAACAAGTTTCTGCTTTTGAGGTAAATGGACTATTCGTGTCTCTTCCCATGTCGCTTTGCTCGAGGCAAGACTTCTAAGGGTCTGTTCGAAGGATGAAAAGGCATCTGAAACCAGACCGTCAGGGAAGACTCCAGCGCGCTCATCCCAATTGATTACAAGAGACCCATTCCACTCCATCGCTTGGCAGTCAAGCCATACTTGGGGGGTTTGTGAAAGTCCGCCGATGACTCGAGAGCCACGAAAGAGGCTTGTTTCACTCAAGGACGATCCTCCGCGTAGGCCGATGCTGCTCGTGAAAACGAACGGCATGAGCGCCCCACCGCCCGCACGTCCACGTCGTCGCGCGATCTCTCTCAGCACGGAGACTCCGGAGAAGCTTCTATGTTCAAGATCCGACCATAGCTGTGATTGCGCTGCACGAGCGCGGGAGAAGAAGGGCGCGCGCTCGTCACGAATCAATCCCAATAGGCTTGACATTGTGAAATCACCGACCGTACGCATGATTCCAGGAATGTCATCCCCCCTGTTCAACATTGTCATATTGATCGTGAAATCCGATGATTCCGCCCACAGCGCCAAAGTGTCCGAGAATGCAGCGACCAATGCAGCTGTGGGGGTAACCCCTTTCTCTGCGCTTGTGCGACGGAATTCTGCCCATTCGTTATCGGTAAGGCTCATCTGGTGCCTAATGAATCTAACTCCCGTTCGCACGTCAGGATTCGGCCCCATGGGAAGCATAGGGGCGGGAGGCAATTCGTCAATGCGTGCCGACCAGTATTCCTCATCTGCTTTTAGAGAAGGGCTGGAAACTCCTCGGGTTTTTGCATCCATGACAAAATCTCTGAAGGAAATCTCGTCGCTGCTATCTAGTTGCTCGCCGTCATATGCCCGAGCCAGATCATTGAGGATTATGGTAATGCTCAAAAAGTCACAAAGAGCCAAGTTGACTGATATGTGGAGGATTGACTTAATCCCATCAGTACTCACTTTCAGTTCGTACGGATGGACCGAGGTTGCATAATCCTTGTGATCCATGGTTCTACGACATTCGGAAGCGACCTCTTCTAAGCTTCGCGATTCGGCTTCGACGAATTCAATCAATCCCACATCATATTCTTCCAGCACCTGCTGATAACCGTCTTCAGAAATGACCGAGTGAAGTACGTCATGCCGAGCCACCACTTTTCGCCATGCGTTGTTCAATCGCTCGAATTCAACGCCTCCCAAGCTAATCTCCATGTACCCTTGGCATCCCACTCCGCCGTAGGGATAAGCTTCGCTCTTGCCAAGCTGATAAGCTTGCTGTATGTCTGTAAGAGGATAAGGATCGTACCTTTTCTCGGGCTCGCGCTTTATCGGGCGAGGTTCGTTGAGGGCTGCGATTACAGCATCCCTGTTCTTCTTTATCAGGTTAGCCCTTTCTACCGTCATGGCTCCAGATGGCGCTCTGAATTTTAGCTTTCCGTCCTCGACCCATAAACGTATTCCCGCATCTGCCATCTCTTCAAGAAGGCATCGGATCTCGTCCATCATAGGGTTCCCTCCTCATATGTGTCCCCGCATGTCGTATCTATCTTTTGGCAGATTCCGGCTACAGTCGGATCGGATATAAATTCTTGAAGTCCAATTTTGAATCCAAGACGCTTTTCCAAAGCGCTCGTCATTCTCATGGCCATGAGGCTGTCGCCGCCCAGCTCGAAGAAGTTCGACTCCCTTCCGACGGGCCCCGCATCGAGCAGCTCCTCCCACACCGACGCCACGGCGCGCTCCGCTTCGGTGGCCGGTTCGGACAGGGAGGATGCGGACGGGGCCGCTTCGGGGGCCATGCCGGCCAAGGCCTTTCGATCGACCTTCCCGTTCGCGCTCAAGGGCCACTCGTCTAGGACCGTCACGTCATGGGGGACGAAGTAGGAGGGAAGGAGCCCGGCCACGCGGGACAGCACCCCGGCCGGATCCACGTCAGCCCCCTCGTCGGCGACCACGAACGCATGCACCACCGAGCGCTCGCGCTCGCCGGCCACGACGGCCACGGCCCCCTTCACCCCGGGGCATCCGGCCACGGCGGCCTCGACCTCGCCCAGCTCCACCCTGTGGCCGCGTATCTTCACCTGCTGCTGGGAATCCTTGCG
>NZ_WPOO01000032.1:0-13892 GCF_009755265.1 Adlercreutzia rubneri | reverse complement strand
CCTGGGCGCGGGCGAAGAACCGTCCGTGGAGCGTCCCGCCGCCGAGGTCGGCCCCCTCCGAGTTCGCCTCGGCGCGCGCCGCGCGCTGCGAAGGGGGCAGCAGGTCGGGGAACGGCTCCGACCAGTCGTTTTCGCAGTAGAAGCGCACTGCTGTGCAATATGCCTCAAACATCTGTTTGGCTATTTTGTCATCAAGCAATTCGGAAACGTAATCCCACGCCAAAAGCAACCCGTTTTTATGATCGTATATCTGATGATCCAGCAATACCTGTGGTGTTTCTGCTAGCATCTTCGACAAGGGACCGAAAACATCTTCCACTTTGTTGGAGATAAATTGGGTGCCGATATTGCTAGCGAATACAACAGGGGCTTTCTTGGGATCGTTTGGGCAACGGTGAGAAAGCTCTCTCAAAACCTCTACAGCTCCAAATGAAGAGTGCGCAACATCCTGCTGAAAGCGTCCTTGCATTTGAGAAGCTAGTTCAAGAAGGGAAATTGCGTTTGCGCAATCAGCCTCAAGAAGGATAAGAGAGGTGAAGTCGGATACGATCTTGTCAACGTCTGGGTGAATTGGTTTTCTGTTGAACAGCGGAAGGTTGAGAAGAAATTTCTTGTCTTCGCTCCATCGAGAAAGAGCCTTGGCATAAACAGCGGCGATGCCCATAGATTGGGTAACCCCGATTTGCCGTCCTTTCTCGGTGAAGTTCTTCCAAGACTTAGAATCAATTAAGTACTCCATACGAGTGAATTGAGATCTTTTGATACTCTCCATAGGGGCTTTCAGTGGCAAAGAGGGGCCGCCTGGCATGTTGTCTATTCGATTCAGCCAGTATTCTCTATCCTCGTTTCGTGCGTCTTCTCCGATTCCGGTTCTTCTCGCATACTCCATGAAGTCTATCTCGATGGGGGCGAGATCCGTTCCGTCGTAGAGATGCGCTAGATCCTCTAAGAGAACTTGGATGCTAAGCACATCAGCTGCAAGAAGGTCGACGTTGATATGCATGATAGTGCGTTTCGGTGATACGACAGTAAGGCGTACATCTATGAGATCGTCTTGCTCGATGTCGAAACGTAGGTGACTTAATTCTTGGCGAATACCTTCAATCCTCGAGTCGGGATTGCCTGCTCCTTCCACTCTGTAGGTGGTTAGTCCCTTCCAAGTTACTTTGTCTTCGATGCGGGCTGTTCCGTCATCAGAGAACCGGGCGCGCAGCATGGGATGCCTTAGAATAAGAAGTTCCACTGCGCGTTCGAGTTTGGCCGCATCGAGAGATCCGCATTCGAATTCCATATAAGCGTGACAAGCGGTTCCCCCTAGCTCCTGTCCGTCTCGCCTTCCAACCATATAGGCATGTTGGACGGACGTGATCGGAAAGGGGTCGCCTTTGCTGTAATTTGCGGAACCGAGGAGAGGGCTACCATTAGACGAGCTTCTCGCAGACCTCTCTCTTGCAAAATTTACCCAAGAAGCCATACAGGGATTCGAAACCAATTCTGAAAAGGTAACATTGCAGCCATTCTTTGTTAGCAACCCAGCTATTCTCATAATGTCAAGAGATCCTAGCCCCAAACTGATAAGATTATCCGAAGGGCTTAGTTCTTCTTTTGACAGTCCGAGCATTTCCTCAACAAGCTTTCCAACTAGCTCCACGCATACTTCAGACATGCCAACCGCCCTTTCAAGCAATAAGTCTTTGAATATAAGGCATACTAACATAATGTTAGCTATAGTATACTTATAGCGAAAGGGTTGTTGTTTGCAAATATTGCGCAAATATCTTCTAAGGCTTCGGATGGCAGAAGGGGGTTTTATGAGAAGGGCAACCGACGTTGGTTTCACTCTTGTTGAACGTATTGCGCAATGGGAGCGTGAATATGGGGCAAATATTGCGGTTCGCGACAGAGAAACCACGTATACTTACACTGAGCTATTTGATGCGGCAAGGCGATTCGCCTCTTGCCTTGCTTCGGAGGGGATAGAAGCTGGGGACAGGATCGTCCTTCAGCTTCCGAACAAAGCTGAATCTCTTATAATCTTGTTCGGGTCAGTAATGAGAGGATGCATCCCCGTACTTGCTTTGCCGACTCATCGCAAAGCGGAAATCTCTCATTTCTGCTCAAAGTCAAATGCATCCTGCCTAATTGTTCCGTGTTCTTCCCCGGCTTATGATTACGAGTCCTTAGCAAAAACCATCAAAAAGGACAATCCAAGGCTAAAATGTTTTGTCATCGGATCTTCCGATCAATATCGATCAGTTTCGGATATGCGCGGAGAGCTCTGGCAAGCCACAGCACCCCACTCCTCATCAATTTTGTTCCTGCTTCCGTCGGGTGGTACAACAGGACTCCCTAAACTTATTCCTCGCTCAAATTTCAGCTATGTGTACAATTTCGTGGAAGCGGCTTCCCGATCGCTTTTTTCCGAAAAAACAAAATACCTAGCAGCTTTGTCGATATGCCATAATTTGCCGCTCGCATGCCCCGGCGCACTTGGTGCGCTAGAAAAAGGAGGCACCGTCATTTTGGCGGAAAGCGTGAGTCCCGATGAAGTGTTTCCATTGATCTCTTCTGCAAAAGTGACGACAATAACAGCAGTTCCATCGGCGGTAAACCTCTGGATGGACGCACTCGACTGGTATCCTGTTGATCTTTCAAGCCTTGAGTCCATCCATGTAGGAGGTGCGCGATTTACCGCAAAAGATGCCAAGAGGCTTTCTGCCGCTTTCTCTTGCGCTGTCCAGCAATCATACGGCATGACTGAAGGAATATTGACGCTGACAAGCCCTGAAGCGCCAGAGGAAATCGCCTTTACCACCCAAGGCTTCCCCCTTTCCGAAAACGATCGCCCTCTTATCATCGGACAAGATGGGCAACCTTGCGCAGACGGCGAAGAAGGGGAATTGATATGGAAAGGACCGTATCTGATGAGTGGATATTACGAAGATGAATATTCTACTCTGCGCTCTTTTGATTCGGAAGGATTTTATCATACGGGGGATTTAGCGGTGAGGGATCCCTGCGGCAACTTCAAAATCACGGGACGTCTGAAAAACACAATAAACCGTGGCGGTGAGACTTTCTCGGCGGAAGACGTAGAGGCAAGTCTTAGAGAAATGCCCGGCATCGTAGACGTAGCCGTCTGCGGGATACCGGATCAAGCCCTTGGCGAAAAGACGTGTGCGTTTATCGTTTGCAGCGGCGATGCGCCCAACTTGGAATCCATAAGGGAGTTTTTAAACAACATAGGAATCGCCCCATTCAAGCATCCAGACAGAGTAGAGATTCGTGAGTTGTTGCCCCTGACCCCCATAGGAAAAATTGATTTAAATGCTCTTAAGACCTCGATACGCTAGTCAGCCCTTTAAAAAAATCTCTTCCAATCCGCCGAGAAGAGCATCGAGAAGGACTGAGAACTGATGATCAAAAAAACTTCTCCTCAGGCTTTCTTCTTCGGTCAGGAGTTTGACCGTTTTTGCCAAAGCGGCAATACCGGGATCGGACGCAGAAAGCGCACTCGCATACGAACCCCCCACCTCTTTGCGCACATCGTCCATTTTGTCCCTGTCATCCTCGGTAGCAACGAACGCGCAAGTTTGGCAAAGCAAAACGGAATAAACAAGAGTGGACCAATCGCCAAACCCAGCATCTCTCAGCACTTGAATGCCGCAATTGATAATGCGGTCGGATTCCCCAAGGCCAGGACCTACGGCAGCGAGTCTACGAGCGACTCCGGGGTATTTTCTCAGGGTGGAACGCATCCCCTCAAGAAGAAGCTTGAACCATCGTTTCCAATTCTCGCGAGGCTCAGGAAGGTCGATTTCGGCATTAACGTGCTCGATAACAAGATGTACCACATCTTCTCTTCGACCAACGTGGTAATTAATGACACCTGGGTACGCGTTAATTTCTTTAGCCAGTTGACGAATAGACCAACCATCTATGCCAAATTCTTTGGTGAGCTTCAAGGCGGCATCGCAGATAGAAGTCACGTCAATTGCTGGCAAGCCGGCTGTCTGGCGCGTCGACCCCATATTCAGCACCTTTCTATTTGCTGGTTGCGACAGAATACCATTTTTTTGCACCCCCAGCGTAACGCGGTCAGTTTGCGGAAATATTCAAGTCGCTGCAAGTGCAAAACAACGTCCTGGTAATAGAGCAGGAGGAGAAATGACGGAACAAAGCCCAGAGAACAAAAAGTCGAAACGCAAAGCACCCCATCCGCTGTTCAGGTTGCTTGACTTCGCAGGGCCTTACAAAGTCCTCACCGTGGTGGGCTGCGCCTTGGCTGGTCTGCATTCGCTGCTTGCCGTGATGCCCCTTGTGTGCGTCTGGTTTATCATGTCGCAGTTTGTCGCAGTGGCTCCTCAATGGAGCGAAGCGAGTGGCGCGGCTTTTTACGCATGGCTGGCAGTCGGATTCGCAGTGGCCGGAGTGGTGGTGTACTTCGCGGCGTTGATGTGCACTCATATCGCGGCATTCCGAACCGGCAACAACATGAGGAAGGCCGCGACCCACCATCTCTCCAAGGTTCCCCTTGGCTACTACGACGAGCATTCGACCGGCGAACTAAGGAGGGTGATCGACGGCTGCGCCGGCCAGACCGAGTCCGTGCTCGCCCATAAGTTCCCTGATTTCGTGGGAGCCCTCGTCACCCCCGTTGTGTTTGTCGTCGTGATGTTCATCTTCGACTGGGCCATGGGTTTGGCGTGCCTGGTTCCCATCGCAGTGTCCTTCGCGTGCATTTGGAGGATGATGGGAGGGGGAGGCAGCGATGAGAACTCAAGCTATCTGACTTTCGTGTCGAACTACCAGCAGGCATTGAACCGAATGAACGCCGCTGCGACCGAATATGTTCGAGGCATGCCCGTCGTCAAAGTGTTCCAGCAAACGGTCGATTCGTTCAACGCATTCAAGGAAGCCATCCTGCAGTACCGGGATATGGCCCATGGCTATTCGAAGTTGTGCGAAAAACCGCAGGTCGTACAGATCGCGGCGATCAACTCGACCTTTGCGGTGCTGGTTCCCGCCAGCATCCTGCTTGCGGGGGCGGCAGGGGACTTCGCGTCGTTCTTCACGGACTTCCTCTTCTACGTGGTGTTCAGCGCGGTGACGACATCGATGATGACCAAGATACTGTACGCCTCTGAAGCTGCGGCGATGGCCCAAGATGCCGTGATGCGAATCGAGGGGATCCTATCCACGCCGGAGATGCCTTGTTGTTCTGCGAAAGGCGGGAGGGCGAGCGGGACGCGCGATATCGTTTTTGAAGGGGTGTCTTTCACGTATCCGGGTGCTGACGCACCTGCCGTCAAGAACGTGAGCTTTGCGATTCCCGAAGGAGAAACGATGGCGCTCGTCGGGCCGTCGGGAGGAGGCAAGAGCACCATTGCAAGCCTTGTTCCGAGGTTCTGGGACGTCGATGAAGGACGGGTGCTTGTCGGCGGTGTTGATGTGCGGGATGTTCCCCGTTCGGAACTGATGGATTCCGTTTCCTTCGTCTTCCAAAACACACGGCTTTTCAAGCGCAGCCTCATTGACAACATCAGATTCGCGCGCCCGTCGGCTACGCGCGCGGAGGTGGAGGCGGCCGCGCACGCGGCGCAATGCGACGACATCATCGCGAAGCTGCCCGAGGGCTTGGACACGGTGGTCGGCGCGAAGGGCGTCTACCTGTCGGGCGGCGAATGCCAGCGTATCGCGCTTGCCCGGGCCATTCTGAAAGATGCGCCTATCGTGGTCTTGGACGAGGCCACAGCGTTCGCCGATCCGGAAAACGAAGCCCTTATCCAACGTGCGCTCGCGCGTCTTACGCACGGCAAGACCGTTCTCATGATTGCACACCGGCTATCGACCGTGGTGGGCGCGGACAGGATCTGCGTCGTGGAGAACGGGGCCATCTCGGAATCGGGATCCCACGGGGATCTTGTCGAAAGCAAGGGAGTGTATCGCCGGATGTGGGAGGACTATCAGAAATCAGTCTCTTGGAGAATCGGAGGGGGTGCCAACGATGCTGCGTGAGAAGTTCGCTTTGACCGAGCGGGGTGCTTTCGAGTTCAAGAGAGGCGCGTTCTTCTGCGCTCTCGCCAACCTCGTCATGATGGCACCCATTGGCGTGCTGTGCATGGCGACCAACGACTACCTGGATCATCTGCTCGACCCCTCGAAGCCCCTCCCTGCTCTTGGTGGCTATCTTGCAGCCATCGTCGTCATACTCCTGCTCATGCTGCTGACCCAATGGCTCGAATACCATTTCACCTACAATGTCGTGTACGGCGAGAGTGCCAGAAAGCGGATCGAGCTTGCCGAGGTGCTGCGCAGATTGCCCCTTTCCTTTTTCGGAAGGCGCGACCTCTCGGACCTCACCACCACCATCATGAAGGACTGCGCCGATCAGGAGCGCATGTTCTCCCATATCATGCCCCTTTTGTTCGGAACCGGCGCGTCGACCATATTGATCTCGATCATGCTTCTGCTCTTCAACTGGAAGATGGCCATCGCCGCCCTCTGGGTTCTTCCCATCGCCTTGCTCATCATCGCCTTCTCTCGGAAGAGCCAAGATGCGAAGGGGCAGTTTCTCATCGACCGCCAGCTTGACGTTGCGGACGGCTTGCAGGAGTACCTCGAATGCGCCCAAGAGATCACGGCGGCGAACCAATCGGAAACGTATCTCGAGCAACTGGATCAGAAGATCGATCGCGCGGAGAAGGCCCAGATCGTCTCGGAGCTTTCGAGTGCCGTTCCCGTGTCGGCCGCGCAAGCGTTCCTCAAGCTCGGAATAGCTTCGACCGTCCTCGTCGGAGCCCTGCTTTTGGCATCGGGGGAACTAGAGTTCATGGTGTACTTCTGCTTCCTTCTTGTGGTGACGAGATTCTACGATCCGATCAACACCGTGCTTGAAGTTGTGACGGAGCTTCTCAATCTCAAGCTCGGAATCAAGCGCATGCACTCCATCGAGCACGAGCGGCCTCAAACCGGGTCGATGGAATTCGAGCCGGCGAATCACGACATTTCTTTCGACAACGTGACTTTTTCGTACGAAGGAGGCGAGAAGGTTCTCTCGAACGTCTCATTTGTTGCGAAGGAGGGCGAGGTGACCGCCTTGGTCGGTCCGAGCGGGGGCGGCAAGTCCACCGCGGCCAAGCTGGCTGCCCGTTTCTGGGATACCGACGATGGCGTTGTGAGCATCGGAGGCGTGGACGTTTCGACCGTCGACCCCGAGGCCCTTCTCGTCGATTTCGCCCAAGTGTTCCAGGATGTGGTTCTGTTCGACGACACGATCATGCAGAACATCCGACTCGGTAGGCCAGATGCCACGGATGAGGAGGTGTTTGCGGCGGCTCGGGCGGCGAACTGCGATGATTTTGTCTCCCGCATGCCGAAGGGCTATGAAACGAGGATAGGCGAGAACGGCGCGCTTTTGTCCGGAGGCGAGCGCCAGCGCATATCGATTGCCCGGGCGATCCTCAAAAACGCCCCCATTGTTCTTCTGGATGAGGCGACCGCTTCACTTGACGTTGAAAACGAGACGAAGGTGCAGGAGGCGCTATCGTGTCTCCTTGAACGCAAAACCGTGCTGGTCATCGCACACCGGATGAGAACCGTGATGAGCGCCGACAAAATCGTGGTGCTGGATGGAGGCCGCGTTGCCGAGCAAGGAAAGCCGTCGGAGCTCATGGAGCGCGAAGACAGCCTGTTCAAGAAAATGGTGGAGCTTCAGTCGTCGACGGGTCGGATTTTGAATTAAGTGAGGTGGAACTGATGACTTTGAGTGAGTCAAGGGAAGACTATCTAGAAAACCTGCTTATTCTCGAAACTCGTTCTGGTGGTTTTGTAAGGCAAGTGGATATGGCCAGTAGAATGGGTTTTTCCAAGGCGAGCATATCAAAAGCTATGTCCTCCTTGAGCGCGGAAGGATATGTTGAATTTAGGCCTCGAGGTTTGGTTCGCCTTTCAAATGGGGGACGCAAAATCGCTGAAAGAGTTTACGACCGCCATTGCTTCTTCTTCAAGGTTCTTACCAACCTTGGCATTCCGACTGAAATTGCACAAAGGGATGCCTGTCGCATGGAGCACGCAATGAGCGAAGAGTCATATCAGGCTTTAAAAAAGGAGCTGTCGAGCAAGATGGACGTCCAATAAGGGTCATCAACCTAAATAAGCTGGATAATGGGCAATCTAAAGTATAGAGAGAATTGAAATGACGATAGAGCAAAGGCCAAGCTTATCGATCGCTTTGCCAAAATCCTACCTGTTCACGTCCGAATCCGTCACCGAGGGGCATCCCGACAAGATGTGCGACCAGATATCGGACGCCATCTTGGACGCCATCATCTCCAAGGAGATAGAGCTCGAGCGCGAGGGCTACATCGCCCCCAGCGGGCAGCCCGCCGACGTGTCGCGGATGCGCTGCGCGTGCGAGACGCTTGCGACCACGGGGCTCGTGGCCGTGGCGGGCGAGATCCGCACGCAGGCGTACGTGGACGTGCCGGCCATCGTGCGCGAGGTGGTGTGCGGCATCGGCTACGACCGCGCCAAGTACGGCTTCGACGGCACCACCTGCGGCGTGGTGAACGCCATCCACGAGCAGAGCCCCGACATCGCGCAGGGCGTGGACGAGAGCTGGGAGGCGGCCCACGGCGGGGCCGCGGACGACCCCTACGAGCTCATCGGCGCGGGCGACCAGGGCATGATGTTCGGCTACGCCTGCAACGAGACGAGCACCCTCATGCCCATGCCCATCTACCTGGCCCAGCGCATGAGCGAGCGCCTCGCCGCCGTGCGCAAGGACGGCACGCTCGACTACCTGCGCCCCGACGGCAAGACCCAGGTGAGCGTGCGCTACGAGGACGGCGCGCCGAAGTGGGTGGAGAAGGTGGTCGTGTCCACGCAGCACGCCGAGGAGGCGCCCTACGAGCGGCTGCGCGCCGACGTGGTGGAGCAGGTGGTGCGCCCGGTGCTGGCCGGCGAGGGCGTGGCGCTCTCGCCCGACGCGGAGATCCACGTGAACCCCACGGGCCGCTTCGTCATCGGCGGGCCGATGGGCGACTGCGGCCTCACGGGCCGCAAGGTCATCGTGGACACCTACGGCGGCATGGGACGGCACGGCGGCGGGGCCTTCTCCGGCAAGGACTGCACGAAGGTGGACCGCTCGGCGGCCTACGCGGCGCGCTGGGTGGCGAAGAACGTGGTTGCCGCGGGCCTGGCCGCGCGCTGCGAGGTGCAGGTGGCCTACGCCATCGGCGTGGCGCGCCCCGTGTCGCTCATGGTGGAGACGTTCGGCACCGAGAAGGCGGCGGTGGGGGCCATCGAGCGCGCGGTGGCCGAGGTGTTCGACCTGCGCCCCGGCGCCATCATCGACGCGCTGGATCTGCGCCGCCCCATCTACCGCAAGACGGCCGCCTACGGCCACTTCGGCCGCGAGCTGCCCGAGTTCACCTGGGAGCGCACCGACCGCGCCGAGGATCTGCGAAAGACCTGCAGGCTAGCATAAGGGGCTAGCACCCCCTTGGAAGGAGTTCCATGATTTACGATAATGTGCTGCAAGCCATGGGGCATACACCTCTCGTTCGTCTCAATCGGTTATCTGAAGCGCATGCCGCACAGATACTCGTTAAGTTTGAGGGCGTTAATGTAGGAGGCTCCATTAAAACGCGCACGGCATTACAGATGATTGAATCCGCCGAACGCCGCGGCGAAATTGGGCCAGATAGTATTATCGTTGAACCTACAAGCGGCAATCAAGGTATAGGGCTCGCGCTTGTGTGTGCTGTGCGCGGTTATCGTGCGCGCATCATTATGCCAGACAGCGTGTCGGAAGAGCGTCGTAAGCTTGTTCGCCACTATGGTGCTGAGGTAATTGTCGTACATGATGCTGGCGATATTGGAGAGTGCATATCCAAATGCATCGCTCTGGCTAAGCGTATGGCTAGCGAGGATCCTCGTGTTTACGTGCCACAGCAGTTCGAGAACAGGGATAATTTACTAGCGCATCGCTATCATACAGCACTTGAGATCTTAGAGGACGTGAAGGGGCCCATACATGGATTCTGCTCGGGCATTGGTACAGGTGGTACTATTTCCGGTATAGGGCAGGCACTCAAACGTCTTTTTCCTGATGTATGCATTTGGGCCGTTGAGCCGGAGAGCGCAGCGATTCTTTCGGGAGGAAGCGTCGGAACGCATTTGCAGATGGGTATCGGCGATGGGCTTATTCCCGATATCCTTGATCAGGGCATCTATGACGATATCTGCGTGGTTTCCGATGAGGAAGCTATCAACGAGGCTCGCGCGCTTGCTCGTGAGGAGGGTTTGCTTTGCGGCGTATCGGGCGGTACAAATGTGGTTGCCGCACGTCAGCTTGCTCGGCAACTTGGTTCGGGCAAGACAGTGGTTACTTTACTGCCCGATACGGGCGAACGATATTTTTCCACTGAATTGTTTGAGGATTAATCGACACCAAACCAGACATAGGATCAGTCGATAACATAAGAAAGAAGCGCCATGACCGAAAGCTGCGACATCAAAGACATCGACCTTGCCGACGCAGGGCTTGCCCGCATCGAGTGGGCGGCGCGCGACACGCCCGTGCTGGCGTCCATCCGCGAGCGCTTCGCGAAGGAGCGCCCGCTTGAGGGCGTGCGCATCGGCGCGTGCATGCACGTGACCACCGAGACGGCGAACCTCATGCGCGCGCTGGCGGCCTCGGGCGCCGAGGTGGCGCTGTGCGCCAGCAACCCGCTTTCCACCCAAGACGACACCGCCGCCTCGCTCGTACGCGACTTCGGCATCAAGGTGTTCGCCGTCACCGGCGAGGACATGGACACCTACCGCCGCCACATCGACGCGGTCATCGCCACGAACCCGCAGATCATCATGGACGACGGCGCCGACCTGGACACCGCGCTGCACACCACCCACATTGACAAGCTGGAAGGCGTCATCGGCGGCACCGAGGAAACCACCACGGGCGTGGTGCGCCTTGCGTCCATGGCGAAGGAGGGCACGCTGGGCTACCCCGTGTTCAACGTCAACGACGCGAACACGAAGCACTGCTTCGACAACCACTACGGCACGGGCCAGTCCACGCTCGACGGCATCGTGCGCGCCACGAACCGGCTTTTGTGCGGGCGCACCATCGTGATCTCGGGCTACGGCTACTGCGGCAGCGGGCTCGCCCTGCGCGCCAAGGGCATGGGCATGCGCGTGATCGTGTGCGAGGTGGACCCGCTCAAGGCGCTGGAGGCGCACATGGAGGGCTACGAGGTCATGCCCGCCGCCGAGGCGGCGCGCTTCGCCGACGTGTGGGTGACGGTGACGGGCAACTGCAAGGTGGTGGACGCGCCCGCGTTCGAGAACATGAAGGACGGCGCCATCGTGTGCAACTCCGGGCACTTCGACAGCGAGATCAACCTGGAGTGGCTGCGCGAGCACGCCGTGAAGGTGGAGGAGATCAAGCCGCTCGTGGAGGAGTACACGCTTGCCGACGGGCGCACGGTCATCGTGCTTGCGCAGGGGCGCCTCGTGAATCTGAGCTGCGCCGAGGGGCACCCGGCGTCCGTCATGGACATGAGCTTCGCGAACCAGGCGCTCGCTGCCGAGTACCTCTTCCAGCATGCGGGCGAGCTGGAGAACAAGGTGTACGACGTGCCCGCCGCCATCGACGACGGCGTGGCGCGCGTGAAGCTGGAGACTCTGGGCGTGAAGATAGACACCCTCACCGAGGAGCAGATCGCCTACATGAACAGCTGGAACTTTTAAAGTGTATACAAGGGTGTATAGTTCATACTAGGGGTGGTGCTGTGATTGGCTTTCCTAAATTCAATTCCGGTTTTTTAGCCTCCTTACTACCAGAGGAAGTGTTTTCTTCAGAATACCTGGGGTCTTTTTACGGTTTTCCTCTTATTGGGAAAGAAAAGGAAATATCACGAAGTTTTTCTTCTAAACGCCTGAAAGAGTTTTCCGTTGGGCGCAAATGTGCTCGCAACGCTCTCTCGCATCTGGGCTTCAATGACCCTCCTATCCTCATCGGTACCAACCGAGAACCGATTTGGCCCAAAAACATATGCGGGAGCATTACGCATTGCAGAGGATATGCCGCTGCCGCAGTCACCTCAGATTACCGATTTCGAACTATCGGGATTGACGCCGAGCCGAATAACCCCATTGAATCAGAGGTATACAGTTTGATAATGAGCAAGAAGGAGATAAAACAGGTGGGTGAGCTTACCTGCAGTCAGCCAAATATATCTTGGGATAGGCTGACTTTCAGCGCGAAAGAATCTGTCTACAAGGCATGGTTTCCAACGTATGGGAAGTGGCTCGATTTCACTGATTGCGAGGTCATGTTTTATCTGGATTCACATCGTCCCAACAACCAACCCAAAGAACTGGTTGTTGGGCGCTACCATGCCCAACTGCTTAAATCAAAAAGATCATATTCCTGCAACGGACAATGGGCATTTGTGCCATTTTTCAATCTCCTCATAACGACAACAGCAGGCTCTTTGACGGAATCTTGATTCGATACGTCACTCCGTATTATAACTGTCGACATTCGCAGTTTAGCGCAAGTCGCAGATTTCACCCTCAGATTAAAGTCGCGCTTTGTACTTCGTTCATCAGGACTATCGCTTGGCTCTTTGCATCATAATGCAATTCATTTCTTTCTTGTTAAAGCTTGTCGAAAAGGATATCGAGTTAAACTCCCGCTCGATATTCCGTTCCAGCTTCATGCCAAAGACCGAAAAGTAGCAGAATCGCTCCAACAACCTTTAAGACAAAATATTGGATATTTATGCATTGTGCTGCAGCATGACGCCCAAGGGGTTGTTGTGGCGTAAGCAAAATCTCCCGCAACAACCCTAAACACTTGCGAACCGATAGACCGAGCGAGAATCTTCCGTCAGTTTAGCGGTGACGATGCATTACCCATCCGTCTCGTAGAGCACCCCAAGATCGACAGTCTGCGGAGCACCATTGTCGAACCAGACAGAATTTTGACTTTTCAAGTCGGGACGCTATGTGGTCAAACATGACATCATGCTCCGTCAGAGAGGAGGTGGCTGTATGCAAGACGTAAGGAATGCGCTCGGCAAGCTCGTCTGTCGGGCAGATAGAAAGCTGCGTCGCGTAGAAATAGTACGCAAGGGCCAGCTTACCGTGCTTACGTTCGAGAGCAATGGGACTATGCGCATAACGAATTTGCCCAAAACGTAGCACATCTTTGAGGATGTAAATAAATACCCGCCGATCCGCCAGACGGACAGGAGCCAAACGTCCTGCCCGTCCTTTTTTGCGCTTTCGGCCGGTTGCTCCTGCGGGTCTGAACCGAAGGAGCAATATATGGCCCGATTTTACGAAAGCAGGAACATTGACGACTCCCAAGCCCAATATCGCATTGTGGTGAGGACGCCCGACGGCAAACGAACCGAGATAAATCTGCCCAGGCAAGTATTCGAGGGCATAGAGGAACTTCAGCGTGAGTTCTGGCGAACGGAGCGCCGCGAGACAAGACACTCACTACACTTGGCGTCGATGGACGAAGCCTCTCTTGCCCCTAACAATCCCGAAAAAGACCCAGAGTTAATCTTTATGGAGAAACTGGAATCCGAAGCGCTGTTTCAAGCGTTCCAGCAGATACCCGCCGCACAACGCAGGCGTTTTCTGATGAGGCACTTGCTTGGTATGCCCACGGCGAAGATAGCCGAAGTAGAGAGGTGCTCCGATCGCGCAGTGAGACGCAGCATCAGTCTTGCGCGAGAGAACCTGAAAGAGATTCTCTCTTCCGGTTTCTAGTGTTTTTCTCCGTGCGGGGTTCCGTTTCGCCCACCTAGCTGTCCGTCTCTATGAGGGAGGAAATCCCTCGATGGAACCTTGACAGCCCCATACCCGCC
>NZ_WPOO01000031.1:0-18045 GCF_009755265.1 Adlercreutzia rubneri | reverse complement strand
GCCCGCGAGAGACAAGGGCGGTACGGCTTGAACGAAGTGAGAGGCAGCGCCTTTAGACGCTGCCGGCCCCCCTCGGCCTTATAGGCCCAGAGCAAACCACCCCTTTGAGGGGTGGTTCATGATTGCTCCGCTTGACTTCTCCTCGTTTCGGAAAACGTGCTATTTTGGCTCGCGAAATTTGGAAAACGTGCTTTTTTGTTTTCAGGAAACACCTAGTTTGACCTGGTATAACTCCAGATTTCCCAGGTCAGAGGCCTGAACAAAAAAGCACATTTTCCAGATAGCTGACAGCGTATTGAAAGACTACGTATAGCGGGTTGTTTGATGCTTGTGCTATGATGAAAATCTCTTCGAAAGGAGCGGGCCGTGAGCGAGAAAACGAGGGACGAGATCGCCTTTAGCGTGTTCCTTCTGCACGCTCTTGCTGACGCATGGCGCATATCGGTCCCTGATGCCTTCCGCCTGCTTCAGGAATCGGAGATCATGCAGGGCTATATCATTCCTTGCTACGACGCACTGCATTGCCTTGGCAAAGAATACCTTGTCGACGATATAACGACCTTCGCTCGCGAAAAGGGCTATGCGGTATGAAGCTCTTTCATGGATCGAATACCGTGGTCGATCGCCCCGATGTTGCGCGATCCCGCGATCGTCTCGACTTCGGCCGGGGTTTCTATCTGACGTCGGTGAAGAAGCAAGCAGAGTTGTGGGCGCGCCGGAAGGCGATGCGTGCAGGTGGGAGGCCTCTGGTAAACGTCTACGATTTTACAGAGGGGGACGTTAGCGGCAACGTTCTCGTCTTCGAACAAAATGATCGCGAGTGGGTGGAGTTCGTTTGTTCGTGCCGTCGCGGCGAGTCGCAGGACGAGGGTTTCGATCTAATTGCCGGTGGTGTGGCTGACGATCAGGTGTATCGGGCCGTCGATCTCTATTACAAAGGGCTCTGGACGCTGGATCGCACCATCGAGGAACTGAGCTTCTACGATCGCAACGATCAGTACTGTTTCAAATCTCAGCCCTTCTTGGATCGAACCTTAGTATTCGAAGAGGCCTATGAGGTGACGCAATGATTGACGCGCCAATAAGTCCGGATATTTTGGAAGAAACGCTGAAGCGCAATCAGGACACGGAAATCGTGACGCTTTTGGCGGAACGCCTCAACATTGATGCCGAGGAAGCCCTCCGCATCTATTACTCGAGCCGATTGGCCGAGCAGATTAACGAGGGCGCCTACGGCATCCAGTACATGGATCCCGTCTATCTCGTCGAAGATCTACTGGAAAACGAGCCGGAAGTTGCAGCTCGCCCCATGTAAAATCACGAGGAGAATATGTCCTGCGCGTGGCTTTGGAGCCATGACACGAGATAAGGCCGATCGTTATTCGCGGGCGATTCGTGCCAATCGTTGCAGAGTTTGTAGGCGATGCCCCTAATGAAAAGGGGGGTAGCGTAATATCGCGCGCGGTCGTGGGGGCTTGATGTGGGAACGAGCAACGGGTAGTTGATTCCGAAAACGCGTTTACTGTATTCTCTGGTTTCCATAAGTTGGATTTCTTCAGGAGATACGTTTCCCCTCTCTAGCATGGCCCTCAGGTGGTCGTTCGCAATTTGGCCGACCTTTTTGCCTCGAAAGAGGGAGGGTTCTTTTGTGGGGGAGTAAGATGACTCTCTGTTGGTGTGCTCCTCGCGAGCCGATGTTTGGCCGAGCGGGGAATTGTTCGACCGAGGTTGATTTTCCCATTTGATATCGAGACCATCGAGTGCTTGAGAGACAACCTCCTGGGGATACTCCTTTTGGAGGTAAATTCGGAGGGCGTCGTGAATGACGTCTTTGGCGGCCTCAGAATGGAAAAAATCAGTAAGCGCCTCGTTGACCAGCGTAGCCCCTTGCTCCGAAAGAAGCCGGGACCTCAAGTACTGCACCTGGGTTAAGGTGGTTTGCTGCGAGAGAGTTTCCGCGATATAAGCATTGAGGCTCGATTTAGCGAAGCCGTCTTTCATAAGGAGATCGAACAAGAGCGGCCCCTCTTCGCAGTCGCTCCTTGCAGGGATGCTCTCGACGAGGCGCGGATTGCCTGCATTCGAGGGGTCATCATAGTAGAGTTGGACGACGTCGGAGATCAGCAGGCCCACATTGAGCTTGAGGAGGCGCATGTAGGAGAACAGTTGATCGGCGTTTCGCGGGGTTGCTCCAGATGACGGCTTTTTGAGCTCGACGACAAAGATCGGCGTGCCTTCTTTGGTGATGATGAGATCGGGGCGCACTGAATGGGCTGAGCCTACGGGGATAGTGTATTGGGCGATCACCTCTCCAAGCCTTCGGGACCACCCCAATTTCTCGAAGGCGTTCTCCATTTCGATCTGAAATTCGCGTTCGGGGGCGCCGTCTTTGCGATACTTGTCTATGATGAAAGCTATCTCCTCCCAAATTCGTCGAGCGTTCGCATTCGACGAATTCTGAGCATGATAATCTTGCTGGCAGGCTGCCGATTCGTTTGCCTGTGACGCCGAATAGCTTCCGCAAGAGGAGGAAGCATTCAGAATTTTGGCAGCGTAGTAGATCGAGAGAACGGCAGACTTTTTCGAATAGCCGCTTCGCGCAACATCGTCGACGATATGGGCGTACTCCGGAAGCAGGAGATAAGCGCGCTCGCGAAAGAGAGTGTCGGAGATGATGTTCTTTCCGGCCTTACCTGTATCTGACCCCGTCTTTTCTGCTGCTTCTTTTGACGCCAAGGAAATCATGTTAATGAAGCGCTGGTTGCGACAGAGCGAGCTTAGCTGCTCTTCGTAACGATCAAGGAAGGAACTGCCTCCAAGAAGCTCTCGTTGATAATCCATCGCGCCATCCTATCTCATGCCAACCTATGACCTAGATGCTATTGTATAGTTTCAGTCTTGAAAATGGATGACTTGCCTGTTCTCCGGGCTCGAACTCAGGGAAGTGCCCTCCTCGTCTCTTATATATGTAGATGCTCGGTGAACGGCGGGTTTTTGCGGGAGAAAATCATTGACTCGCGCGGGGGTGTCGGGTAAGATATCGCCTTGCGTTTAGTCACATTCAAGGAGAAACTTACATGTACGCAATCGTGAAAACGGGCGGCAAGCAGTACAAAGTCGCCCCCGGAGACAAGATCAACATCGAGAAGCTCAACGTCGAGCCTGGCGACAAGGTGGAACTTGAGGCCATCTGCGTGGTGGACGGCGACAAGGTGGAGGCCGACCCCGAGAAGGCCGCCAAGACCAAGGTTGTGGCCACCGTGCTCGAGCAGTTCAAGGGCGACAAGGCGCTGGTCTTCAAGTTCAAGAAGCGCAAGAACTACAAGAAGCTGCGCGGTCATCGTCAGAACCTGACCCGCGTGAAGATCGAATCCGTCGGTACGGCCAAGGCCGAGTAACGGGTTAAGGAGGAATCTCTCATGGCACACAAGAAAGGCTTGGGCTCTACCCGTAACGGTCGCGACTCCCACGCGCAGCGACTGGGCGTGAAGAAGTTCGCCGGCGAGGCTGTGAAGACCGGCAACATCATCGTCCGCCAGCGCGGCACCCACTTCCATCCCGGTGAGAACGTGGGCCGCGGCAAGGACGACACCCTGTTCGCCCTGTGCGATGGCACGCTGAAGTTCACGCGCGGCCAGAAGCGCAAGATTCACGTCATCCCGGCCGAGCAGACCGCCTAAACGCTTTAAGTCTCAACGACTGCGTAACATCAACGGTAACCCAATGCCCTCTGAAGTTTCAGGGGGCATTGTTGTATCATCTACTCACCATACTAGCTTTCGAAAGGCTCCTATGTTTATCGATAAAGTACGCATCAATGTGAAGGGCGGAAACGGGGGTGCCGGGTGCATGTCGTTCCGGCGCGAGGCCCATGTGCCCAAGGGCGGCCCCGACGGCGGCGACGGCGGTCACGGCGGCAATGTCATCGTTGTGGCCGACGCCTCGGTCTCCTCGCTCATCGAGTACCGCTTCAAGCACCACTTCAAGGCCGAGCGCGGCACCCACGGCCGCGGCAGCCGCATGCACGGCGCCACCGGCGAGGATCTCGTGCTGAAGGTGCCCGTGGGCACCGTTGTGCGCGAGTACTTCGAGGAAGAGGGGGAAGTGGGCGAGATGATCGCCGATCTGACCCACGACGGCGAGTCGGTCACCGTGGCGCGCGGCGGCATGGGCGGCCGCGGCAACATCCACTTCGTCACCTCCACGCGTCGCGCGCCGGCCTTCGCCGAGCTGGGCGAGCCGGCCGAGGAGCGCTGGATCGAGCTGGAAATGAAGCTCATGGCCGACGCGGCCTTGGTGGGCATGCCGTCGGCGGGCAAAAGCTCGCTCATCGCGAAGATGAGCGCCGCGCGGCCGAAGATCGCCGACTACCCGTTCACCACGCTCGTTCCCAACCTCGGCGTGGCCACCTCGGGCGATCTCTCCTTCGTCGTGGCCGATATCCCGGGGCTCATCGAAGGGGCCTCCGAGGGCCGCGGGCTGGGGCACGAGTTCCTGCGCCATATTGAGCGCACGGCCCTCATCGTGCAGGTCGTCGATTTGACCGGCGACTGGGAGGGCCGCGATCCTTTGGAGGACTACGAGATCATCAAGAACGAGTTGGCCCTGTACGCCGACGAGCTGGCGGCGCGGCCCCGCATCGTCGTGGCCAACAAGATCGACGCGCCCGGCACCGAGGAGGCCTGCGAGGCGCTGGCCGCCCGGGTGCGCGAGGACTCCATCGCCGCGGCCGGGGGCAACGAGTTCGTGGAAAGCCCCATCGATCCGAAGCTCTACCGCATAAGCGCGCTGACGGGCGCCGGTGTAGACTCGCTGAAGGCCGCCATCGCCACCAAGGTGCACGCCCTGCGCGAGGCGGCCCGCGAGCAGGCGGCATCCGACATGCAGTACGACCACGTGTGGGAGCTGCGCCGCGAGGCCCGCGAGAAGCGCTTCGACATCATCTCCGAGGGCCCCGGCGCCTGGCGCGTTTCCGGCGTGCAGGTGGAGCGCATGGTGGTGCAGACCGACTGGGAGAACGAGGAGGCCGTGGCCTTCTTCCAGCACCGCTTCAAGCGCATGGGAGTCGATACGGCCCTCGAGAAGGCCGGCGCCCGCGACGGGGACGAAGTGCGCATTCTCGGCTTCTCATTTGCTTTCGAATCTCCCACGGCCGGTGCCGTGGACGTCTACCAGGAGTTGGATATCTGATGAATGACGCGACGCACAGGCGCAAGCGCCTGGTGGTGAAGATCGGCTCGGCCACCCTCACCACCTCCGAGAGTTCCATCGACTACGGGTTTCTGAACGATCTGGCCGATCAGGTGGCGCGGGTTCGCGCGGCCGGGTGGGACGTGGTCATCGTCACGTCGGCGGCTATCGCCTGTGGCTTGGAGGCGCTGGGCATCGCCAAGCGACCGGGCGACATGCCGAGCCTGCAGGCGGCGGCCTCCGTGGGGCAGAGCGCCCTTTCCACGGCCTACGCCGAGGCCTTCGGGGCGCGCGACATGCTGACGAGCGTGGTGCTGCTCACGCGTCGCGACACAAAGGACCGCTCGGCCTACCTGCACGCGCGGGATACGCTCACGCGGCTGTTGGAGCTGTCCGTGGTGCCCGTCGTGAACGAGAACGACACGGTGTCCGTCGAGCAGATCCGCTTCGGCGACAACGATACCTTGGCGGCGCTCGTGGCCTGCCTCATCGATGCCGACCTCATGGTGATCCTCTCGGATATCGACGGGCTGTACACGGCGAACCCGCAGATCGATCCTGCGGCCACGCTCATTCCCGTCGTGGATCGCGTCGGCCGCGACATCCTGGCTGCGGCCGGGGGCGCGGTGTCCGGCGTGGGAAGCGGCGGCATGATCACGAAGATCAAGGCGGCCCGGGTGCTCATGGCCGCGGGCATTCCCATGGTCATCTGCCAGGGGCGGCGCGCGGACTGCATCGTTCAGGCCGCTGCCGGAGAGGCGGTCGGCACGCTGTTCACGGCGCCGGACCGCCCCCACGAGATCACGGCCAAGAAGCTGTGGATCGCGCTCGGGGACTCCGTGCACGGCACCGTCGTCGTGGACGAAGGGGCCCGCGATGCTCTGGTGATGCGCGGCAAGTCGCTCCTTTCCGTGGGCATTCGCTCCGTGGAGGGCGACTTCGGGTTGGATGACATCGTGGACGTGGCCGACGAGACGGGGCACGTGTTCGCGCGGGGCCGTGCCGCGGCGGCGAGCGATCTTCTGAAGCTGGCCTGCGGGCGCAGCCGCGAGGAGGTGGCGAGCAACGCCATTCTGGCCGTGCTGGCCGACCGCCCCGTCATCCATCGCGACGAACTGGTTCTATTCGAATAGGAGAGGCCCATGACTTTGGAAGAGGAAGTGCGCGAACTGGCGAAATTCGCAAAGGCGGCGAGCGCGAAGTTGGCTCAGGCGACGACCGAGGAGCGCAACGGGGCGCTTTACGCCATGGCGGCGGCCCTGCGGGCGCAGGCGCCGGCCATCGTTGAGGCCAACGGCGAGGACATGGAGGCGGCGCGCGCGGCCGGCACCACCGAGGCGCTGCTGGACCGGCTCATGCTGGACGAGTCCCGCGTCTTTGCCATGGCCGACGCCCTGGAGGAGGTGGCGGCGCTGCCCGATCCGCTCGGCGTCGTGTCGCTGGAATCGACCCTCTACAACGGCATCGAGCTTCGGCGCGTGTCGGTGCCCCTCGGGGTGGTGGCCATGGTCTACGAGGCCCGGCCCAACGTGACCGCCGACGCCGCCGGGGTCTGCGTGAAGTCCGGCAACGCATGCATCCTGCGGGGCGGCAGCCTTGCGGCCCGCTCCAACGAGGTCATCGCCGACGTGCTGGCCGCGGCTGCCGTGGAAGCGGGGCTGCCGGAGGGCTCCATCTGCGCGGTGACCACCACCGATCGGGCGGCCACCGATGTGCTCATGGGGCTGCACGGCCTGGTGGACGTGCTCATCCCCCGGGGTGGCGCGGGCCTTATCCGCCATTGCGTGGAGCATGCCAAAGTACCGGTCATCGAGACGGGCACGGGCAACTGCCACGTGTACGTGCACGCCTCCGCCGACCCCGAGATGGCCCGCGCCATCATCAGGAACGCGAAGTGCCGCCGCTTTGGTGTGTGCAACGCTGCCGAGACGCTCTTGGTGGACGCGGCGGTGGCCGATGCGGTGCTGCCGTCCATTCTCGCGGACATGAAGGAGGCCGGTGTGCTCGTCCACGGCGATGCGCGCGTGCTCGCCATCGCCGAGGCGGCCGGGCTTTCCGTGGCCGGTGACGTGCCCGATGTCGTGCTCGCCGGCGAGGCCGACTGGGAGACCGAGTATCTGGGGCCCGAGCTGGCGGTGAAATGCGTGGAAGGGTTGCAAGAGGCCATCGACCACGTGAACCGCTACGGCACGAAGCACTCCGAGGCCATCGTCGCCTCCGACGAGGCGGCCCAAGACGCCTTCCTCGCTCAGGTGGACGCGGCGGCGGTGTACGCCAACGCCTCCACGGCCTTCACCGACGGCGGCCAGTTCGGCCTCGGCGCCGAGATCGGCATCTCCACCCAGAAGATCCATGCGCGGGGGCCCTTTGCCGCCGACGCGCTCACCTCTTACAAGTATGTGCTGCGCGGCGCGGGCCAGGTGAGGGCCTAAGGGCGATGGACGGTGCCGTGGACGCGCTGGCGCAGCGGGCGCGGGCGGGCACGCTCGCGCGGCTGGGTATCATGGGGGGCACCTTCGACCCTCCTCACCTGGGGCATCTCGCCTGTGCCGAGGAGGCCCTCGAGGCTTTTGGCCTCGATGCGGTGCTGTTCGTGCCCACGGGCCGTCCCGCCTTCAAGCAGGATCGTCCCGTGACCCCCGGCAAGGTGCGGCTGGCCATGGTGGCCGCCGCCGTGGCCGGCAACCCCGCCTTCGCCGTGAGCGCCCTGGAGGTGGAGCGCCCCGGCATCACCTACGCTGTGGACACGTTGCGCGAGCTGCGCGAGGAGCTGCCGGGGGTGGAGCTCGTCTTCATCGTCGGCGCCGACGCGGCTCTCACGCTGCCGCGGTGGCACGAGAGCGCCGAGCTGGGCCGCCTCGCGATGTTCGCGGCCGCCACGCGCCCCGGCTTCGAGCTGGGGGAGGAGGCTCTGCGCGTCCTGCGCGAGCGTAGGTTCGATGTCCGACCCTTCGTCGTGCCGGGCATCGACATTTCCTCCAGCGAGCTGCGCCAGCGCGTGGCCGAGGGACGAACCATCCGCTACCTCGTGCCCGAGGCGGTTCGCGAGATCATCGAGGAAGAGCAGCTGTACCGAAAGGAAGCCGACCATGGCCGATTGGCGTAGCGAGGAATTCTACAAGGAGCGCCGAGACGAGCTGGAGAAGCGGGTGGGCCCGCGTCGTTTCAAGCACAGCCTCGGCGTGTCGGAGACGGCCGAGGCGTTGGCTTGCGTCTACGGGGCCGATAAGACCGCGGCCCGGGTGGCCGGCCTTCTGCACGACTGGGACAAGGGCTACGATGACCCCGGCATCCTCGCACGGGCCGACGAGCTGGGGATGGAACTGGACGCCGAGCTTTCCGCCATGCCCCGAGTCCTGCACGGCCTCACGGCCGCCGTGGCCCTGGGCCGCGCCTTCCCGGAGCTGCCGCCTGAGGTACTCGCCGCCGTCGAGCGCCACACCTTGGGCGCGGTGGACATGAGCGATTTGGACATGATCGTCTATATCGCCGATGCCCTGGAGCCGGGGCGCAAGGGAAAGATGGTGCAGAAGCTGCGCGAGAAGGTCGGGGAGCTTGAGCTGCGCGATCTGTTCCTGGAGGTGTACGCCTACTGGGTCCAGCTCATCATGGAGCGGCGCCACCCTATGTACTCCAAGACCACCGAGATATGGAACTCCTACATGCCCGAGCAGGAGGTCTACCGCGCCGAGGCCAACCCCGACCCGGTACCTTACGGGAGACCTTAGCTCAGTGAAGGCAACGTAGGGGAGAGCTCCGGAAGGGGCGCGCGGAGACCTCTGAGCGCTCCCGGAGAACACAGTTATTAAAGAAATAGCTTCCACTTCAGCAGCAGCAATGTTGGGATGGTACCGACTTATGTGCGTCATCTTCGCTATTTCCCTTAACTGTGTTCGCAGGGAGAGAAAAGCGAACCGGGCTCCGCGCGCCCCTTCCGGAGCTCTCCCCGGAGAGACTTGTGCTAAGGTATGCAAGCAAAATCTGATGTTCCCGAAAGTGAGGATAGCTATGACCGATGCTGTAGAGCAGCAGGCCGCCTTCTCGCGGAAGTGCGCGCTCATCGCCGCCAAGGCTGCCGATGAGAAGAAGGCCACCGATATCATGGTGCAGGAAGTGCGCGACCTTATCGGCGTGACCGACTACTTCGTCATCGCCACGGCCGCCAACTCCCGCCAGGTGGACGCCATCATCGACGAGATCGAGGACAAGCTGCGCGAGGAGGCGTCCATCAAGCCCACCCACCGCGAGATGTCCGCCGACGGAAGCTGGTCGCTTCTGGATTACGGCAACATCGTCGTGCATGTGTTCATGCCCGAGACCCGCGAGTACTACCGCCTCGAGGCGCTGTGGAACGACGCGCCGGTGATCGACCTGGCCGCCGAGGCGGGGCTTGAGAACCTGCAGTACTCCGATCGCATCGCCAAGCTGCTCGGCCGCGAAGCGGCCCAGGGCGAGGAGGCTTAAAGCTCCGAGGGCGTCCGACGGGCGATTGGGCCGGCGCGGCAGCGCGAAGAAAGGCAAGGGGCGCGAGGCGCGCGTCCCAAGAAGAGGGACCCTTCCGCAACGCGGAGGGGTCTTTTCTTATACCCGCGTCGACCGCTGCGGTTTCGCGGAAGTGCTCTCGCCTGACGCCCGCGCCGACCCCCACGGTTTCGCGGGAATGCTCTCGCGCGAACCGTGGAGAAACCGTGGCGGCGTCCCGATTTCTTGTCGGCGCCGTCCCTCCTGGGGCGGCAATGGGCGCTGGCGGCTTTCTGCCGGTGGCACGAGAGGAAGGCGAGGGCCCGTCGCGCGGGTGCCGTTCGACTGCTTGTCGCTTGCACGGAGCGCGAATGGCGCTGAAGCTTTTCCGCAGATGACTGGAGACGCCTGCCACGGGCCTTCCTCGCGCGTTCCTTGTGCTTGCGGGTGCCTTTTGCGAGGCTGCCTGCATGTTGCAGGCGGTTTGTCTGGGCGGCAATGGAAGGGGATCGGCGGTCTTATGTTCCTTGCTGGTTGCCCGGACAGTCGGGGCCTCGTAAGGTGCGACCTGTTGTTAGCGAGGGCCGAAAGAAGAAGGAGATGCCCATGACCCGTTTCATCCAGCAGAGCGCTTGCGAGGGGAGGCGCCCCCACGGAGTGGTTCCCGACCGTCTGAGGAGCCGACCGCGCCTTCTGTCGCGGCTCCTCGAGGATCGCGGCGCCCTGCGCCTTGTCGTCGCGCCGCCGGGGTTCGGCAAGGCGACGCTCGCATTTGAGTACGCATCCGTGATGTTCCAGTTCGAACACGTATTCTGGCTGCGCGGCTCGTCGCCCTGCTTCCTGCGGGATTTGGATGCGGGGGTGCTGGCCGAGGCGGTGCTTGAAGCCGACGAGCACGCCGCGCTGATGGTGGTGGCCGATCTTCCGCTCCTTACCGATGATCGCGCCGAGGCCTTTGCGGAGGTCGTGGAGCGCTTGGCGGATGCAAGCTGCGAGGTGATTGCCACGACAACGCGGGCCGATGCGCCGATGGAGCTGTTCGGCAGGCGCGTCGTCATCGAGGCCGCGGAGATGCTGGTAGCGCGGGAGGATTTGGAGGAGGAGCCCGAAGGGGTGACGGATCGGCGCCCCTTGGGGTTGGCCGAGCGCATTGCCGCCCTGCGATGGGGGTCTGCGACGCCGATCCAGCTGGTGCTCGGCGCGAGTCGGGCGGGATGCACTCCGGAAGAGGAGCTTGCCCTGTGGGCCATGACGGTGCTCGGAAGGGGCACGATAGACGACGTGCGAGCGCTGCTCGGGGCTCGCCGGGCCGAGAAGGCCTGGGATGCTCTCGCCGCGCGCTGCCCTCTTGTGGGCATTTCCGCAGGCGAAGAGAGCTTCGCCGCACTTTCCGTATCCCTTGGGGAGGTGAGGGATCACGGGCGGGCGCGTCTTCAGGCGCTCGCCGAGACCTGCGGGTTCGCCGGCAGGGAGGAGGCGATAGAGGTTTTGGCGGAGCGCTTGATGGAGCGCGGGGAATGCGGGCGCGCCGTGAGCGCGATGACGCTGCTGGCGCGCCGGCGGGCCCACGGCCGGTGGCTGGCGGCGAACGGCTGGGCGGCCCTGTGGGGCGGCGCGGCCGTCGAGGTGTGCGAGCTCTACGAATCGGCGACCCGCACCCAAATGGCAGCCCGGGCGGATATCAACGCCATGATCGCCTGGGCCTGGGCGCAGCGGGGCGATCGCGCGCGGGCCGTTCAGTTCGCCCAGCGCAGCCTTGTCTCGGAGAGGAGCACGCCGCGAACGGTTCTCTCTGCGGCGTTGGCGGCCTGGGAGGTGGGCAACGCGGCCACGCGCCGGGCCATGGAGGAGACGGTCGCCTCCTGCCTGGCTGAACTGGATGGCGCCGGGGGAGTCGAGCGGGAGGACGGTCTGGCCGAGCTGGTCGTGGTGGCGCATGGAGTGCTGGCGCTGGGCCGTGGCGGCGACGTCCTGGCGGTCTGGGCGTCCCAGGTCGGCGAAGCGCTGGACTGGGGAGGCGGCTCGCGCATCGACGTGGAGCGCAGGCTGCTCGGCGCCGCGGCGGCGCTGGAGGGCCTGGAGGCGACCGGAGCGCTGGGCGCCGGCGCCGATACGGCCATTGCCGGCCGACCCGAGCTGGTGCGGCTCGTTGCTTGCAGCCATCGCGCCCTGGACGCACTCGTGGAGCGCGGCTGGAGCCTCGGCTTCGGAGCCTACCGGGCGGCCGCTGCACTGGAGCGGGCAGGGGAGGTGCTCGAAGGCCTCGGCCTGCCGCGGCTTTCTGCCCCTGTGGCCGCCGCATTATTTGCGGCTCACGTCGAGAAGGGGGCGGCCCGCTCGCGCCGCGAGAAGTCTTCTGGAGCCCCTGTCGTCGAGGCTCCCGAGCGCGGGCGCAGTTTGCCGGTGCCCAGTGCGCCCCGGACGGCGATGGCCGTCGCGCCCGAGATGTCCGTGGAGCCGCTGCGCCTGAAGCTGTTCGGCACCATGGAAGTCGCTTTGGGGCGCCGCGACATCACCTATCAGTTCGAGGGCCGCCCGAAGACCCGTCTTCTGCTGGCGCTGCTCGCCCTGCACCGCGGGCGCGAGCTGGGACGCGACCAGATCGTCTCCATGTTGTGGCCGGCCGCCGACAAGCGCACGGGGGCGAAGAGCTTCTACCGCGTGTGGGGAGATCTGCGATCCCTCCTTTCCCAGCAGGGGTCGTGCCCCTACCTCATCCGCAGCCGCTATGGCTGCCGGCTCGATCCCGATTTGTTCGAGAGCGACTTAGACGAGTTCGAGGAGCTGATTCGCTGCCTTCTGTTCGGCCCTGCCGACGATATGGCCTGGGAGAGGGCCATAGCGACGATCCAGGGCTCCTTCGGCAGCGTGCTTCTGCCCACCGAGCGCAAGTGCGAGGCCATCGTCGTCTTCCGCGATCGCCTCGACGCGGAGTTCGTGGACGGCCTGGTGGCAGCTTCGCGGCGTCTTCTTGTCCGGGGTGAGCTCCAGGGGGCGCTGTGGCTCGCTCGGGAGGCCTTTCAGCGCGATGCGGGGCGCGAGGACGCGGCAGCGGCCCTCATGCGCGCGCAGATGGCCACCGATCAGCGCTCGGCCGCCGTGCAGACGTTCTTCGCCTGCCGCGACCGCCTGTCGCGAACGCTGGGACTCGATCCCTCGCCGGCGCTGGCCGCGCTCTACCGGCAGCTGTTGGAAGGCGAGTTGTCTTTCGCCTAGGGGTGAGGCAGGCGAGGCGGCGAAACGGGCAGGAAGTGACACCAGGTTGACACGCTGCCTTCCGCAAAGAAGGAGTACCATGGAACCTGACCGTTCCGCTTAGGGATGGGAACGTATTCGATTGCGCCCAGGGGCGGCCGCATCTCGGCCGCGGGCGCGCAGAGAAAGGGGGTGTGCAATGGAGGCTTTCGCTGATGTGGCGGTGCTCTCGCGCATTCAGTTCGCGCTGACGGTGGCGTACCACTTCCTGTTCGTGCCGCTGTCCATCGGACTCGGGCTCATTCTGGCCATCAACGAGACCCGCTATTACCGCTCGCGCAAACCTGAGGACGCTGCGGCGACGAAATTCTGGGTGAAGGTGTTCACCGCGACTTTCGCCATCGGAGTGGCCACGGGCATCACCATGGAGTTCTCCTTCGGCACCAACTGGGCGAACTACTCGCGGTTCGTGGGCGACATCTTCGGAGCTCCCTTGGCCGCTGAGGCGCTGTTCGCCTTTTTCCTGGAGTCGATTTTTCTGGGTGTGCTCCTGTTCGGGCGCGAGCGGGTGAGCCCGAAGTTCTACATGGTGTCCTCGTGGCTCGTGTGGGCCGGGTCGTGCCTATCGGCGCTGTGGATCCTCATCGCGAACTCCTGGATGCAGACGCCGGCCGGCGCGGAGCTTAACGCCGACGGCACCGAGGCCGTCATCACCGACTTCTTCTCGGCGGCCTTCAACCCGTCCATCTTCGCCCGCTACACCCATACCGTGGACGCACTGCTCATCATGGGCGCGTTCGTGGCCATGGCTGTGGCCGGCTGGTATATGCTCAAGGGCCGCAACGCCGAGTTCGCCATGAAGACCATGCGCATCGCCGCCGTGGTGGGCATCGTGACCTCCTGCGCCATGATCGTGTTCGCCCACTCTTCGGCCGTGGTGGTGTGGAACGAGCAGCCCACCAAGCTCGCCATGATGGAGGGCATGTACGATTCCGAGGTGCCCCCGCTGTACGCCGTGGGCATTGTGGATGAGGACAACCAGGAGGTCATCGCTCCCTTCGCCATTCCCGGCGGTACGAGCTTTCTGGCCACGGGCAACTTCGAGACGGAGTATCCGGGCTTAAACGAGCTCGCCCAGACCGAGGAGTACGGCGACATGGTGGTGGAGGACATGCCCGTGGGGCTCGTGTTCCAGAGCTACCACCTCATGGTGGCCATGTACGGGCTCATCATGCTGACGAGCATTCTCGTGCTCGTGTTCACCTTCAAGGGCGGCCGCATCGCGAAGATGCGCTGGCTGCAGTGGGCGGCGGTGCTGTCGCCTATCTGGCCGTTCATCGCCATTCAGACGGGTTGGATCACCGCCGAGGTGGGGCGCCAGCCCTGGGTGGTGTACCCGTCGGTCACGGGCCCCGACGGCGTGTCGCTGCTGACGGCCGACGGCATCTCAATGTCGGTGTCGGCGCCGGAGCTGTGGCTGACGCTGGGCCTGTTCGTGCTCGTGTATCTGGTGCTGCTCATCGGGTGGGCGCGGGTCATCGGCCGCTTCATCAAGGAAGGGCCGGTTGCCGAGGGCGCTGCTGCCGCCGATGCGGCTGCAGTGGCCGTGGTCGCCGCCGACGCCGAGGGCGATGTCGTCGTTGCGGAGGCCGTCGCCGCCGCGGGCGATAGCAAGAAGGAAGGTGAGTAGCCATGATGGAGTTCTTAAGCGTGCTGTGGTTCTTCCTCATCTTCGTGCTTATCGCGGGCTATTTCGTGCTTGACGGGTTCGACTTGGGTATCGGCGTGCTGTCGCCCTTCATCGCCAAAAACGACGAGGAGCGCGCGGTGCTGCGCCGGGCCATAGGGCCTGTGTGGGACGGCAACGAGGTGTGGCTGCTCACGGCGGGCGGCGCGCTGTTCGCCGCCTTCCCGGACGCCTATGCCACGACGTTCTCCGGGTTCTACCTGGCCGTCATGCTGGTGCTGTTCGGCCTTATCGTGCGTGCCGTGTCCTTCGAGTTCCGTGCCGGCGATCCGTCCTGGGGAAAGCTCTGGGACGCGTGCTTCTTTGTGGGCTCGCTGCTTCCGGCGCTGCTGCTCGGCGTGGCGGTGGGCAACATCTTCGCCGGCATCCCCATGGACGCCGCGGGCGATTACGCCGGCGTGCCCCTGATCGGCCTCATCACGCCTTTCACGCTGCTGACGGGGCTTTTGGGGCTGGCGATGTTTCTGGCCGCCGGCTCCTGCTGGGCCGCGCTGAAGGCGCCGCTGCCCTCTTGCCTTCAGGCCCGCGCCGCTCGTCTGCGCCTGCCCCTGCAGGTGATTGCGCTTGCGCTGTTCGCCGTGGTGTCCGTGTACGCCCTCGTCCTTGTCGGGCCCGAGATGGATCCGAACCTGGGCATCCTGCGGTGGCTGTTCGCGGCGCTTGTGGTGGTGGGGCTGTTGGCCTCGCTCGTCGTGGGCAAGACGTCCGGGGACGACCTGAAGGCGTTTCTGGCCCAGTCCGCGTCCATGATCGCGCTCGTGGCGCTTCTGGCCTGCTCCATGTTCCCCGTGCTCGTGAACGCCACGGCCGATTCCGTGGGGCCGGCCATCACTTTGGCCAACGCCGCATCGTCGGAGCTGTCGCTCACCTGGATGACTATCATCCTGTGCATCGGGCTTCCGCTCGTTCTCGTGTACCACGTGGTCATCTACCGCACCTTCCGCGGCCGCGTGAACCCCGCCGATCTGGAGGAGTACTAGTCTCTCCGCGGCATTTACTGGGGCGTTACGGGCTGCTCGCTTGCATGGGCCGAAGTCTCCGCCATCATGTTTCGGGAGGGGTTGCCGCGATGCCCGGGCCTTGTGGGTCTCACATTGGTGGGCGGCGATGTCTCGTCGGGAGAGGGGCCGCCATGATGCTTGGGTCTCGCAGGATGCTTCGTCTTTGTTGACGTACTTTCGGGGAGGACCTGCTATGGCGGGCCCTCCCCGTTTTTCCGTGGTTCTGTCCGGGCTACTTCGCACTTGTCTGCAGCTTGCGTTTGGCCTTGCCTGGCCCCCTCTGCCTGCAGCTTGCGCCCGGGCTGCCCCGGTTTCTCCTGCCTGCAGCTTGCGCCCGGGCTGCCCCGGTTTCTCCTGCCTGCAGCTTGCGCCCGGATCCTTCTGGCCTATCTGCCTGCAGCCCGCGCCCGGGCTGCCCCGGTCCCGCTGTTGACTATTTTGCCTCTGGCGGTCTTGCTCCTGCCAACTCCCGCCAAATTCTCGGACGGTAATTTCGAGTTGTTAGACTTTTGTTCGGCGCTATGCCGAGGTAGGTCGCCATGACGTTCGTCAATGTATCCGAATATGGTGAATAGCCCCAGGTCAGAGATGTGATGTGGAAAACGAGACATCGTAGGGGGGTGGGGCTGCTGTCTGCGAAACTCTAACAACTCGAAAATCTTGCGCCATTTTAGTTCGCTGATTGAAATGCTTTGATCCCGGACGGAACGGGATCGCACTTGCCCTAGTGTCCTTTGCGCTCGGACGGAATGGCCCTCCGCTTGCCCTTGCGTGCTTTGATCCCAGACGGAGTGGGCCTCCGCTTGTTCTTGTCCCGAGTTTGCTTCTGCGACCAATTGCTCGATTACCGCATCTTTCGCAGACGAATTTCCCTCTGGTGTATTTCGCTCGATTGTGATATAGCATACAGTAATACATTATTAAGTAAAGGAGGGGAAATGCGGTGCATCTGCTTAAGTCATGAGACTGCTTTGGAATTCTGGAGGTTGTGGTCCGCTCGCAATGGCATTGCCTTGCATCTTTTCCATTGTCGTAAGACGATACAGACCGATGATCTGCCTTTTCGGATCTTTCCGTCATCGGCCGTTCTGGTGGATTCGTCCTCAGCAAAACGCACCGTTGTCGAAATTATTGATGGTGCGCTAGAGGATGGTGTGCCGGAAGAACTCACTGAGCTGCTTGGCGCTTGTCGCGTTGTCTTGTCGGAGACGCATTCGTCGAAGCGCTCGAAAGAGCCTGGACTCGCTGATAGTTCGAGTGGCGCCGGAAAAGTTCTCCATGTGCTCGGGCATCGCAAGCCCGGGGTGCGTACTGCGGACGGGTTGACGTATCACCACAGCTCGGCAACATATCCGAAAGGGTCTTTCCTTAAAATCGCGCGGGGTGTGTACGTTTGTGCTCCGGAACTCGTTTTTGCCCAGATGGCATCGTTGCTTCCCTTTGGCGCGCTTCTGTCATTGGGCTATGAGCTATGCGGTTGCTATCCTGTCGAGGCCAGCGAGTATCTTGTGCGACATCCGCTCTGCTCGCCGAATCGGCTGGTTGCCTTCTGCAGCCATTTGCGTGGCTTCAAGGGGTCGGCGCCGGCGAAGACGGCTGCGCGATACGTTCTGGCAAAGTCGGCTTCGCCAGCTGAGACGTCCTTGGCGATCATAGCGACTGCGCCGCGTAATTACGGCGGATTCGGCATGAGGGGTGCGCGTCTTAATGAGCCGATCAAGTTGAGGCGAGAGCCGGAGCGTATCGCTCATGGCTCGTCGTTGGTATGCGATGTGCTATGGCCCGAGCGCGGCGTGGCACTTGAATACGATAGCTCGCAGTTCCATGGGAGCAGCTCTCGCCTTTCCCGTGATTCGCGTCGCAGGAGCGCGCTGGCTGCTCAGGGATTGGAGATAAGATCAATCACGGCGAGTCAGCTTGAGAATGTTTTCGAATTCCAAGAGACAATTCTGCATGCATTTCGCGCAGCTGGCTGTGATTTCAAGCGGCTCAACGGAAAGCAACTCGATCGCCATATGAGGCTTCGCAGCGAACTGCGCAAGTGCGTGTGAGGAGGTGGGGCGAAGTGGGCGGCCGAGGCGAAAGGCCGAGATGCGGGGCTGAACCAAATGCACTAACGCCATGAGTTTGTTCATTTGTCATACCTGAGACAATGTCTGGTTTGGTTTGAGGCAAAAATTTTGAGTTGTTAGACGTTTGCGGAGCTGGCGCTCGCATAAATCTGTAATCTGAACGACTGTATATGCTAAAGTATTTAAAAAAATATCTTAATACGTATATCAATCTCAAAACCACTGCGGGGTAGAGTGATGTGAATTGGCTCTAAGGGGGTGCGGACTCCAAGTTGGACACCCAGGTGTCCGGAAGGGAGTTCGAATGTACGACAAGAGGGCCAAGCAGGATGCGCTGGATCTGTGGTTCTCGATGCCCGGCGAGATGTCCGTGGATGAC
>NZ_WPOO01000030.1:0-21666 GCF_009755265.1 Adlercreutzia rubneri | reverse complement strand
GGACGAGGCGGCGGCCCGCGCCGCCGTGGGCACCGCCGTGCAGTCCCGCGACGCGGCCCGCGCCGCCATGGACGAGGCTCGCGACACCCACCGCGCGCTTTCGGTGGAGATCGCCACCTTGGAGGAGATGGAGCGCTCAAGCGCGCTTTCCGCCGGCGAGGCCCGGGCGTGGCTCGTGGAGCACGTCGACGAGGTGCTGGGGCTCTGCGAGCCGCTCTCCCACGTCATCCAGGCCTCGGCCGGCTTCGAGCCTTTGGTGGAATCGCTTCTGGGCGGGGACGTGGCCACGCTGCTCGTGGAAGACGCGGGCGCGGTAGAGCTCATCGCCGGACAGCTCGCCGCCGCCGGTGCCGCGGGCGAGGCGTCCTTCCTCATTCGCGACGACGCCAGTCCCTCCCGCATCCGCGGCGCGGCCCGTGTTCGGCGCGAGCGCTTCGGCGGGGCCGAGGGAGTCCCCCTTGTGGACGAGCTCCTCTTCCCGGAAGAGGCCCGGGGCGCCGTAGAGGCGCTCCTGGGCGATGTGGTGGTGTGCCCGACCCTGGAGGCGGCGCTTTCCGCCCACGGACGGGACGACGCGGCCCTGCGCTTCGCCACTCCGGATGGTGCCATTGTATGGCCCTCCGGCAAGGTGAGCGTGGGAGGTGCCGTGGTTGACGAGGGCGCCGGCGTGCTCGCCCGCGTGCGCCACTTGGAGGAGCTGCGGGCGCAGCTTTCCGGCGCGGCGGCGGCCCAGGCCAAGGCCGAGGAGGCCCACCGCTTGGCCGAGGAGGCCCTGCGCCAGGCCCAAGCCACGTCCCTTGAGCTTTCCCAGGCCCTGGCCAACCTGCGCGGCCGTGCCGAGGCGGCCCGCAACACCGCGAGCGCCGCCGCCGAGAAGCTGGCCTCCTGCCGCCGCGAGCTGGAATCCGTCGAGCGCCAGCGCGCCGAGGCCGAGGCCGCCGTGGCGTCGGCCCGTCCCAACGTGGAGTCCTTCGAGGCCCGGGTGAAGGAGCTTGACGCGGCGCTGGATGCGGGCAAGAAGAAGCAGGAGGCCTTAAGCGAGGAGCTGGCGCCTCTGCGCCGCGAGGCCCATCGCGTCTCCGACAGCCTCGCCGAGGCGAAGCTGGCGCAGGCCACGCTCTCCGAGCGCACCACCTACGCCGAGCGCGTCCGCGATGCCCGCGTCCGCGACTTGGAGACCCTTGCCGCTGCGAGCGAGGAGGCCCGCGTGGCCCTGCGCGCGAAGACGGTCTCCGCCGCCCGCATCGAGCCGGTGCTCGCCCTCATCGACGAGCTGACCGCCTCGGCCCAGAAGTGGACGCGTCAGCTGGAGGAGCAGGCCACGGCCGCCGAGGACTCCTCCACCGGCCTGCATTCCTCCGTCACCGAGGCCCGCGGCCGGGCCCATGAGGCCCACGCCCTCTTCGATGGCGTAAGCGAGCGGTTGAGCGAGGCTCGCGTGCAGAAGGGGCGGCTCGAGCTTCAGGTGGAGGCGGCGGTGAACCACATCGCGACCGACCTGTCCGTGCCCCTGGAGACGGCGCTTTCCGTGCCGCCCCTGGAGAACCGTCCCGAGGTGGAGGACGCCCTGTTCAAGATCAACCGTCGCATCGCCAACCTCGGCACCATCAACCCGGATGCCGCCGAGGAGTACGATGCGCTGAAGGTGCGCTACGACTATCTGGCCGCTCAGCTGGAGGACCTCGATCGCGCCCGGCGCTCGCTTGCGAAGATCAACCGCGTCATCGACGCGCGCATGAAGGAGGACTTCGTGCGCACCTACGAGGCGGTGGATCGCAACTTCCAGGAGATCTTCTCCATCCTGTTCCCCGGTGGCAGCGCAAATTTGTCGCTGGTGGATCCGGACGACGTGGAGAACACCGGCGTGGAGGTGAACGCCCAGCCCAAGGGCAAGCGCATCGCGAAGATGATGCTCTTATCCGGCGGCGAGAAGTCGCTCACGGCGCTGGCGCTCTTGTTCGCGGTCTACCGCATCCGATCCACGCCGTTCTACATCTTGGACGAGGTGGAGGCGGCACTCGACGACACGAATCTGCGCCGTTTGGCGGCCTATATCGACAGCCTGCGCGACGAGACCCAGCTCATCATGATCACCCACCAGCGCCGCACCATGGAGATGGCTGACGTGCTGTTCGGCGTCTCCATGCAGGGCGACGGCGTCACCAAGGTCATCAGCCAAAAGCTCGACCAGGCCCTCAAGCACGCGGAGTAGGGAAGGCATGGGCGCGCGCTACGGTATGAAAGTGATGGATGCCGAAGCCGCTTTTGCCCGGGTGCGGGAGCTCGTGGCGGCACGGCACTTTTGCGGTTTGTCGTAGAACCGGAAGACCAGGAGTTCGGCAAACGCCTGGCGCTGCTGGGGGAGAGCTGTTTTTCTGGCTGTTATGCGAAGAGGATTAGAAGGAAGAGGGGCGGCCATGGAAAACGATGCGCTGCAACGGCACTACGAGAATCTTGCCTGCGAGGGAGGGTTCGAGGCGCGCTGCCATATGGAGCTGCCGGAGCGGTCGCTGGTTGGCGCGCGCGTGGTGAACGTGGGGTGCCGGCGCGGCAAGGGGACTTACAAGCTGAGCGAGCAGGTGGGCGAGAGCGGCTTCGTCATCGGCGCCGATTGGAGCGAGGAGTTTGTGGAAGCGGCCCGGGCGGGTGCTCCCAAGGCGCTTGACCGCAGCGGCCTTTCCCGGTGCAACATGGCGTTTCGCGTCGGCTTCCCTGAAGATTTGGCCGCAGCGGGCATCGAGGAGGGATGGGCGGACTTCGTCTACCTGAACAGCTCGCTTTCTCTGTTCGCCTCGCCGGCCCGGGCGCTGCGGGAGTGCTGTCGAGTGCTGGTACCCGGCGGCGTGCTGCTGGCCGAGGTTCCCGTGGCGGCCCCAGGTAGTGTCGATCGCGCGGCCATCGTTGAGGCGGCCCGCGCCCTTCCGAACGCCGTGCAGGCGGCGCCGACCTTCGAGGAGCTTCTCGGCTGGCTTGCCGAGGCGGGGTTCTCCGGGCCGACCGTTCGCAGCGAACGGCCGCTCTCTCCCGAAGAGGGCAGCACGCCCGACCGTCCCGCCGCCACCGTGCCCGGCGACGCGGCGGCCTATCGCCTTCTGTCGCTTGAAGTCGCTCGTTGAGTCGACGAGCGTGTCCATTCCTGCACGAGATCGCCGTTTATGAGCGTCTGAATGCGGAAATTAAAGACGTAATTAACGTAAGACGTATATCTAAGAGGGCAGCGGGTCCTTTTAGACGCTCATAAACGGCGATCTCGTGCAGAAAACGACCTCTTCAACGACCGAATTGAGTGAAGAGGCCCGCTACGCCGCTTCCACGGTGACGGCGGTGCCGGAGGCGGTGACCATGAGCATGTTGCCCTGGCCGAGCACTTCGTAGTCCATATCCACCCCGACGATGGCGTGGGCGCCCAAGGCCGCGGCGCGCTGCTGCATCTCCGCCAGTGCCTCGTTGCGCGCGCCCATCAGCTCCTCCTCGTAGCCGGCGGAGCGTCCGCCCACGAGGTTGCGGATACCGGCGCCGAAGTCCTTCAAGAAGTTGATGCCGGTGATCACCTCGCCGAACACGATGCCGTAGTAGCCGGTGATACGGTAGCCCTCCACGGTGGGGGTGGTGGTGACGATCATGGGGGAGTCCTTTCTTGGGTTGGCGCCTGGGTGGGCGTCACGATACCTATACGGCAATGATACCCGAAGCGGTCGCGTCTTGGCGGCGACGGAACACCTCGTTCGATGACGGGGCAAAGCCTTGCGCCATAACGAGTTGGAGCCTCACAAGATCTGCGCCGATTGTCCAACCTGTGGGGAGGTTCCTTGAAACAGCGCCGTGCGGGCGCGGGCGCTGTGCTACCCTGTTGCCCATGCACATTCCCCGGGCAGCATTCGGCCCGGAGAGACGAACCTTATGCGAAAGGAAGCAATCCGTGAGCCAAGCCTGCGACATTTTGGACATCAATCTGGCCGACGAGGGACAAAAGCGTATTCTGTGGGCCGACCGCGACATGCCGGTGCTCGCCCGCATCCGCGAGCGCTTCGCCGAGGAGCGCCCGCTCGAGGGCGTGCGCATCGGCGCCTGCATGCACGTGACCACCGAGACGGCGAACCTCATGCGCACGCTCGTGGCTTCGGGCGCGGAGGTGACGCTCTGTGCCTCCAATCCGCTGTCCACCCAGGACGACACTGCTGCCTCGCTCGTGCGCGACTACGGCGTGCGCGTGTATGCCATCGCCGGCGAGGACGCGGAAACCTATGAGCGCCACATTGCCGAGGTGGTGGCCACCAACCCGCAGATCATCATGGACGACGGCGCCGATCTGGACACCGCCCTGCACACGAAGTTCCCCGAGAAGCTGGAAGGCGTGATCGGCGGCACCGAGGAGACCACCACCGGCGTGGTGCGCCTTATGGCCATGGCGAAGGACGGCGCGCTACGCTACCCGGTGTTCAACATCAACGACGCCAACACCAAGCACTGCTTCGACAACCACTACGGCACGGGCCAGTCCACCTTGGACGGCATCGTGCGCGCCACGAACCGCCTTCTGTGCGGCCGCACCATGGTAGTGTCCGGTTATGGCTACTGCGGGAGCGGTCTGGCCCAGCGCGCGAAGGGCATGGGTATGGACGTCATCGTCTGCGAGGTCGACCCCCTGAAGGCGCTTGAGGCCCACATGGAGGGCTACCGCGTGATGAAGGCCGAGGATGCCGCCCGCTTCGCCGACGTGTGGGTCACCGTCACCGGCGACTGCAACGTCATCGACGAGCCGGCCTTCAAGAACATGAAGGACGGCGCCATCATCTGCAACTCCGGCCATTTCGACTCCGAGATCAACATGAAATGGCTGCGCGCGAACGCCGTGAAGGTGGAGGAGCTGAAGCCGCTGGTGGAGGAGTACACGCTGCCCGACGGGCGCACCATCACCGTGCTCGCCGAGGGGCGCCTTGTGAACCTCGCCTGCGCCGAGGGGCACCCGGCCTCGGTTATGGACATGAGCTTCGCCAACCAGGCCCTGGCCGCCGAGTACCTGTTCAAGCATGCCTCCGAGCTTGAGGACAAGGTCTACGACGTGCCCGCCGCCATTGACGACGACGTGGCTCGCGTGAAGCTGGAGACGCTCGGCATCGAGATCGACACCCTCACCGAGGAGCAGATCGCCTATATGAACTCTTGGAATTTCTAGAAGCTTCCTAAACTGTCCGGCCGCGGGTCGGCGGAGGGGCACGTGCTCAAGCAATGGCTCGCTTGGTGGAACAGCCCACTGGGCTGTTCCAGTCGCTGCGCAACCTGCGCGCGAGCCCCTCCGCCGACCCGCGGCCTCCCGCACGTATCCTGCTGACGTTTCGGGCTTGAGCGCGAGCCCCTCCGCCGATCCCGGCCTCCCGCCCCTCCACCAAACCTTACGCTTCCCTTACAGGTATGGAGGGGATGTGGCGCAAATGCGGCGAAAAGGAACACTTTGGCCTCGATTGCCCCCATTTCGGCCGTCGTGACCCAACTGGCGCTGCCAACTTGGCTCGAAAGGGCTATACTTCAACCGTTTGTGCAGCCGCGCCCACGCCACTGACCGTGCGGGCGCATGTCATGTCCTAGGAGCCTCAAGGTGTTCGATACCGTAGCATCGCAAGTGTCGGCGTTGTCCTTCGTTGACATCTTCAATTTCTGCGTGTTTCTTACCTTCACTATTTGCTATACCTACCAGCTTTTCTACGTGCTCGTGGTGCTGACGCGCCGGGCACCGAAGAAGATGGCGCGCGCCAACCACCGCTACGCGGTCATGGTGGCGGCGCGCAATGAGGAGACGGTCATCGCCGACCTCATCCACTCCATCAAGGTGCAGAACTATCCCGCCGAGCTCATCGACATCTTCGTCATCGCCGACAACTGCACTGATAACACGGCCGACGTGGCCCGCGAGGCCGGCGCCATCGTGTTCCCCCGCAGCAACGACAAGCTGGTGGGGAAGGGCTATGCGCTCGATTACGGCCTGAAGGCCATCTGGGAGCAGTACGCCGACCGCGACTATGAGGCGTTTTTCGTCTTCGACGCCGACAACGTGCTCGATGTGAACTACTTCCGTGAGATGAACGCCACCTTCGATAACGGCGCGAAGGCCTCCACCTCCTACCGCAACTCCAAGAACTTCGGCAGCAACTGGATCTCCGCTGGCTACGGCGTGTGGTTCCTGCGCGAAGCGAAGTTCTTGAACCAGGCGCGCCTCACGCTGAACACCTCCTGCGCCGTGTCGGGCACGGGCTTCTTCATCGCCGCCGACATCCTGAAGGCCGCCGGCGGCTGGAAGTGGCACCTGCTGACCGAGGACATCGAGTTTTCCGCCGCCTCCATCATCGACGGCGTGCGCATCTCCTACTGCCCGACGGCGGTGCTCTACGACGAGCAGCCCATCACCTTCCGCGATTCGTGGAACCAGCGCTTCCGCTGGGCCAAGGGCTTCTACCAGGTGTTCGCCCACTACGCGGGCGGCCTGGTGAAGGGCACGCTGACCAATCCCGCGGGCTACCGCTTCGCCTGCTACGACATGCTCATGACCATCGCTCCGGGCATGCTGCTCTCCATCATCTCCATTCTGTTCAACACCATTATCATCGTGCTGGCGGCCACGGGCGTCATGTCCACGGGCGTGGCCATCGCGAGCTCGGTGACCTCGGTCGTGTTCTGTCTGTGCAACTACATCGTGTTCATGTTCGTCTTCGGCGTGCTTACCACCTTCGTGGAATGGGACTCCATCCGCACCACCACGGCGAAGAAGATCCGCTACATGTTCACCTTCCCCTTCTTCATGCTCACCTACATCCCCATTGCGCTCATCGCGCTCGTGAAGAAGGCGGCGTGGAAGCCCATCCGCCATTCCATCTCGGTGGACGTCGCCGAGTTCTCCGAGGCCGAGGGCGTTCGTCTCTCCTCGAAATAACTCCTTTCATTTTCTAGCGATGCTTGCTAGAATATAAGGCAGGCTCGAGGGGAGCCACTGGCCAGTGAAATCTCCCCTGAACCGTTTGTTATTTGGGCCGTCTTGCATGACGTGCCCGCCTTGCCTTTCGGCTCGAATCCGCGTACTCGCGGATTCGAGCCATCAGGTTCAGCAAGCAAGCCGCAAAACGAACCCAATCGCAAAGGTCCATTTGCCTGCCTTTCTCCCGTTGCCTAAGGTAGCGAAACGGGCGGGGTCGGCCAGCTCCCCGCCCCGAGGATGCTTCTTATGTATCCTCGGGGCGAAAGGCTGCGTCCTAGGTTCGCGCGAACGTGAGGCACCAGACGATCTTGGCACCGGCGGTGCGCAGGGCCTCGGTGGCGGCGAACAACGTGGCACCGGTGGTGCACACGTCGTCCACGACGATGACGGCGGCGGGCATGCTGGCGCCGGCCAGCGCGGTGAGCGAATGCCTCATGTTGCCGATGCGTCCCGTCCGCCCCAGCTTCCGCTGGTCGCGGCTGCGGGCGGCCACGAGCAGAGGGGCGAAGTCCAGCCCGGCGATGAACGACAACTCGCGGGCCAGATGCTCGGCATGGTCGAAGCCGCGCCGCCGCCGGGCGGCGGCCGTGGCGGGCACGAAGGTGACGACCGGCGCTGCGCCCATCCAGCGGGGCGGCAGGTAGCGGGCCATGATCTGGGCCATGGGCCGTGCCAGGCCGCGCTCGTTCTGATCCTTGTACACCGTTACAATGCGGCGGACGGCCTCGGTAAGCACGAGGGCGCTCGCCATCTCGTCGTAGGGCGGCTCCTTGTAGCCGAAGGGCTCCATCAGCACGGACGTGCACTCCGAGCACTGCACGACGCCGAAGGGCGCGCCGCAGCGCGGGCAGGCCGTCAGCGCGTCGATGTAGGGGAGCGCCGCGGCACAGGAGCCGCACAGCACCGCGCCGGGCTTATCGCACACCGCGCAGCGGGTGGGGTAGAGCGTCTCGGCCACCATGTCCGCGGCGAAGTCGCGCGCGGCGCGCCAGTCCGCGCGCAGGCGGCGGGAGGGAGCGGCGTGTTTCGCGGCCGCGCCCTCCCGACGGCTCTTCGCCGGCGTTCGCTCATCGAAGAGCGCCATCTGTCCTTTCATCGGCTTCATGGGGGCAGTCTACGCGCGCACGACCGTGGAAATGACGCGGGAATGTCCCGTTTCGTTCCCCGCGCCGACCGCGTTCGCGTCTCATCCCGCGCCCCGCGCCGACCGCACGGCTTTCGCACTTCGTAGGTTCTGCGGGGCTTTGCCCCGTCTAAGCCCACTTCTGCTACACTTAGCGATGCTTCTTTCGGGTCTGTAGTTGCGGAGAGACGCGACGTCTTTCCAAGTCCATGGCAGATGCGGTCGAAAGGATCCACGTAAGCGCGTGGGCGTTGCCCGCCGTGAGCATGGCGTATCCTAGAGGTAAGTCGCACCGCCCGCTGACATTTTCGCGGCACGGACGCCGTGACGGGCGAGAGGGCTACTAGCGCAAGCGAACGCCCCGGTGCGCGAGTGTGGGGTCAAAGACTAGGTCAGTCGAAAGAGGCAACGTACCGATTGAATTAGACGGAGGATGATGTGAGAAAGCGTTCGTTCGTTGCGGTTGCCTTTGCGGCGCTGCTCGCGGTCGGCCTGTTCGGCCTGGCCGGATGCACTGGATCGGGCACCTATCAGCCGGAGCTGAAGTCCGCCGAGGTGGCGCCCCCGGTCATCGGCGAGGAGGGCACCCTGCGCGTGGGCGTCAACACCGAGAACCCGCCTCTGGCCGGTATGGGCAGCGGCAAGATCATCGGAATCGACGTGGACATCGCCGCGGCTCTCGCCGACGAGCTGGGGCTGAAGCTGTCGGTGGTGGATGTGGGCAGCGACCCGGCCGGGGCACTCGCCAACGGCACGGTGGACGTGGTGCTCGGCATCGACGACTCCGCGAGCGACGGCGATTTCTGGCGCTCGGCCTCCTACCTGCCCACGGGCATCGCCCTGTTCGCGCTGAGCCCCGACGCGGGCACTCCCACCCAGGATTCCGGTGCCACCTTCGCCGCCCAAGTTTCCTCGAAGAGCGCCTGGGCCGTCTCCAACGGGTTCGGCGAGTCCAGCCTCACGCCCACCGACAGCCTGAAGGAGGCCTTTGAGGCGCTTGAGGCCGGAAGCGTGCAGTACGTGGCCGCCGACGCTGTCATCGGCCTGTACGCGGCCCATGGCCAGGGGCTCGACGTGTCCATCGTCGCCATGCTCATGTCGCCGACCGGCTACTGCATGGGCGTCTCGAACGAGAACGTCGATTTGCAGACGGCCGCCGGCGACGTGCTCGCGCGCCTGGTGAGCGACGGCACCATCAACGTCATTGAGCGCAAGTGGCTCGGCACCACCGTGGCCCTGGGCGATCTCACCGTCGTCAGCGATCTGACCGCCTCCGCCGCCGACGCCGCCACGGGTTCCGATAGCGAGGACGTGGGCGATTCCGACAGCGGTGATGCCGACACCGGCGACTCGGGAGACACGGGCTCCGAAGACACCGGTTCCGGCGACTCGTCGGACGGCTCCGATGAGTCCGGCGATACCGGTAGCGGCGACGATTCTGGTAGCGAGGACTCCGGCGATGCAGGCGACTCCGGCAGTTCCGGCGACGAGGACGCGGCCGAATAGTGTCCTTTCCTTCAATGCACTGAGTCCCGCTTTCGGGAAGATGAGCCTCAGCTGTACGGACGAATGACAAAAGTGGCCCTCGGGCTGCGGGTTGAAGCGCTGAATCCGCAGCCCGAGGGCTCTTTTTGTCGTTTCACCCGCAGCCCGAGGGCCGAAAATGTCGTAGCACGATGCTCGCAGTGGCAAAAACCCGCCTCGGGCTGCGGTTTGCAAAAAGAAGAGGGCGGCTCCTTCGGGAACCGCCCTCGTTCGATGGTGATGCGGGTGCGGCGGTGCGCCAGCGCCTAGCTCAAGAAGTCGTCCAGGATCTCGGCCTCGGCCTCTTCCTCGGTGAGGCCCAGCGTCATGAGCTTCACGATCTGGTCGCCGGCGATCTTGCCGATGGCGGCCTCGTGGACGAGCATGGCGTCCTCGCTGGCGGCCTCGATGCCGGGGATGGCCTTCACCTTGGCGTTGCCCATGATGATGGCGTCGCACTGCACGTGCCCGCGGCAGGCGCACTCGCCGATGACGAGCGGGTTGAACACCTGCACGGAGTCGTCCTGGGCCACCGAGCGGGAGATCACCTGCACGGAAGAGCCCTCGCCCTTCAGCTCCACCTTCATGTTGGAAATGGCGGTCTGGTTGCCGTGGGTGAGCAGCTTCTCGGTGAGTACGAGCTTGGCGTCCGCGCCCAGCTCGGCGTTGGTGTCGCGCACGGTGGAGGTGACGCCGCGCAGCTGTACCATCTCCATCTCGCAGGAGGAGCCCTCCTCCATGTACACGTTGGTGGTGGGGTTCAGGATGCGCTCGCCTGAGCCATCGCCCTCGCCGTAGTGCTTCTCCACGTAGCGTACGCGGCTGTTCTTCCCCAGATAGAAGCTGTGGATGCCGTCGTGCTCGGAGGCGTCGTGGGAATCGTTGTGGATGCCGCAGCCGGCGATGATGGTGATGTCGCAGTTCTCGCCCACGTAGAAGGTGTTGTACACGACGTCCTTCAAGCCCGACTTCGTCACGATGACGGGGATGTACACCGTCTCGCCCTTGGTGCCGTCCGCGATGCGGATGTCGATGCCGGGGTTGTCGGTCTTGGTGGAAATGTCGATGTAGGCCGAGGAATGGCGCTCGACCAGTTCGCCGTCCTTGCGCACGTTGAAGGCGCCCTTCGGCATGCCGTGCATATTGGCGATCTCGGCGAGCAGGTTCTCGTCGATGGGGGAAAGATCAACGGTCATGATAGCTCCTCTAGCAGGTGGTGGGGATCTCGGTTAGGTGCAGCTCGGTGGGGGTGGAAAGCGGGCAGCCGTGATCGTCCAGGCTGCGGGCCGCGAACCCGAGCCGCGGCATGAGCTCGGCCGGCGTGCCCGTCTCGGCCACCTGGCCGTCGCGCAGAAGCACGATCTCGTCGGCCAGCGAGATGATGCGCTCCTGGTGCGAGATGATGACGATGGAGCGCCCGTCGCGGGCCTCGTGGATGTCGCGGAACGTCTCGGTGAGCCTGTCGAAGCTCCACAAATCGATGCCGGCCTCGGGCTCGTCGTAGATGGCCAGCTTCGGGTCGCGGGCCAAAATGGTGGCGATCTCGATGCGCTTCACCTCGCCGCCCGACAGCGACTTGTCCACCTCGCGGGTGAGGTAGCTCGCCGAGCACAGGCCCACCTTCGAGAGGTACTCGTTGCAGGCGAGCATGGGCAGCTTCTTGCCGGCGGCGATGTCGAGCAACTTCTTCACCTTCATGCCGCGGAAGCGGGCCGGCTGCTGGAAGCCGTAGCCGATGCCGAGGCGGGCGCGCTCGGTGATGGATTTGTCCGTGATGTCCTCGCCGTTGAAGAGGATCTGGCCGCTCGTGGGCTCCTCGATGCCCATGATGAGCTTGGCGAGCGTGGACTTGCCGCCGCCGTTGGGTCCGGTGATGACCGTGAAGCGGTCGTCGGGAATGGTCAGGGAGAGATCGTCGATGATGCGCTTGGTGCCCCCGTCGTCGGCCGGCACCTCGAACACCAGGTTCTTAAGTTCGAGCATGGGATACTCCGTATCTGTCTCGTCTCGTCTAGATAGTTCGGGGCTGATTATAGCGAAAATTCCCCCGTCGCGGAGAAATCATAACGACACCATATTGGTTGGAAACGGCGACGCGCGGACGGGTAGAATACTCACGAACACTCCGTTGCTCCGCGCCGGGCCGCCAGGGCCGGTCGCGGGGCCCTTCGCAGGAACCCTTCGAAAGGAAGACAGACCATGACCGATTTGGAACAGGTGGCCGCCTCCCACGGCTTTACCGCCGTGAAAAGCGAGCCGATAAGTGAGGTGGAGGGCACGGTGCACCTCATGCATCACGCCGCCTCCGGCGCCCGCCTCATGTTCATCGAGAACGACGACGCCAACAAGGCCTTCTCCATCACCTTCAAGACCCCGGCCGCCGACGACACCGGCGTGTTCCACATTTTGGAGCACTCGGTGCTGTGCGGATCGGAGAAGTTCCCGGTGAAGGAGCCCTTCGTCAATTTGCTGAAGACCTCCATGCAGACGTTCTTAAACGCCATGACCTTCCCGGACAAGACCATGTACCCCGTGGCGTCCACCAACGAGCAGGATCTCGTCAACCTCATGGACGTCTACCTGGACGCGGTCTTCCACCCCGACATCTACCGGCGCCCCGTCATCTTCCAGCAGGAGGGCTGGCACCGCGAGCTGGAAGGGGAGGGAGAAGGCGAGCGCCTTGTGGTGAACGGCGTCGTGTACAACGAGATGAAAGGCGCGCTCTCCGAGCCCGATTCCGTGCTCTACGACGGGCTGTCGGCGGCGCTGTTCCCGGACACGACCTACCGTTTCGAGTCTGGCGGCACGCCGGCGGCAATCCCAACGCTCACCTACGAGGGCTTTCTCGAGAACCATCGGCGCCACTACCGTCCCGACAACGCCTACATCATCCTATACGGCAACCTGGATGCCGACCGCTTCCTCGGCTTTCTAGACGAGCGCTATTTGGCGCCGCTGGCCGCGAAAGAGCGCGGGCCGCTGGACATCAACCCGCTCGGGCTGCAGGCCCCCGTGGCTCCCGCGCCGGTTGTCGTGCCCATGGCCACCGCGCCGGAGAACGCCTGCGCCGCCGTGGGCTTCGTCATCGGGCGCGCCGCCGAGCGCGAGCGCATTGTGGCCGCCGACATTTTGATGGACGCCATCATGGGGGCCAACGAGTCGCCCCTGAAGCGGGCGCTGCTCGACGCGGGCATCGCCGACGACGCCATCGGGTACGTGGCCGACTCCGTGGCCCAGCCCTTCGCCGTGGTATCCCTGCGGGGCGCCCGGCCCGGTGCCGCCGAGAGGCTGCGCGCCATCGTTGCGGCCGAGGCCCGGCGCCTCGCCGAGGGCGGGCTCGACCGCGAGCTGGTGCGGGCGGCCCTCTCCCACGCCGAGTTCGTCATGCGCGAGCGCAACTTCGGCTACCCCGACGGCGTGGTGCTGGCCATGTCCGCCATGGCCGGATGGCTGTACTCCGACGACGACCCGGCGGCCTACCTGCGCTTCGAGGACGTCTTCGCCAGCCTGCGCGAGAAGGTGGAGGAGGGGTACTTCGAGGCGCTTTTGCGCGAGCTGTTCCTGGATAACGACCACCGCGCCTGCGCCGAGGTGGTGCCCACGGAAAGCGACGAGGCCGCCGAAGAGGCCGAGGCAGCCGGCGAGCGCGAGGCGGCCGCCGAGCTCACCGAGGACGAGGCCGCGTCTATCCGCGAGGCCGTGCGCGCGCTGCGCGAGGCCCAGGAGGCGCCGGACGCGCCGGAGGCCCTCGCGAAACTTCCGCAGCTTTCGCGGGCCGATATCGGCGAGGCGCCCGCCGAGGCGATGTGGGAGGTGGGGGAGTGCGGGCCCTGGCGCCTCATCCGCCACCATCTGCCCTGCCGCGGCATCGCCTACGCCTACCGCTACTTCGCCATGGACGGCCTCGCCTTCGACGAGCTGCCCTACGCCACGGTGCTGGCCTGCGTGCTCGGCAAGTTGGATACGTCCCGCCACACGGCGGCCGAGCTGGACACGCTTGTCCAGGCCCATCTGGGCAACCTCGGGTTCGCCGTTGAAGTGCACGAGGACGCCGAGGACCGCGAGCGGCTGCGGCCGATGTTCGTCATGGGCTCCTCTGCCCTTGACGAGGAGGTGCCCTGGGCGGCACACCTGGCCGAGGAAGTGCTGCGCGAGACCGATTTCTCCGACATCGAGCGCATCCGCGACATCTTGGGCCAGCGGCGCATCGCCATGGAGCAGGCCTTCGCCTCGGCCGGCCACAGCGCCGCCATGGCGCGGGTCGCCTCCTACTACCTGCCGGCCGGGGTGGTGCGCGAGGCGCTCTCCGGCGTCGGTTTCTACCGCTTCTTGAAGGAGCTGCTCGCGAGCTTCGACGAGCGGGCCTGCGAGCTTTCCGCGAAGCTGGCCGAGCTGTCCCGCCGCCTGTTCACCGACGGCGGCTGCACGCTCTCCTTCGGGGGCGACGAGGCGGCGCTCGCTGCCTTCCGGGAGGCGTCTTCGCCTTTCGGCGGCATGGCGGGCGCCCCGGCGCTCACGGTGCCGGCGCCTGAGGATGGGCACGAGGCCTTCGTCGTGGCGAGCGACGTCACCTACACCGCCTGCGGCTGGGACCGCCGCCTGCTCGGCGAGCCCTACGGCGGCGCGTGGCTTTTGGCCTCGCGCATCCTGTCCTACGATTTTCTGTGGACGGAGGTGCGCGTGAAGGGCGGCGCCTACGGGGCCGGCTTCCAGACGACGCGCTCGGGCTCGAGCCGCTTCTACTCCTACCGCGACCCGCGCATCGACGAGACCGTCGAGCGCTTCCGCACCTCCGGCGACTGGCTCGCCGGCGTCTTTAACCCCACGGAATCGGAGATGGACGGCTACGTGGTCTCCACGGTGGCCTCCCTGGACGCGCCGGCCAAGGCCCGCGAGCTTTTGCGTCGCCAGGACGGCCTATACTTCTCCGGCGCCACCTTGGAAGACCGGGCCCGGGTGCGCGAGGAGGTGCGCGCAGCCGGCATCGATGACGTGCGCGCGCTGGCCTCCTCGGTGGACGCCATCGCCGGGGCCGGACCGGTGTGCTGCTTCGGCAACGGCGAGGTCATCCGTGCCAGCGGCGAGGGATTCAACGTCGTCGACCTTCTGGCCTAAAGGGTGCTGAGGGGCGGCCGCCGCGACGGCTCTGCGGGCGTCGGCGACTGGCAACGGTTCTCCGGGTGCCTGCGCGGCGCCCCTCGCGCGGCGCCTTCGCGTGGTGCCCGGATGCAGAACTGGTGCAGCGGATGCGCGCCGCGCGGCCCATCGGCTATAATAGGGCAACCCCAAACAGAAAGGATGCAAGCTCCCATGGCGAATTCCAAGGAGTTCTCGCATATCACGGTCACGGCCGACGATGACGACGATGTGGTCATCCAGGCCGGCGTCGTAGAAGAGCCGGCCGCCGAGGAGCCGGTCGAGGAAGCGCCCCTTGAGGAGCCGGTCGACGAGCCGGGCGCCGAAGAGGCCGACGACGCGGTAGCGGAGGCTGTGGAAGAGGCCGCCGTGGAAAAGGAGGGTGCGGGAGAGACCGCCGATGCCGTCTCCTACCATGAGACGACCCTCGATGACTTGGAAGCGACCAAGATGTCCACGACCCAGAAGGTCATCATCGTCGTGGCCGTGCTGGGCATTGTCGCCTTTGCGGCCTGGTACCTTTTGGCCCACTAGCCCCGTGGGCCTTCGAGAAGCGAGAGGAACAGCGAGCACATGGTGAGAAGAAGCAAGCGCAACCGCGACGCCGGCATTAGCGCCGACGACGGCAATGCCATGGGCCTCACCGAGGCCTTCCACCCCGTGTCGGCGGATGGCTTCACCACGGCCATGCCCCCCGTGGACGAGGGCGACGGCTCTGTCGTCGGGGAGGATATCGTCGTCGACGAGGAGGGCGTCTTCGAAGAGGTGGACTTGGGCGATGGGGAAGTACTCGACGACGAGGGCTTGGCCGCCGGCGAGTCGTTTCCCGATGAAGCGGTCTTCGAGGACTTCTACGCCGGTCGTCCGCTGGACGCCGACGGCGCCGATGCCGCAGACGCCGACGGCGCCGATGCCTCGCCCGTGCCCGACGCTGTGCCCCTCGGCGTGGTGACGGCCGACGTGGCGCCAACCAAGCCTGCGAGCAAGGCCGCCCATGGCGCGAAGAAGGGCGACGGCGCCTCGCGCGGGCGCCATGCCAAGCACGCGAGTGAGATGAACGAGAAGGCCCGAAAGAAGGCGGAGCTGCCCGAGTACATGCGCAAGTCGCGCCGTATGCGCCGCATTCTTATCGTGGTCATCATCCTGCTCGTGCTCATTCTGGCCGCCATGGTCTACTTCGGCGTTCAGCTGTACAAGGAGGCCTCTTCCAGCGCGGTGCAGCAGGCGCTCTCCTCGGAGCAGGAGGTCGCCGCCATCGCCTCCGAGGACGCGACGGACTCCGCCGATGCCGCCAAGGTGACGACGGTGCCCGACTTGGTGAGCTTGCTGGGCCACACCCAGCAGGAGGCCATCGACATTCTGCAGCACGGCGCCACGGCCGCCGAGCCCCGGGCGGTGAACGAGGAGGGCAACCCCATCAAGAGCGAGGTGCGCGTCGCGCTCACCGCTGAGCCGGCTGACAGCCGTACGGGTACGCCCACGGTGTATTTGGGACTCGACGCCGACGGCAAGATCATTCAGGCGGGCTATTCCACGTCCACCAGCTCGCTCGGCTACGGCTCCCTCAGCTTCGCCGATGCCGTGCGCACCGAGCACATCATCGAGAAGACCCTGGCAGAAGCCGGCGTGTCGGTGCCCGAGGGCGCCGTGGAGCTGCCCGAGGACGCGGAGTCCTACACCTCCTTCGACACCGACGGCACGACCCGCACCAAGGAGTACTGCTCCTTCAACGGCGAGGTGGACATCGACGGTGCGCCCCATGCCTGGTCGGCGGTGCTCTCCTACGACTACTCCATGGCCAACGCCTCGGACAACTTGGCCGACACCGTCCGCACCATCTTCATATATGTAAACTCCTAGAATTTCCCTTGCGCGGGAGCGACGGCAACGCTATACTGGGCAAGCTGTCAATCAAGCGAGGGCGAAAGCTCTCCACCTGGTTCGGCGCCTTCCAAGGTTGCTGATGGGTACCCGCAGATAGAAACTTTGCGTGTAAGCCCGCCGTGCGCCTTGTTGGCCCGGCGGGTTTTTATGTGTGAGAACACGAAAGGGAGGTGAGCGCGATAGCTGCTCAAGAGCCCCGGCTCAACGATGAGATCACCACGCGCGAGTGCCGTCTCATCGATTTCGACGGGAACCAGATGGGCGTGTATCCCACGCACCAGGCCCAGCAGATCGCCGACGACATGAATCTCGATCTGGTGGAGATCGCTCCGAACGCCACGCCGCCCGTGTGCCGCATCATGGACTACGGGAAGTTCAAGTACGACCAGGCCATCAAGGCCAAGCAGGCTCGTAAGAACCAGAACAAGATCGAGGTCAAGGAGATGAAGTTCCGGCCGAAGATCGACGTGGGCGACTACACCACCAAGAAGAAGCACGTGCTGCGCTTTTTGGAGGCCGGCAACAAGGTGAAGATCACCATCATGTTCCGCGGCCGCGAGATGGCCCACCCCGAGCAGGGCCTCTCCATTCTCGAACGATTGGCCGACGACCTGAAGGACGTTGCCGTCATCGAGAACCAGCCGAAGATGGAGGGGCGCAACATGCACATGCTCATCGCGCCTCTGCCCGCGACCGCGAAAAAGAAAAAGGATTCCAAGAACGACGAAGGAAAGGACAACTAATGCCCAAGATGAAGACCCATCGCGGTATGGCCAAGCGCGTCCGCAAGACCGGTACCGGCAAACTCATGCGCGCCAAGGCGTTCAAGAGCCATATCCTCACCAAGAAGAGCCCCAAGCGCAAGCGCAACTTCCGCCACGAGACCGAGGTCGCCAAGGCGGATACCAAGGTCGTCGAGCGCCAGCTCGGCCTTCGCTAGTCCCATTCGTCTTCAAGGAGTGATTAAGATATGCCTCGTGTAAAGCGTTCCGTCCATGCCCGCAAGAAGCGTCGTACCGTCCTCAATCGTGCGAAGGGCTACTACGGTGCGAAGTCTCGTTCCTACCGCGCCGCGAAGGAGCAGGTGCAGCATTCGCTTCAGTACATGTACCGCGACCGTCGCAACAAGAAGCGCGAGATCCGTCGCCTGTGGATCACCCGCATCAACGCCGCGGCCCGCATCAACGGCCTGTCCTACTCGGTGTTCATGAACGGCCTGAAGAAGGCCGGCGTCGTGCTCGACCGCAAGGTGCTCGCCGACATGGCCGTGAACGACCCGACGGCCTTCGCCGCCCTGGTGGAAGTTGCGAAAAAAGCTGTGGCTTAATTTGCTTCGTTCGAAAGAGCGCACAAAGAAAGGACCCTTCGGGGTCCTTTTTCGTTGAGGGAGTGCGAGCGAGGGCTAAGCGCTTTGGGCGACGAGCTTAAGCTCGATGCGGGCGAAGGCGTCGTCCAGCTCGCCGAGAGGCTCCTCTTTGATGCTCTTTTCCGATAGGCCCTCCTCACCCATGAGCGTGCGGTAAAGGTACAGATCCGCCGCCTCGCGGGGGGACGCGGCGTTGGAGATGACGGCCTCGATGCCCGCTTCGTCCAAGGCCGCGAGGCCCTCGGGGGTGAATTGACGGGCTATGAGGGCATCGACGCCCATTTGCTGCAGGATGGAGGCCCGCTCGCGCGGAGTGAGCCCCATGTTCGGCACGTTGCTGCAGCCTGTGACGACGCCGCTTTGCGTGGTGTAACAGGCAAAGCTCGAGCAGGTGGCCGCAGCCGCGGCTATATCGAGTCCGTCGCAAGCGACAGCGATCTTCATGCAATATTCCCTTCCCCAGAAATACTGAGGTTACAATACCCGAACAATCCTCCGCTGAATGTGGAGTACGGCAAACGGAGGGTATCTTCCCGGCGAGCAGCCCGAACGTTGGACGGCTTGCCCGCTCGCGGGCGCAACGGGCCGCTGTGGTTCGGCTGCCACCGCCATGTTCCGGCAATGGTCGGCTTGTGCACGACTCCGTAGGGGCCGACTTCGGTCGGCCCTCTCGGCGATGGCGATCCTTGCGACAGGGAGCGACCAAGGTCGCCCCCTACGGAAAACTTATGACGTAGATGCTCTTAGCCGCGGCGCTTGCCGCCGCTGCGCTTGGCGGCGACGGCAGCGCGATGGGCGCGACCGGGGCGGAAGTCGCTCGACGTACGCGGCGCGCCGCTTGCCGCCGCGGAACCCGTCTTCGCGCGGTTGCCGCCCTTGGGCGCTTTGGATTTCGGAGCCGCCTTAGATCCCGTCCCGCTCTTCCTCGAGCTGTGCGCGGCGCCGGCGCTCTTGCCGCCCTGCTTCTTGCGCGTGCCGCGCTGGCGCGACTCGGCGGCAGCCTGCTCGGCACGCTCCTTCTCCTTGGCGCGGCGCTTCTCCTTCTTGGCGAGCTCGCGGGCGGCCGCTGCCAGCTCGGGGTCGCGTCGGGCATTGGCCCGCGTGGCGCGCTCGGCTGCGGCCTCGGCGGCCTCTTCCAAGTTGAAGCCCGCGATCTCGATCTCGGGGATGTCGCGCTTGATGAGCTTCTCGATGGCCGCCAGCTCGTCTTTGTTCTCGGGGCTGACGAAGGTGATCGCGAAGCCCTCGGCTCCGGCGCGGCCCGTGCGGCCGATGCGGTGCACGTAGTCCTCGGCCTGGGTGGGCACGTCGTAGTTCACCACATAGGACACTTCGTCGACGTCGATGCCGCGGGCCAGCACGTCGGTGGCCACGAGGATGTCGGTCTCGCCGGAGGCGAAGTTGTCCAGGGCGCGCTTGCGCTGGTTCTGGGAGCGGTCGGAATGGATGGCCTCGGCGTGGTAGCCGGCTCGCTTCAGCTTGCGGCAGGCAGCATCGGCCCGATGGCGCGTGCGGGCGAAGACGATGACGCGCTTGTGCCCCCGCTCCTTCAAAAGTGCCGCCAGAAGGTCGGGCTTCAGGGTGTGGGGCACGTGCGCGATGTACTGTTCCACGGTGTCGGCCGTCTCGCCCTTCGCGGCGATCTGCACAATGGCCGGATCGTCCAGCATGGCGTCCACCTGGTCGAGCACGCCCTTGTCGATGGTGGCCGAGAACAGAAGTGTCTGGCGGCTTTTCGGCGTCGCCTCCACGATGCGGCGCACCGAGGGGAGAAATCCCATGTCGAGCATGCGATCGGCCTCGTCCAGCACGAGCACTTGAACCTGGGAGAGGTCGACGGCCTTCTGGTTCATGAGGTCGATGAGGCGCCCCGGCGTGGCGATGAGCACGTCCACGCCGCGCGCGAGGCGGTCGATCTGCGGCTCGATCTTCACGCCGCCCACCACATTGGCGACGCGCAGGCCGCGGGTGCGGGCGATGGTTTGGCAGACTTCCTGAATCTGCATGGCCAGCTCGCGGGTGGGGGTGATGACGAGCATGGCCGGCGCCTTCTTGCGCTCGGCGCGGGCGAGGACGTCCAGGCTCGGCAGCGAGAAGGCGGCCGTTTTTCCCGTGCCGGTCTTGGCGGCGGCGATAATGTCGCGCCCCTGGAGGACGAGCGGGATGGCCTGGGCTTGAACGGGGGTCGGCTCGGTGTAGCCGAGATGATCGACGGCGGCAAGAACGGCGTCGGAAAGGCCGAGTTCGGCAAAGGTGGTCATGAAGCTCTCTTTCGTGGTTCGGATCGTGGCGGTAGCGGTTGGGGCGTCCTAGCGGACGTGGGCCGGCTTCTTGCCCCAGTAGAAGTGCAGGAAGTGCTTGGCCCGCAGCTTCGCGTCTCGCGGCGGTTCGCGCCGGATGAGGGCGAAGGTGGCCCGGGCGATGTCCTCGGCGGCGTTGGGGCGCCGCAGGATGGAGGCGTTCATCAGCATGGCATGGGCGCTCGCAGAGTGGTCGCTGATGTGGCGCAGGGTGTCCAAGAGCTCGCGAGGCGTGGTGGCGGCCATAGCGGCTCCGGCGGCGGTGAGCATGCGCACGTTGGCCTTCTCCTGGCCGTAGGCGCGGCCCAAGAGGATCATGGGCGCATGGGCGCACAAACACTCGGTCACCGTGAGGCCTCCCGGCTTGCAGATGACCACGTCGGCGGCCTCCATGAGCTCGGCCATGGCGTTCACGTAGCCGAGTACCGTGACGTTGGCCAGGCCGTATTCGGCCACCTGGCGCCGCAGCTCGCGCTCGTAGTCCTCGTCGGCCCCGGCGACGATCACCAGCTGCATCGAGGGCATCGCGTGCATGAAGGGGAGCATCTCCCCGATGGCGGCACGGAAGTGCACATAGGGTTGGGGGAGCTTCGCCCCGGCGAGCGCCAGCACCACCTGTTTGTCCTGCGGCAGTCCGAAGGCCTCGCGGGCCTTAGCGCGGTCGTAGGTTCGCGAGAAGGCGGGGCTGGCGGGGATGCCGGTGATGAGGATGCGGTCCTCGGGCACGCGCCGCGGGCGCAGCGTCTCGGCCATGGACTCGTTGGCGACGCAGAACAGGTCGGTGTGCAGATGGGGCCACAGCCCCTCGGCCTCGTAGTCGGTGGGCACGCAGACGATGGGGAAGCTCTGGCCCGTGATCATGCGAGCGCTCACGGCCACGTTGGCGGCGGTGATGTGGGTGGCGACGATGGCCGCCGGCCGCAGGCGGCGCACGTACTCGGTGAACTTCGGGTACATGAGGCGCGCCCAAATGGTGCCGCCGCCCCACAGAAGACGCCCAGTGAGGGTGTAGCGCCAGGTGAGGTCGTAGAAGGGACGCGTCCAGCCGGTGAACATGGAGGCGGTCTTGTCGCCGTCGAACACGATGCGCCCGAAATCGAGGATGTCGAGGACGCGCACTTCCGAGCGCGCTTCCAGCGAGTTGTCGTCCCCGGCCGCGCGGGCGGCCTCGCCGGCTTCCTCCAGCGCCTCGGCGATGGCGTTGGCTGCCGAGCGGTGGCCCGAGCCCACCGAGGCGTGCACTACGAGGATGAGCGGCCGGGCGACGGCCTCCTCGGCCGTGCGGGCCGGTTCGGCCAGGGCGCGCGCAATGGCCTCGGCGGCCGTGGCGCCTTGGGCGCCCGTGGCGAGGGGGGAGGGCGAGGGC
>NZ_WPOO01000029.1:0-26120 GCF_009755265.1 Adlercreutzia rubneri | reverse complement strand
AGTCATCCACGGACATCTCGCCGGGCATCGAGAACCACAGATCCAGCGCATCCTGCTTGGCCCTCTTGTCGTACATTCGAACTCCCTTCCGGACACCTGGGTGTCCAACTTGGAGTCCGCACCCCCCAGACGCTTACAACTCAAGATCTGCTGCAGAAACCGGGGGGTTCGTCGACCGAAAGGTCGGCAAGGGCAGACCCTCGGCCATAGAACGCATTGCATCGCCAAATGCACACTCGGGCTTTCTCGTCTGGCCCTTGCCTTTCGGCGGTATATTACGCTAAGCAGAAAACTACGGGAATCCGGAGGGCAAACATGGTCGCGCGCAAATTGCACACCGTTGAGAAAAGAATGATCCCGTCCTCGGATCGCGACATATGGGTTCTCATCATACGCCCTACAGAAAACGCGCGGCCACAAGAAAGCACTCCAGGCATCCCGTGGCTTCACGGAGGGGGCCATCTTCACGGCATGTACCAGAAGATGCTCCTGCCCCATGCCCGCCTTCTGGTGGAAAAGTACGGCGCCGTGGTGGTGGCCCCGGAATACCGCACCGCCTTCGAGAAGCCGTTTCCCGCCGATTTGGAAGATTGCTACGCCGCCCTGCTCTTCCTGAAGGTCCACGCCGACGAGCTGGGAATCAACGACGCACAGATTATGGTGGGCGGGGAAAGCGCCGGGGGCGGCCTCACCGTGGCTACCTGCCTTTTGGCGCGCGACCTCGGCGAGGTCAACATCGCCTACCAGATGCCCCTCTACCCCATGCTGGACGACCGGGAGACCGCTTCCTCGCGGGACAATCACGCGCCGGTGTGGAACACGCGCACCAACCGGTTCGCCTGGAAGTACTATCTCCGCGACCTAGACGGCGTAACGCCACCGTCCTACGCCGCCCCTGCCCGCGAGACCAATTACGCGGGGCTGCCCCCTGCCTACACCTATGTCGGCACCGAAGAACCGTTCTATTGCGAAACGCTTGAGTACGTCGCGAACCTCAAACGCGCAGGCGTAGAAGCATCCGTGGACGTGCACCCCCACTGGTTCCATGCCTACGACATGCTGTTCCCCTTCGCGAAGAAGTCGAGGGAGGCCGTGCGACGCTTCGAAGAGCATTACCTCCATGCCGCTGAGCACTATTTCGCCCCACAAGAGAAGCGGCTTTTTAGCCAGCAGCCAAAGGCAGAACCTGTCAAGCGAATGCCTGACGACGGGAACCGCTGGCCTTCGGCGGAAGAGCCAAGCACGGCCTCGGGAGCAACCGCGCCTTGGCGCGTTTGGCGGGTGGCGGAGCATCCCGAAATGGCGGAGGAAGCGGCCACGTGGTTCTCTGCGAAGTGGGGCATTCCGGAAGAGGCATACCGAGAGAGCATGCAGGAAAGCGCCCACGCCGATGGCGCCGTCGTCAACCACCCGGTAATGGCTTGGTACCATTGAGGGCCGGCTGACCTGCCAGCGCTGGTACTGCGGCCACTGGCACATCAACAAGCACATTGACCACATCGACTTTCTGTTCGGCGACGTAGAAGAGTTCGCTGCCGGACTTAAGCCATTCGATCCCAATGCCCCTGCGAAAGAGCACTCGTTCTAAGAAGTCACCTCGTTTTCGTCCATCTTTTTCTCGAAACGGAAGAACAGCTCGCCCGAGGACGAGCCGTCCCCTCCCTCGCTCTCGGGCATGACGAGGGGGTGTTTGGGATTGAAGAACTCGACGATCTTGTAGCCGCACTTATTCACATAAAAGTGGATGTTGCGCGTTTCGACATAGGGGGTGTACAGCTCCCAGGTCTTAACGGAGGGATAGCGGCCCTCCGCCGCTGCGACGATATCCGCCCCCACGCTCTTGCCCTTCAGGCCGTTGACGACGAACAAGAGCTCGATATCGCCGCGCGCCCTTTCCGCATCGATGATAAGGACGATGCCGCCGACGCGCTGGCCGTCCCGCAGAGCCCAATAGGCCTCGGTGCCCGGCCGATTAAGGGAGGCCTCTATCTCCCCGCAGGAGATGACGGGGCCCTCAGGCGTGCCGGGGTTCTCTTCCACGAACGCATCGAAGGACTCCTTCAGCTTCTCGATGAAGGAGTTGCGGGTGTCACCGCCGAGTTTTTCAAGGGTCACTGTCATGGGGAATCTCCTGTTCAGACGAAAATGGCCCGGATATCATCACCAGGTGATACCCGAGCTCACTCGACGTCTTCCTCTGACAGGCGGTCTGCGAAGCTTTCGCCCCACGAGCCCCTACGCTACGGCGTACTGTCCTCCGACGAAATATCCAGCTTTTACGCAAAGCATTGTAACGGATGCGCCTGGCGCCTGTCCACCCGAGCAGCGCGCAACAAGGCGTTGCTTGAAAGATATGGGACGGCCAGGCAGAATGGGCTCATGCGAGAATGTGGGCAGCCATCTGGGCACCCTTACGAGAAAGGACGAACATGGCGTTCAAGGAAACCCTCGTCGCGGCGCGAGAGCAGCGCGGGATGACCCAGCAAGATCTGGCTGAAAAGCTCTACGTCACGCGGCAGGCGGTATCGCGATGGGAAAACGGCGAGACCGAGCCGTCCGTGGACATGCGAAAGCTCATTGCGACCGTGCTGGACGTGCCGGTCATCCAGCTCTTCGACATCGACGTGAGCCAGCTGTGCCAATGCTGCGGCACCCCCTTCACTGTCCCCAACATGCCCCACGGCACCGAGACCGACGGTACGGAGAACACGGCCTACTGCAAGTGGTGCTATGACGGCGGCCAATTCGCCTACCAAAGCGAAGACGAACTCATCGAGAAGACGGCCCCCTTCCTCATGGAGGCCACCGGCATGTCGCAAGAAGAGGCCGTCTCCTTCATGGGCGTCCTCGTCCCTCACCTGCAGCACTGGCAGAAGTAGCGCGCGGCTAGCGCCGGCCAACGGCGCTAGCTCCCGAGCATCTAGGGGACGGCCGAAGACGCCCCATAGATGCTGCCGGAATGGGCGGAAAGAACCCGCTTTCGCTAGGCTTTCACCACCGGGAGCCAGACTTCGCTGCGGCTGTCGGGGGCGGTCATGCGCGGCGTGAAGTAACGTTCAACGTCGGTCTTGCTCTCCCAGCGATAGCCGGACGAGGGCAGCCACTCAGTCAGGATACGGTGCCACAGGTTGGTCATCGCCTCGGGCATGGGTCCCACGCATTCGAACACCGCGTAGGTGGCCGCTTCCACGGTGCGCTCCTCCATGCCCTCGGGACACGGGCGGTTCGTCGCAACGCAGGCCATGTAGCAGTCGAACGCGCCGTCGCGGCAGAACTGAACACCGAGCAGCCCAGCCGGCTCGCTGCCGTCCACGAGATCGAGAATCTCGTGCACGTGGGGTCCCAACTTCTCCCAGTAATCGACGGCCTTCTCCCCAGCATCTTCCACCTCCCACGTCCCGTTGTCGGACGGAATGCCGACGACGCGGAAGGCGCCCTGTTCAATGATGCGGTAATCCATTGGCTCTTCTCCTTTCACGGACAAGGTGAACACGAAGCGCGGGTAGAGCGTCAGCTTAGTCTGCGGGCGCCGAGCATCGTTGGGCGAGGCACCGTGCACGCGCCGGAACGCCCGAGCGAACGCCGTCGGCGAGTCGTAGCCGTAACGCAGGGCCACGTCCACCACCTTCGCGTCCGTCGCCCGCAGATCCTGGGCTGCCCGAGTCATAGCGCGGCGACGGATGTATTCGGGCAGCGTCACGCCCGTCAGATAGGGGAACATCCGCTGCAGCTGATACTTCGAGCACACCGCAATGCGCGCAAGCACGTCCATATCGACCGTGCCATCCAAATGTTCCTCGATGTAGGCCATGGCGCGGTTCAAATCTTCAAGCTGGCTCACTTCGCACCTCCTTACCCGATCAGAGTACCCATTGAACCACGCCCCTTCCTCTCCGTTCAAGTGCAACTTCGGCACGTCCGGCTCACGCTTCTGCCCCGCCTAAGCCGCGGTCGCTGCGGTTCCGTAGCGTCTCCCAGCGCTTTACTGTTTTGAACTTCTTTTACCGCCGTTTACTGTTTTGTCAAAGAGCAACAAGGTATCGCCGCGAAGAGCCCGTCTCGTTCATGGGTGCTCTCGTCTCGCACCGGAAGTACTGATAGAAGCAGCGCACGAGCAGCACCCCGACCGCTGCAGCACGGTATGCTATAGTCCTCAAAGTTTCATGCGTGCACGGAAGGAGCACAATGGCATTCCGCATCGAAGACATTGAGCTTGGCGACGACACGGGCCCGCTAGCCGAGCTGGTCGCCTGCTGGCGAGCTTCGGTTGAGGCAACGCACACGTTTCTCACGCCGGATGATATCGAGCGCATTGCGGCCTATGTGCCAGATGCGATTGCATCCGTCGCGCACCTGGCGGTTTGCCGGGACGAGAATGGCCAGGTCGTAGGCTTTATCGGTGTCGATGGCACTATGATCGAGATGCTGTTCATCCACCCGTCCCTTCGCGGCTGCGGGCTGGGCTCACTCCTGCTCGACCATGCCGTAAGCGAGCACGGCGCCACCCTCGTGGATGTAAACGAGCAGAACGAGCAAGCCGTCGGCTTCTACGGGCACTACGGCTTCGAGGTGTTCGACCGCTCGGAAACCGACGGCATGGGCGACCCCTTCCCCATCCTGCATATGCGCCTGTGCCCTACTTCCCACGGGTCAGCTTGACCACATGGCGCGCGTAAACCACCGATAAGATGGCCGCTACCACTACAAAGGCGACCGCCAGGTACACGGTGGTCGAGAAACCTGCGCTGTAGGCCTGCGCTTTCGCCATGCCATCGGCCATCAAATGATGAACCTGCCCCGACATGAGACCGACGAAGAGCGCCGACGAAATAGATCCTGCGATCTGCACCAAAGTGGAATGGATCGACGAGCCGCTCGCGGACAGCTCGGGGTCGAGCACTTCCAGATCGACGCTCTTAATCGCAGGATACTCGGTGCCGATTCCCGCGCACGCAAGCGCCATGCAGCCCACGATGGCCAGCGCAAGATCGAGCCGCGTGAACACCGCAAGCGCCACGAACCCGACAAGGCACACGCCGAATCCGACGGGTACAAGCGGCCACACCCCCGCCTTCCCGAGCATCCGGCCGCTGACAAAGCACAGACCCGCATAGCACAGCGTCGCCGGAGCCAGCAAGCAACCAGCGATGAACGGCGTGAAACCCGCCACCCCTTCCAAATAAAGCGGAATGAGCAGACTGAGGTAAATTGAGCTCATATAGCTGAGAACGATGAGGGTCTCGCCCAGAGCATAGGTCTTGTTGCGAAGCGGACGCATGTCCAAAAGCGGATGGGCGAGGCGTCCTTGACGGTGGATGAACCACGCACACACGACAATTCCCGCGATCATGAGCGCCGCCATCGGCAGCGGGTTGCGCGTAACCTCGTTTAAACCGATCATGAAGGCGGAAAGCCCCACGGCAATGAGCACGACGCTCAGTCCGTCGACGGGCAGCTTCTGACGCGGCATAATATCGACGATCGTGCGACGCGCAATGAAAAAGAGGACGAATGCCGCCACTGTGGGAATGGCGAACAGCACCCGCAACCCCCAATAGGTAATGACAAGGCCCGCAACGATGGGAGCCACCGCAAGCCCTATTCCGATAATACCGCTATTGACGGCAAGCAGACGACCAGCCCCATTTTTAGGTGAAAGATTGAGCAGGGCCTCGTTCACGACGGGGAAATAGAGGCCCGTGGCAACGGCCTGAATGAGTCGCGCCGCCACCAAGGAGGGAAAATTCCAGGCCACCACGCCAAGCATGGAGCCGACGAACGACACGATCAGCCCGAAGAGCATGACCTTCCTCAAACCGAAGCGGTGGAGCGAGAGGGCTGCAAGCACAATGACAATACCCGCCACGATGGAATAGCCGAGCACCAGCAGGTTCGCCTCGGACAGGCTCACGTGGTACTCTGCCGAAACATAGTCGAGCGCGACGTTCATGAGCGACTGCATCAAAGAGGCAAGCAGGTTGCACGCGAACAGCACCACGATCATCGCCTGGCGGTGTTTTGCGATCTGCTTGTTTTGAACAGCCATATCAGCAACTCCTATTTTGCGTCGCAGGGCTCAAAGAGCGCGCTGCGCTTCGTACCAAGAAGCCATAGTACGAGAGAACATCGGCGCTACTTGCTGAAAGCGCGATATGGTTGTGCAGCTGTAAGCTGGCCTAGATGCCCAGCCGATCCGCGAGTTCTGTTAGCGAATCGCACATGAATGTGGGACGCTCGGCCGCCAGGGCCTCGCGCGGGAACATGCCCCAGAGGGCGGCAACGGTAGCGCAGCCAGCAGCGTTACCAGCCTGGATGTCGAAGGGGCTGTCGCCCACATAGAGACTGCGTTCCGGCGCTGTGCCCAAAAGCTCACAGCCTCGCAGGATGGGGCCAGGCGCCGGCTTGTGCTCGGGCCAATCGTCGTGGCCGATGAGGAATTGGAAGTAGCCGGCGATGCCGCTCATTTCAAGCCCGCGCTGGGCCATGGCGTGACGCTTCGACGTGACTACGCCCATCGGGATGCCCGCCGCCTGAAACCGCTCGAGCGCCGCCTTCGTGTCGCCGAAGGCGCGAATGCGCGCGTCGTGGACGCCGTCGTTGTGATCACGATAGATCTGCGTGATCTCCGTAGCCCGCGCCTCGTCGCCGCCGGTAAAGTGCAGCATCTGGTCGTAAAGCGGCGTGCCAACCCCCGCCATCAGCTCGGCGTCGTCAAGCGCACAGCCCAACACGTCGTTCACAGCATAGCGCATCGAAGTGAGAATGATGTCGTAGGTGTCGATCAGCGTGCCATCCGCATCGAACAGCACGCCCTGAATGTCGTTCATGGAAGCCTTTCTGGAAAAATCGGTAAACAGGTTATCACCATTGTAGGACAAATGGAGGCAAAGGGTGCAAGTAGCGGCGTACCATGAGGAAAACTCTCACCAAGGAGCGAGGAGCGCACCATGATCACCCGTCTCACCTTCGACCAGATCAGCACCGCGGTACACGACGCCTATGAAGCCTGCAAGGACATCAAGGGCGGCCAGAACGCGCATTATATCCCGTATCTCGCGAACATCAATCCCAGTTTGTTCGGCATCAGTCTGTGCCTGCCGGACGGCCGACTCATCTCCGTGGGCGACACCGACTACCGCTTCGGTATCGAGTCGGTGTCGAAGGTGCACACGGCCATTCTGGCGCTAGAGCAGCACGGGGCTCAGGCGATTCTTGACGACATCGGCGCCGACGCCACGGGGCTGCCGTTCAACTCCATCTTCGCTATCCTGCTGGAAAACGACCGGCCTTCCACGCCGCTCGTGAACGCCGGCGCCATAGCAGCCTGCTCACTTGTTGAGCCCCACGGCGATGCCGACGGGAAATGGAAGGCCATCTTCGACAACATGGCCGCGCTTCTGGGAAGCGAGCCGGTGCTCATCGACGAGTTGTACCATTCTGAATCCGCCACGAACTTCGACAACCGCTCCATCACCTGGCTGCTGCAAGAATACGGCCGCATCTACGACGATCCCGAGATGTCGCTTGATTTGTACACGCGCCAATGCTCGCTGGGCGTGACGGCCGAGCAGCTGGCCATCTCGGCGGCCACCATCGCCGACGACGGCGTGAATCCCCTCACGAAGCAGCGCGCGTTCGGCGCGGAGCTCACTTCCAAGGTGGTCGCGCTCATGAGCGCCGTCGGCTTCTACGAGCACTCGGGCGACTGGCTGTATGCCACGGGACTGCCCGCGAAGACCGGCGTGGGCGGCGCCGTCATCGGCGTCATGCCCGGGCTTTTCGGCGTGTGCGCCTTCGCGCCGCCGCTGGATGACGCGGGCAATTCCGTGAAGGCCCAGGCGGCGCTCAAGCACCTGATGAAGAGCTTGAATCTGAACGTCTTCTCCAACACCCACTTCGATCTCGTCGAAACCTAGAAGAACGAGACGTTGCGCGCGTCAGTTGTGCGGTTGGTCGTGCGGCGCCTCACGCAGCATGAATTTGTCCACATTGCCGGTGCAAGCATAAAGGCCGGCGCCCCATCCACGAAAGGAATCTCATGCCTATCGAGCTCATCATCGCCACCGTGGCCATCTCCCTGGCCCTGCTTTTTTACACGTGGGGCGTATTCGGCGAGCGTCGCCACGGATCGCTCAGCCTGAAATATGTCCTCTTGTTTTGGGCCGGCCTGACCTGCGACACAACGGGCACCCTCATCATGAGTAACATCGCCAGCCAGTCGAATGTGACCGGCTTCGGCATCCACGGCATCACAGGCGCGCTTGCTATCGCGCTCATGATCGTGCATGCGATGTGGGCCACCGTCACCTATCTTCGCGGCAGCCAGAAGGCGCGAAAGCGCTTCCACACGTTCAGCACGGTCGTTTGGCTGGTATGGCTTGTGCCCTACATCATCGGAATGCTCGTGGGCATTCCGGCCATCCACCTGCGGGCGGTATGCGCTATTGGCACGGCCATCGTGATCGTAGGACTCCTGGCCGCTTATCTGTTCGCCCGCGACCGCAACGACGACAAGCCCCGCAAACCGAAATCGGGTCACAACGGAAAGCACCCCGGCAGCGGCGCAGCTCTCTCGCATTAGGGCCGGGACACGAAACCACGGGCGGCGGTTCCGCACGCTCGGATGGCGCGGGCCTTCCCTTCGCAAGGCAACCTCCCAGCATCGGTTTTGGCCTATACTGAACAGGGCGCACGAGCGCCGCGACCACGCAATGCGGCAGAGTTGGGGAAGGAATGGGCCATGGCAATCGATCAAACGGAACGCGACATTGAGCAGCTGCGCCAGTGGATTGACGAATGCGCGCCGGGCCGTATGGTGTTCTTCGGGGGTGCCGGCGTGTCCACGGAAAGCGGCATCCCCGATTTCCGCAGCGCCGACGGGCTCTACGCCCAGCGCTACCCCCATCCGCCCGAGACCATGGTATCCCGCAGCTTCTTCGATGCCCATCCGCGTGAGTTCTTCGACTTCTACTGCGACCGCATGCTGGCCCTGGACGCCGAGCCCAACGCCGCCCATCGCAAGCTGGCCGAGCTGGAACGGGAAGGAACGCTTTCAGCCGTCGTAACCCAGAACATCGACGGGCTGCACCAGAAAGCCGGCAGCCGAAACGTGCTGGAGCTGCACGGCAGCGTGTGGCGCAACTTCTGCATGGACTGCGGCGCGCCCTACACCGTGGAGGAGCTGCTGGCCCTGCGCAAGCAGAGTCCCGACGGTGTGCCGCGCTGCCCGAGGTGCGGCACCATCGTGAAGCCGGACGTGGTGCTATACGAGGAGCCGCTGGACGACGGCACCGTGACCGCGGCCGTGCGCGCCATCGCTAGCGCCGACCTGCTGGTGATCGCCGGCACGAGCCTGGCGGTGTACCCGGCCGCGGGCCTCATCGACTACTTCAGTGGCGATCACTTGGCCATCATCAACCGCACCCCCACTCCGCGCGACGCCCACGCCGACCTCTGCATCGCCACCAACGTCGGCAAGGTACTGGGATACTAGAAACCCAGGATCTGCTCCTAGAGAAGCGGAAGGATACCCTCTTCGAGACGTTTTCTCAGCAGCCGCTTGTGCTCCGCGCGCATTGAATCCGATAGAAGCACGATGCCGTAAGCCTCCTCGGGCACGCTGTCGATGAGCGCGTCGATGGCGCTCATGTCCACCGCGGCTGCAAAGCGCTTGATGGCGGCGGTCAGATCGGGGTTCGACGTCTTCGCCATGTACTCGAAGGGGTGGATCGCGACGCTGCCGCCTTCGCCATCCGGCAGCCGATAGCACGAGACGTTCGTTCCGAAGGCGTCCTCGCGCTCGGCCTCTTCGTCGCCCAGGCGATGCGCCGCCACACTCGGACTGCGCTTGCTGAAGAGAGAACTGCCCATGTCGTAGACCGGCGCCAGCTCGTAGGTCATCGGCGCCGTCATGAGAACGCCCCAATTCCCGTTGTTGCGATCGGGGTTCTTGATGAAGGCGTCCGCCACGAACATGTCCCAAAACCGCTCACGTACGCCCGGCACCCTGCGCAGCAAATCGGAGGTCTCGATAGCGGCCAGCACGTCGCCGAGCAGGATGACCTCGCCATCGGACGGAGCGGAACTGAACCCGGCATCGTCATCGGAAAGGGCGTTCTTGATCTCCTTGAACTCGAAGAGCCGCGCGTTCGGGAACGTGAAGTCGCGGCAGGCACAGACGATCTTCCCGGCACGGTATCCCAGCATTGTCTCGTGCACGGGAATACCCAAAAGCTCGTAGATGTGCGATCCCAGATATTCGGAAACAGGACTTGAGGTGTACGAGGGTAGATGCTTGCCCATCAAATCCCGCGTCGTGCGCGGATACTTGGCAATCCAGGGCTCCCCTTCGATGAGAATGCCCTCTTTCTGTCCCGCGCGCCCTCCATAGAAAAGGCCGCTCGGAGCGCAATCGCGCAGATCAGCGATCTCCACCATGAAACGACCTCCTTCAATTCGCGCAAAACAGTTCAGCCATTGTAGCACGAGCGCAATAACGCCTGCATAGGCTCGCCTCGCTTACAAGAAAAGCCAGAGACGCGTTTAGGACATCCACTGTCCACAATAGCGATACAATGCATTTCAACTTTTCAACCTCCTTTGAAGGAAGTGACCATGCCTAACGTCATCATCAGCGCGGACAGCACGTGCGACCTCTCGCCGGAACAGCGGGAGCACTACCAGGTTCGCAGCTTTCCGTTTCACATCGAATTCCGCGGGCGCGACCACTTGGACAACATCGACATCACGCCCCAGGTGCTCTTCGACGGCTTCTACGAGGACAAGTCGCTGCCCCAAACGGGCGCCTGCTCGCCGGAGGCCTATCGGCAGCACTTCGCCGAGCTGACAGCCGACGGCTCGAAGGTCGTCCACTTCAACCTGGGCAGCGCTCTTTCCTCCGCCTACGAAAACGCAAGCGCAGCGGCGGCCGACATGGAGGGCGTCTACGTCATCGACGGCAAGAGTCTCTCGACCGGCATCGGCCTACAGGTGCTCGCAGCGTGCCGCATGCGCGATGCGGGCATGAGCGCCGCCGACATCGCCCGCGAGGCCTCCGAGCTGCACAACCGATCCCATGCGTCGTTTGTACTGGACACCATGGAGTTCCTTGCCGCCGGCGGCCGTTGCCCCACGCTGGTGGCCTACCTGGGCGGCAAACTCAGCTGTCGGCCGGGCATCCTGGTGGACAACCAGAGCGGCGCCATGAAGGTGGGCAAGCTCTACCGCGGCAAGCAGGAAAAGGTGCTTGAGCGCTACGTAAGCGACACGCTGGCGCGCTACACCGACATCGTGAAGGACGAGATCTTCATCACTCATTCCGGCGTGAGCGACGAGGTTGCCGCCGCCGTGCGGAAGCTGCTGGAAGAGCGCGGGTTCCGTACCATCTACACCACCACGGCCAGCTGCACCATTTCGAGTCACTGCGGACCGGGCACCCTCGGCATCCTGTTCATGACCGAAACGCCGAGCGCTTAGAAAGTACGGGACGAGAGGGGGAGCGAAGCGGAGCAGCTCGCCCGTCATCCTGCCACACCGCCACACCAGCGCACCAGCATCGAGAAACGGAGGATCGCCATGCGCGCATTCATCGCCCTGGAACTACCCGCCGACTTCGCGGATGACACGGCGGCTGCAGCGCGCCGACTAAGCGCGTCTTTGGAGGGACGTTTTCTCGACCGCAGCACCTACCATCTGACGCTGGCCTTCCTCGGCGACATCGATGATGCCGAAGCAAGTCGGGCCATGGACGCCCTCGATGTGGCTTGCGCTGGCTCGGCTCCTGTTTCGCTTGCGCCCGACGGCCTGGGAAAGTTCGGCCGCCCCGCCGACGCGACGCTCTGGCTGGGCGTGGCGCCCGACCCGGCCCTTCAGGCCCTGGCCGAACGTGTTCGCGAAGAACTCACCGCCCGCGACGTTCCCTTCGACCCGAAGCCTTTCCGCCCTCACATCACCTTGGGGCGCCGGGTGCGCATTCCGAAAAAGCCCCTACCGCCACTGGCCTTCCCGCTGCCGGCGCACGCCCGCACCGTCACACTGTTCAAGAGCACGCTTTCCCGCGACGGCGCCGAATACAAGCCGCTCTACACAGTGGAGCTGGGGGAGCCGGCAGAGATGCCGACGTCAACCCCTAATTAGCTGAAAGGCCCCGGGCGCACATGGCTACCCGGGACCGACGCCATCGTACCTTGCGGCAAGCTCACCAGGGAACCCCAGGCAAACCGCGCATCGCTCAAAAGGTTATTGCTCGGCGCACCAAGCCGCAAGTGCGTCGCGCAGGAAGGCCGTCGCACCTTCGCCTGCCGAGCCGTCGTAGTAGGCCGTGAAACGCGGATCGGCCACGTAGCCCTCGGCCAGGGCGGCATGGGCCGCTGGAGAATAGGTCCCCTCGCCCCAGTGCATTTGCAGCCAGCGAGCGTGCATGGCGCACAACTTCCGAGCCGCCTCTCCCGTCGGGTCGCCCGTCTCCTTCGCTGCAGCCAGCTGGTCGAGGATAGCAGCTTCCAACGCCTTGGCATCGTTCCATTCCTCCTGGGACATGCCGGCCATGCGCTCGTTGGCCGCGTCCATGGCCGCATCTCCGTGACGTCGGCGTACCTCGGCGCCGTAGTGCTCTTCGTTCTCGGCAATGGCCCGGGCCTTCATGCCTTCGAATCGTTCCTTATCGGTCATAGTGCATCTTCCTTCCAGGGACGCGATGGTCTTCTCCACCGTTCCCATCAGAGTTTCCAATTCTTTTTGCCGCGCGCGCAACGTGGCAAGGTGGTCGGTGAGCACCGCACGGAAGTCGAAACGGTCATCAGCGAAGGCGTCGCGAATGGCGCCGAGAGAGAGCCCACAGGACCGCAGCAGCAGAATCTGCTGCAGCCGCTCCACATCCGCCGCACCGTAACGGCGATAGCCGCTGGCCGTGCGCTCGGGATGCAGCAGCCCCTCGTCCTCGTAATGGTGCAGCGCCCGCACGGTCACGCCGGCCAGCTTCGCCAGCGAACCCACGGTATATGAGGTCCCTTCCGCTTGCGTCCTTCGCTTCTTTTGCACACGTGGCATTTTGGCCGCTCCCACCTCCGCCTCCCTTTCGTCTTCCTTCGCTTCCAGCGCTTCCGTTTCCAGCGCCTTCGCTTTCGGCGCCTTCGTTTCCGGCGCCTTCGTTTCCGGCGCCTTCGCTTTCGGCGCCTTCGCTCCCAGCGTTTTTGCTCCCAGCGCCTTCGCTTCCGCTTCTTCGCGAGATCGCTCATCTCGCCTTGCCAAGACCAGCATAAACCCTCACGTTCCGTAAGGGTCAAGGGCTTTCAGAAGATTTTGTAGCCGCAAATCAACGGTTTTTACGGAACGACCGTGATTTTGAGGCTAAAAAAGGCCCATCTTCTCGCAAACGGGCAAAAAGATAGCCCCGAATCGACGGTTCTTCCGTAAAAACCGTCGATTCGGGGCTTAAAATTCCCCAGCGCTCCTCTTGCGCCACAGCTCAGCGCTACTTCGGCGCAGCGCTACTTCTTCAGCAGCTTCTGGCAGAGCACGGTGAAGGCGCAGATGCCCAAAGCGAAGATGCCCACGGTGAGCACGATCTCGGGAACCGACGGCGCGTAGACGCCCATCAGCGTCCACATGTCGGCAGCGCCGCCCGCTTGCGCGGCCGTGGTGCCCAAGGTGATGCCGTTGCCGCCCACGATGTTGGGCACGGCGAAGCCGGTGAACATGAGCCAGCAGCGCTTGCAGAACACGCCGGCCACCACCAGCGCGGAAGCCACACCGACCACCTTCATGTTGCGGCGGTTCTTCGCGAACACCAGCAGGCAGAAGGGAATGATCAAGCCGCAGATCACCTCGAACCAGAAGAACGGGGCCGTGCCGCCGAACAGCAGGGTGTTGATCACGGCCATGCCGCCCTCGGTGCCGTTGTAGGCCGTCGTCAGGATCTCGCAGCCGATGAAGTAGGCATCCACGGCGATGCAGGTGCACAAGAGCCCGGCCAAGCTCGTGAGGAGCTCGTCGGTCGTCTCGAACACGCCACGAGCACGCAGGCCGAGCAGGGCCAGCACCAGAAGCGCCAGGCCGGAATCGAGTGCGGAGGCCACGAAGATCGGCGCCAAGATGGCGGTGTGCCACGCCTCGCGGGCCACTTCCAAGCCGAAGATCCACGCCGTCACGGAGTGCACGAGGATGGCCACCGGCAGAGCGAAGCGCGACACCACGGCCACCTTCGCCGGATCGGCCTTGCGCGAGCACATGAAATACAGGTACACCAGATTGATGACCAGGTAGCAGGTGATGACGATCATGTCCCAGGCCAGAGGCGACAGGAAGTTCAGCCCCGTGAACATGCGCCAGATGCGCTGGATGCCGCCGAGGTCCACCAGCACGCAGATGCCGGCGCAGCAGATGCACACGAGCGACAGGATGACAGCGGGCAGCGCCACGGCCTTGTACTTCTTAATGCCGAAGATAGAGGCCGACGAGGCCACGATGAGGCCGCCGGCGAACAGGCCCACGAAGAACATGAAGCAGGTGAGGTACAGCCCCCAGCTGGTGGAGTTGTTCATGCCGGTGATGCCGAGGCCGAACAGAAGCTGGTACACGTACACGCCGATACCCACAAGGGCGATGGCGCCCGAACCCACCACGAGCGGGTTTTTCATCACAGAAGTCATAGCACCCTCCTAGCGAACGTAAAAGACCTGCGGGCGCGTGCCCTTATCTTCCAACAACACCTCAGCGCCCTGATCACGGCGCAAGCGCGACACGGCGGAATCCGGGTCGTCCAGGTCGCCGAAGATGCGGGCATCGGCCGGGCAGCAGCGCACGCACATAGGCTCGTCACCCTCGTCGGTACGCTCCTTGCACAAGGTACACTTCTCCATCACGCCGCGGGCGCGCTCGGGCACGCGGGCATCTCCGTAGGAGGCACCGGTGGCGCGCACCGGATCGTTCCAGTTGAACGTGCGGGCGTTGTAGGGGCAGGCGGCCATGCACATGCGGCAGCCGATGCACTTGTCGTAGTCGATTTCCACGCGGCCCTTGTCGTCTTTATAAGTGGCGCCCGTGGGGCACACACGCTCGCACGCCGGGTTCTCGCAATGCTGGCACGCCAGCGGCAGATAGGTGCGCGTGAGGTGCGGATAGACTCCCTCAGCGCTATCGAAGCGGTCGCACCCCTCGGTGAGCACGCGGTTCCACAGCATGCCATCGGGCACGTTGTTCTGCATCTTGCAGGCCAGCGCGCAGGTGTTGCAGCCGATGCAGCGATGCAAATCAATGCCAATAGCGAGCTTCGTCATGGCTATTCACCAACCTCCTTGATCTCGATGAGCGTGTCGTTGTAGGGGATCATGGGACCGAACGGCAGGGCATAGCCGCGCGGATTCAACGTGTCGTTGGAAACGCTCTGCATGATAGTGCCGTCCAGGTACTGGCGGTAGGTGCTCTCCACCATAAAGGCGCTCTCCGGCCGCACGGCCTCGTTCACGCGCAACACCGTGCGGAAAGAGCCGCGGTCGTTGAAGACCTCTACCGCATCGCCGTCCTCCAACCCGCGGGTGGCGGCGTCGGCCGGGTTCAGCTCGATATGGGGCTCGGCCACTTCCTGAATCCACTTCGCGCCCGAGTAGGCCGAGTGCACGCGGAAGCGAGAGCGCGCCTGGTTGAACTGCAGCGGGTACTTCTCGCGCAGCGGGTTCTCCGGATAGGCCTCGCAAGGCGCCTCCCAAGCGGGGAAGGCCTGGCCGAACTCCAGCAGCGCCTCGTAATAGGGCTCCTGGCGACCCGAAGCCGTGCCGTAGGTGAAGCCCACCTCCGGGGCGATGAGATCCTCCGAGCCGATGAGGCGCAGCGCGCCGCCGGCTTCCTGCAGTTTCTCCAAGGTGAAGCCAGCCATCTGCGGATCATCGGTGGTCAGAAGCGCCCGGGCGTACTCCTCGCCATCGGCCGGGAACAGGTCGCCCAGCCCCATGGCCTCGGCGATGCCCTTCTCGATGTAGAAGTCCGACTTGCTTTCGAACAGCGGATCGAGCACCTTCAAATTGGCCAAGATGTGGGCATTGGCACACTTGATGCCGCCCACGGAATCGGCGCATTCGAACTTGCTGCACACGGGCAGAACCAGGTCGACGAAGTCGGTCACCGAGCTGTGGTAGATATCGGCCAGGCACACAAAGTCCAGCGAGTCGAGCCACTCCAGCGTCTTGTTCCAGTTCGCGGCCTTCTGGGTGGGGATATCGCCGAAGAACATCGCGCCGTGGATAGCGTCGCCCTTCACCACGTCGTAGAAGCCCTGGGGGCTCGGCGCCGGCGCCATGCCCTCGGGCAGCGGCCATGCGCCAAGCGCCGCCTCGTAGGGAGTCACGTGGTAGCCGTAGATGCCGCAACCAGTGCCGCGCTTGCCGTAGTTGCCCGTCAGCGACGCGATGAGCGCGTAGCAGTGGCCGGCCACGTCGTTGTTGCCGAACTTGTCGATGCCGCCCACGCCGTTGTCGATAATGGAAGGGCCGGCCGCATACTGCTCGGCCACATCGGCCACCATCTCGGCGGGAATGTCGCAGGTCTCAGCGGTCCATTCCAGGGTATAGGGCTCCATGTCCTTGCGAAGGCGCGTGAACTGGGTCACGTAGCGCTTGCCGTTTACGGTGAACTCGCCTTCCAGCGCCGGGACCGCACCCTCGGCGGTATGGGGCACTGCCGCGTTCGTCGCTTCGTCCCACATATAAAAGGTCTTCAGCTCCACCGGCTCGCCGGTTTCCGGATCGGTGCCCGTCACCACGTCGGCTAAACAGGCGCCCGTTTCGGCGTCGATCAAAAACGGCAGCGCGGTGTGGGCCAGCACATGCTCGCGATCGAACAACTCCTCGTCCAGGATGTACTTCGTCATGCCAAGGAAGAACGCCGGGTCGGTGCCGGCACGCAGGTTCACCCACTGATCGGCCTTGCCCGCCGTGGGGCTGAAGCGCGGGTCGAGGCAGATGAACTTCGTGCCCGCTTCCTGGGCGTCAAGCATGCCGCGCGACCAGGTGAGACTCGTTTCCACCAGATTGGTGTTGGCTAAAATGACCACGTTGGCCTCGGGCCACTCCCACATAGTATTCTGCGCGAACATGCCGATCCAGGGCGAGAACGCCATGATCTGGCCATTGCCCTGACCCATGTCGTAACCGTTCAAGCCACCGGCCTGAGCGCCGAGCACGCTGGCCAAAAGTGGTGGGAAGCGCTGGGAGGCCTCCGTGGAGAACTGGATCCACAGCGCCTCCTTGCCATACTTGTCCTGAATGGCCTTGAAGTTCTCGGCAATCATTTGGAAGGCCTCGTCCCAGCTGATGGCCTCGAACTCGCCGCTCCCGCGCTCGCCCACACGCTTCATGGGACGCTGGATGCGGGCGTCGCCGTAAATGTTCTGCACTTCGGAGATGCCCTTCAGGCACACGTTCTGGAAGCGCTTGTCCTCGTTCTCGCGCGGCTGGATCATTGCCAAACGTCCGTCGCGCACCGTGCACTGCAGCATGCAGTTGCACAGGCAGTGCTCGTTGTGGTACGTAAAGCCCAGCGTTTCACTGGCCGCGGGCTCGGCCTGAGCCGCGCTGGCAGCGATGCCCGTCAGGCTCGCCCCCGCAGAGCCAGCCGCTCCCGTGGCCGCAGCGGCCTTCAGAAAGCCGCGACGGCTGAGCATGGCGCCCCTCGGTTTCTGCTCCATACTATCCTCCTGCTCTCTCGTGCGCAATCGGCGTCCTCGGCCGGCGCCGCATAGTCGCCTGCCTGCAGCCGATGCCCTCGATTCCGTTCCGACCCCTCGTCGGAATCGGTTTCTGGGTGCAGTCTACGAAGCGTCAACAGGAAAAGCACTGCCCACTCCCCCGACCCCGTGGCTTAAGCCCCACTTTCCGGAAAGTGGGCATTAACGTAGGCCTCCGAGCAAGCGCAAAACCGCTAAGATGCTAACCAGCCAATGAAACGACGAGGAGGGACGATGGCGGACAAGAAGAGCGATCTGCGCGTCGTGCGCACGCGCAATGCCCTGCGCGCGGCCTTCGAGGAGCTTATCGCCGAGACGACCCTCGACAAGATCACCGTGAAAGCCCTCACCGACCGGGCCGGCATCAACCGCAAAACCTTCTACTTGCACTACGAGACCATCGAGGCCTTCTACGACGAAATCATGAACGGCATCATGGACGAGTTCTTCGAGTACTACGAGAAAACGCCGGACGACCCTTGGGATATGGACGGTCACGCCCGACGTTTCTTTCGCTATCTGGCCGCCCAGCCTCCCATGATTGAGCAGCTGGTGTGCTCGCCGAGCTTCTACGATTTCGGAGAGCGCATCTATGCCACCCAAATGAACCGTTACCGGGCCTTTGCCGACGAGCTGTTCTGGCGCGAGGGGATCACGTCCGAGAGCGAAGAACTGATATGCGCGCTTATTCGCAACATGGCCCTGGAATGCTACCGCCAATGGGTGCGCGCGGGAAAGGTCGTTCCCATGGAAGAGGCGGCCCAGATTCTCGGCTCCATGGCGTTGCACAGCGTCGAGCACCTCATGAGCCCCCGGCCCGAGAGCGATTAGAACAGCGACATTTGGTCGGAGTCGGAGGGACGACGGGTGGGAGCGGGTTCTTCCTGGGCTTCCAGGGGCACGGGCGCGTGACGAGCGAGCAGGTCGCGGGCGTCGGTGGAACGATCCAGCCACGCCAAGGCTTCCGGCGCCGTCAGCGAGAGGGGCATGCGGCTGTGAACGCGCCCCACCACGGCGTCGGGCTCGCAGGTGACCAGCACGAAGCGGTCGCCCAAACGCAGTCCCGCCAGCAGAAGCGCCGTACCGCCCGCACTCGCGAACCGATACTGGGGCTTGCGACCGCCTGTTCCGCCATCGACATTCCGCGTCTCGTAAAAGGCGCGCACGGGCACAATGCAGCGGCCGTTCTCGACCGCCTCACTCCACAGGCCCGATCCCGACAGCGCCGATTCGATGCGCGCGTTGAACACGAGCCCGCGCTTCCAGGAAACATCGACGCCCCACAAAAGGTCGACCCTCGTCAGATCGCCACCGCGATCACCGACGAAGGAGGCTCCCTCGCCGTCGGAAACCCAATCGCCTTCGATCCGCTCGCCATCCATCACAATAACCGAGCTTTCCGCGCCGGGATAGCAATCAAGCGCGTCGAAGGGCACGTCCACCGGCTTCCCGAACGCTGGGGGCACCGCCATCGCCGCCCCCGTGCCGCTCGCCAGCGCCCGCCGCACGGCCCGCAGCCAATCGAGCACCGCATCGGCCTCTTCCCCGCTCACCATCTCAAACCGATGACACACAACGGCCCCCTTCGGATTCGCGCCCGCACGCTTTCTCGCCCCGAACTCGCAGCTGAATAAGACCTATCCGGAAGACACTGTTTTGCAATATGCGTGAGCTTGATCTGCAAAACCCGCACTGTAGCGAAATCTATTGAATATAGACAGGTCGTAGGAATATACCAAGTATAGTAAATATAGCAAATCTATTTTTCGGACGAAGTATAGCAAATATAATTCTCAAGCGAAGTAGAGCGAATGCAGCCCTTGGGCTGCGCGTGAGAAAGCGGGGGCGCCATGGCCGCCGATGTTCTGTTCTTGGAATACCCGAAGTGCTCCACCTGCCAGAAAGCGAAGAAGTGGCTGGACGCGCACGACGTGGCCTACACCGATCGGCACATCGTGGAGGACAACCCCACGGCCGAGGAGCTGCGCGCGTGGCACGAGCGGAGCGGACTGCCCCTGAAGCGCTTCTTCAACACGAGCGGCATGCTCTACCGCGAGATGGAGCTGTCGAAGAAGCTGCCCGACATGCCCGAAGACGAGCAATACGCCCTGCTCGCCACCAACGGCATGCTCGTAAAGCGCCCCTTGCTCATCACCGCCGCCACCGTCATCCCCGGCTTCAAGGAAACCGCTTGGGAAGAGGCGCTGGGGGCTTAGTGCAGCGGCGAAACTGCGGGCTAAACCGCAGGCATCTCAGATAAGCAAAGCCGACAGCTAAATCGGCCCGACCTTCCCGCCAACGCGGGCCGACCGGGCCGATTCATGAAATAGCAAGTAGAGGGGAGGCTTGCTATTTACCGAGATTGGGCAAGTGCTACCAGAGCCTCAAGGCTCACCCCCGAGACTTCAGCTTGCGCTACCGCCCCGCCACCCGGAGCATTGGAAGCGCAGGAGCACCCGATGATCTTGGCCGAGTCCCCCTCCTCGAGCATCTGCTCGGGAACCGTCCACGAAAGCCCGTCGATGCCGCTCACTCTCAGATCGCTTGCCACGCTGCGAACCGCGTAGTCGGGCAAAGACGCACAAAGTGTCGCAGCGGCCTTGGAGAAGATGCCGCTAATGTACTCGTTCGAACTTAGCGAATCCTGCGTATAGACGAACGTACCGACAACTTTGGAAACAGCATCATGGCTCTCCGTCGCAACAGCTTCCTGCGAGACATCTTGGATCGCGACCGCGTCACAAGTCCCATTCGACTCAATGGCCATGGCTGGCGCAACTATGGCACTACTCGCAAGCATTGCGCAACCAACAACTGCCGTGGCCTTTTTCACAGTCTTGCTCATGATCTCCCCTTCCTACTCTTCCACAACCACATACACCGACGCGGCAGTCTGGGTATCGAAGCCGCCCGCATCGCCAGGCTTCACCGACAACATGTACACGCCGGGCTCCGTAGGCGTCCACTTTGCCGTGAAATACACCCATTGGTCTCCATCGAAATCGGCAGGAACTTCGATATCAGTCCAGCTGTAGCCGTAGTCGGCGCTGAAGCGCACTGCCGAGGTGTGGTGCTCGTCGCACTGCGCCGCCCACACATAGCCTTCCAACGTTACCGTATCGCCTAACTTGTAGGTCTGGCCGTCCTTGCTCGGAGTCCAGAAGGCACTGTCCAGCGGATCGCAAATCTGGTTGTAGATATCGGATCCCTCGGGCGGGAAACCTGTGTACCAATCGTTCCAGCCCGTCTTGTCGGGACGCTCCTCCCCAATGAAGTCAATTTGCGTGAGATACTTCGTCCATGAATAGGCGGGCCATCCGGGAACCACGTAACGCAACGGTGCGCCCTCTTCCGGGGAAAGAGGCTCTCCATTCTGGGCCCAGGCGAGCATGGCCCCCTCGGCAAGATCCTCTTCAATCTGGCTGTACAACCCGTTCATGAAGCCGTCGGCCGTCGAGCGCTGCACCGTGACCATGCCGTCCTTCAAGCCACCGCACGCCTCAATCACATCTTCGAGCAGAACACCCGTGTACTCGATATTACCTACCTGGGTGCAATCGAATCCATTGCCGGCGCAGATGGCGCAAGTTCCCTTGGTCACCTCTCCAAGCGCCTTCAATTCATCAAGCGTGAAAGTGCGAGGGCTGTTCACGCCACCGCCTACTTTCAACTCGTAGGAAGCAACATCGATATTTTCGACCTGCCCGTTGACGCTGCAAAACAAGTCCTCGAGAGAAGATGTGCGCTGGTCTAGCTCAACTTTGTCAAGCTGCCAATCATTGACCACGTTGATGCCCGCGATGGTGTCTCCTCCCGACACATTTCCGCGCAGGGCAATCCATTCCTGCCATTCGGGACTACCGACGTTCTCAGGGAAACCACCCAGCTCACCGGTGTAGATGTACTCGTCGAAGAGAACCAACTCCCCATCATTGGTGGTCGCGTGACACGTGAAGCAGTTGCCCGTGAATGCCTGGTTATTGTAATGGGCCTGATGAATCGCTTCCCCAATCATGGGGCCGCCACCGATAGCTTGCGGCCGATGGCACGTCATGCAGTCGGTGACCTTCGTCCCCTGCCCATAGGTTGCCAGATCTTTGTAGGGCAGATGCTGCCGATACCCTGAAACGAGCGAGTACAAATCGTCGCCGTGGCAAGACCCGCAACCGCGATTCCCAGCATTGATAAAGTTTGTCGTATAGTCGGCCTCGGGGAAAAAACCCGGGTCACGCTCTGTCGATCCCGATTGAGCCAAGGTGGTTGGCTCAGGCTCGACAGCTTCCACCTCGCGCGTTTGCGGCTGGCAAGCTGCCAGGCAGAAGACAGCCAACGACAGCATCAGAACGATTATTCCGACGATGCGTTTTCTTTTCATTAGTTCTCCTCCTTCTCATAGAAGTTGTTCATAGACACAGCCTCCTGCGGAACCACCTCCTTACTATTTCGCTGCACTATCAACCCTAATCTCGGCTAACGCATTCGTCTTGAGCAAAACAGACGGGTCTTTTCACGCATCTACGCAACCATTACGTAGGCGAAGAAAAAAACAACCCGTATACTCGGAATCGTTCAACTGAAGCAGAGGGGGAGCCATGGCGGAACAACCGGAAGACAAGGAAGCCAGAATAACACTGCCTATTAGCGCATCGTCTGCGCTGCTCGCCATGGGCTTTGGCCTTTGGTGGGCTTGGACGGATTCGTTTTACTTGGCATCGCCGGGAGCAAGCCCTTCAGCCACCTCCATGATTCCTTCCGAGAGATGCTTCATCTCTCTAGGCTGCGGCCTGGCTCTCATCGCCCTCCTGCTGAAACAAAGACGCCAAAAGGAGAGAGCGCCCAGGGGAATCGTCTGGGCATCTGCGCTGTGCATGAGCGTGCTGCCTTTCATAGCGCGCGTCATCCCCCTTTATACAGAGGAATCATCATGGCGAGTTCTTCTGCTACTCGTTGCCGGATTCGCATCCGCGCCGCTCTTCCTCGAGTGGCTGTCGAAAATCGCCGGCAACTCGGACGAACCATCACTTATTGTTCCTCTCGCCCTCGTTGTCGATGTTGCGGTCAACGGCTTGGCATACTTGCTCGGCGCCACCCTACCTTCTGCGAAATACGCTGTACTTCAACTTGTCTTACCCCTTGTCTCAGCTGTCGTCTTTGCAAAAACGAAGCCAATTTCCTCTGGCAACAAACCCTATGCCCAAACCATTGCGAAAGAGCATGCCCCCCACGGCGCAACTCCTTGGATCTTGCTCGCAGGATCGCTTCTATTCGCGTTTGATTTCGCCTTGCTCCTTGAGTGTATCTCGTCGATCCCGGAAAGCGCGTCTGCTCTTCAGTCCCTGCGCCTCTTAGGACCTCTAGCCTCGGCCGCACTCTTTATCACTATAGAAAACATCCTGCACAAAAGAGGCAGTCTGAGCTGGGGACTCAAATTCATCGTGACGCCCTCACTTGCCATGGGCTTCCTCGCCCTCCCCGTCATTGGTTTCCAGGTGCCCGCCATCTCATGCACGATCACGTGGATTGGCATCGATTACTTTGTCTTGACGTTCTTCACGCTTCTCTGTCAGATCATTCGGCGAGTCCAAATACCTGCTCGCCCGCTTCTCGCCCAGGGTATAGCCAGCAATTGCATTGGTCTTGCACTGGGAGCGTTCGCAGGGAAAGCCATCTGCATGATGGCCAACCCATCGCCGCTCTTGTTCTCGATAATCGCCCTCATCGTTGTCACTTCCATTATCTGGATCGCCTTCTGGATGATCGATGACCGAAAAGTCGATACTCTTTGGGGCCTCGACAAAAAACCAGCACAGCTTGTTCACGACGAACGTATTTGCCAATGCTGCGACGCCATTACCGCAACCTATGGACTCACCCCACGCGAGCACGAGATCATCGTCATGCTTGCCCATAACCGTACCGTGAGCGATATCGCTGGCGATCTGATCATCTCCGTCCGAACCGTAAACACGCACATGAACAATATCTACAGAAAGCTCGATATCCACTCGCGCAACGAGCTATCCGATCTGCTGAGATCCACGCAAGGCGACGTGCGGTAGCGGAGAGAGAACAGCGGCCCATGCTACAATAGCCCGAAGCCATCAGCAGGAAGGAGGCCCGTGGGCACGGGATCGGAATACGAGCGCTACGAAGAGCCCTACTCCCACGAGGTGCGCGACCGACGCGTGCGCGGAGCCCGGGGCCTGCAGGCCGTCGACGGGCTCACCACCAGCGCCGCCTTCGACGAGGCGGCCGAGCGCTACGTGGCCGGCGACATCAGCGCCCGCGAGCTGAGCGACATCGTAGACGACTACTACGACCAGAAGGTCGAGCGCGGCGTCAACCGCTACTCCCAGGAGGCCGACCTCGTGAGCGCCCGCATCTGCGACGCTCTGGACTCCAACGGGTTCACCTTCTCCCCCGCCACCCTGCGCGCCATCCACGGTCGCCTCTTCCGCGGCCTTATGGAAGAGCCCTTCTACGAGCAGCACTACCGCGACTACAACATCTCGAAGCGCGAGTTCGTCCTCGCACGGGAGTCGGTGGCCTACGGGGACTACGCCTCCCTCGAGGACGATTTGGAAACCGCCTTCTCGGAGTTCAGCCCCGCGCCCGCGCAGGACGGCGACTACACCGCCTACATCGCCTCGGTGGCCGACTTCATCGCGCGCGTCTGGCAGATTCACCCCTTCGCCGAAGGGAACACGCGCACCGTCGCCGTGTTCCTCCAGCAGCTGCTGCACTTCCATGGGTTTCCCCAAGACTGCAGCGAGGCCTTCGACCGATCGTCGCTGCAGTTCCGCAACGCGCTCGTGCGGGCCAACTACCGCAACATCCCGCTCGGCGTCGAACCCGATCCGACGTTCTTAAACGAGTTCATAGGCTGCCTCATCGCGGGTCGCCCCTTCCCCTACCGCAACCGCGACATGGCCGCCGCCGAGCTGTTCCGCTCCAAGGGCCTCATCCCTCCGCAAGAGGAAAGCCCCCGACGACTCGGGTAAAAAACAAATGCAGTCCCACGCCTCGGCGCAGGGGAACGTCGGATCCAGGTCGCGCCCGAAGCATCAGAAGTCGTCGACGCCGATGGGCAAATAAGAGCCACCAACTGCTCTTGCCAGAGCCTCGGAACGACATTCTGGCCAAAAATCGACTGCAAGCTGCGTCAGCGCCTAGCATCTCCGCGACGAGCAACCAATCGCAATCCTCTGATCAGGGGAAATACAGAACAGGCGCAACCAACTTTCGCGAAAGGCAATGCGGTGGCCAAAAAAGGAGCCCGCAATGCCAGTTGATGACCCTTTTTTGGCCAGGATTCTCGCGCAACCCTTAACCTCATGAAAGCGTGGGCGGGCTGGGTGACGCTGGGGGCTCGGGGCTTCGGAGAAGGCGGCTGCATCGGCGCCGCTGAAGCCGGTGATGTCGAAGCGGGCGAGGAGGTCATGCCGACCAAAAAAGCCGCCCGGGGAGGCGGGCGGCTCGTAAAGGGAGCGGGCGCAGGGAGGGAAGCGCCCGCGCGGAATTGGTCGGAGGTCGGCGAACTAAGGCTCCGCAGGCCCTCGTAGATCGAGGAGTCTTTGGAACCTCGCGGCCTTCTAACGGCTAGGAAGCGGTCGACTGCTCGAGACCTTCCGGTTCTTCGCAGTCTTCCAACTGCTGACATACGGCCAACGCTGCGGCGTAGGCGGCCTGGTAGGCCTCCACTTCAGCGGCCAGAGCGGCGAGCGATTCCGCTGGTAGCATAGCCGCGCGGGCTTCCTCAACCGTGTCGAAGGGACTCGCCTCCAACGCTCGGGCCAGGGCCTGCTCGGCGTTCTGGGCCGGCCCCACGCGCAGACCTCGCTGGGTGCCTGCGGCCATGAGCGCCAGACGCGCCTCCCCTGCTGCCTGCTCTCCCTCGGCTTCGGCCGCGCTCACGCGGGCCTCCGCCTCGGTCACCAACGCGTCGGCCCGGACAAGCTCGGCCGCCCGATAGGCCGCCGCCTTCGCCAGGCCGTCCACCGTGGCGGCAGAGCGGGCGCGCGCCAAGGCCGCGCCTTTCTCTTCCATCGCCGGCAGCTGGGCGTACAGATGCTCCAAGCGCCCGAACGCCTGCTCAACCTCTGCGCCTTCCACGACCTCCACGCCTTCCGGCCCACAGCCGGAGGTGGCCACCGCAGCAGCGACCACCTCGGACTTCAGCGTCTTCGCAGACACTAGATCTCCTGGTACACGCCGGCCAGCTGCTCGCCGAGGCACTTGCCCTGCACGAGGCAGCGCCCGTGGCTGTTGCCCTGGATGTTGTTAGCGCTACCGTAATAATCGCCGATTGGGCCCCCGCTTCCCGCCAATCGCGCCACCGCACAGGCGCCGATCGCGCTACCGGACTTTGGCCGGCGGCGCCCCCGGCGCCGCAAGGTGTAGGCTC
>NZ_WPOO01000028.1:0-26494 GCF_009755265.1 Adlercreutzia rubneri | reverse complement strand
TACTCGACCGTCCGTCTAAAGGCCTTCCGGGAGGGCGGCAGGACCGTCTACGATACGATAGACAACCGCAGGAGGCGGTTGGGGCTGGCGGCGTAGGCCGCTGTCCAAGTAACTGTCCGCACCCCCGTGACGCTTATAACTCGAGATCTCGTGCAGAACCCCCCTTGTTCGTCAACCGACTGGGGCGTTTTGGAATATAACGGGTTCCGCAGGCGGCGGCTGGCGTCCTTATGTTGTTCCCCGTCGGTCGCTCTTCGTGCTTGGGAAACTTAAAGGTGGTGCGCATTCCGTGCGGTTGGGCAGGGGGCTGGAAGCGTCGTGGTAAGATGACGGGGAAACAAGAGATGCGCGGTTCGGCGGCTTTGATGCGATCCGCTGGCTGCGCGGGCGCGTTAGGGGTTGTTCCATGAATCCGCAGAGTCCGGGAACGGGCGGTCGAGGGCCGTACGACAGCTGGGGGAGACCCCAGGGCGAGTCGCAGCAGACCGGGCCGCAGCAGACCGGGCCGCAGCAACCCGGCCCCGAGTACGTCTACGAGATGCCCGAAGATTTCCAAGAGCAGCAGCGGAGCGCCCGGCGGGACAGCGCCGACGGGAATGCGAAGGGGCGCCCCCAGGGCGCGAAACCGGCGCCGGACGCGCCGGGCGTCGGCTCTTGGTCGGCCGGGCCTTCGGGAAGCCCCATTCCTGGCATGTCGGCCAAGGACTTCCAGAAGATGTGCCGATCGGTGGACAGGGCCTTCTCGCAGTTCGCTCGCATGGTCGACCAAGGAGTGAACGAGGCCGCCGAGGCGCTGGGGCAATCGCCCGAGAAGAACTTGAAGGCCCACAAGGAGCTACAGGAGAAGCGCAAGCGGGAGAAGAAGGCGCGCAAGGCCCAAGAGGAGGCGCAGCGCCGGGCGGCCCAGCAAGCCTACGGGCAGCAACGCTCCGGGCAACCGGGCTACGGGGCGCCCCAAGGGACACCGGGCGGCGTTCCCCAGGGTTTTCAGCAAGCGGTGACCTCCGTGGCCCAGCAAGCCCAGCAGTGGGCGCCGCTGGCGAAGGCGAAGAAGCGCTTCCGTTCCTCGGCAGGGCTGACGGCCTCGGGCGTCATCATGGCGGCCTCAGGCGGCGCGGGAACGGTCTTCATCGGAATTCCCGCGCTCATCGCGGCCCTCGATCCTCTTGCCGTTGGTGTCCCCGGCCTCGGCGTGACGGCGGCGCTCGGCGTTATGACGGCCGGTTTCGCCACGTTGCTCGGCTTCGGCGTCCGCAACCTGCGGCGTGCCTCCAAGCTGAAGGCGCTCCAGCGGGCCGTGGGCCAGCGCGAGGCCGTCACCTTCGACGACATTGCCGCGCGCATGCAGGTGAGCCCCAAAGCGGCGCTTTCCACCTCGCGCACGCTCATCAAGGGCGGCTACCTTCCCCAGGGCCGCATCGACGACGAGAACACCACCCTCATGGTGACCGAGAGCGCCTACCACCAGTATCGGCAGTTCCAGCAGAGCCAGCGCCAGACGCTTGCCGAGCGCGAGGCAGCCGAGGCCGCCCGCGCGGCCGAGGCGGCGGCCCGGGCGGCCCACGAGCAGGATCTCTCCGAGCGCCTCACGCCTGAGCAGCGGGCCTTTGTCGCCCGCGGCCGCGACTACGTGCGCCAGATGGACGAGCTGAACGCCGCCATTGACGACGCCGCGGTGAGCGAGCGCATTACGGCCATTCAGGAAGTGGTGGGCCGCATTCTCGCCCGTGCCGAGGAAGAGCCGGCCATCATCGCCGGGCTCGACCGCCTGACCGCGTACTACCTGCCCACCACGGTGAAGCTGCTCGATGCCTACGACCGGTTGGAGGAGGAGCCCATTCAAGGCGAGAACATCTCCAGCTCGCGCAGCGAGATCGAGCATACGTTGGACGTGCTGCACAGCGCTTTCGAGAAGCTCTTCGACGACACGTACCAAGACCTCTCCCTCGATGTGTCCGCCGACATCTCGGTGCTGCACGCCATGCTCGCCCAAGAGGGACTTACGGAAGGCCCCTTCGATGTGAAGCCGTAAACGATTGCGCCGCGCATGGCCGCCTCCGGCATTTCGGACGCGCCTGCCGCGAATGCCCGAAGAAGGCCTTAGGCGCGCTCCCGCCTTCGCGCTTTCCCGCTTGACCTGACCGACTAACTCGCCTCATCTTAGAAAGGATGCCCCATGACCAACGAACTGACCGATCTCACGAACATTCCCGCCCCGACGCTCACGCTCGATCCCGTCGACGACGGCGAGGTGGCCGAGGCCTCCATCATCGAGGTGGACTCACCCGCCGCGCCCAGCCTCGCTGACTCGCTTTCCGCCGAGGAACTGGCCCAGGTGGACGCCTTCGCCCAGCAGATCGACATCGCGAACTCCCAGCAGGTGCTCACCTTCGGCGCCGGCGCCCAGAAGAAGATGGCGTCGTTCTCCGAGACGGCGCTCGCGAAGGTGCGCACCCAGGATTTGGGCGAGGCGGGCGATCTTATCGCCGGAGTAGTGACCGAGCTCAAGAACTTCGACGTGGATGACGACGACAAGGGCTTCTTCGGCCTGTTCAAGAAGTCGGCGAACAAAATCACGTCGCTCAAGACCCGCTACGACACCGCCGAGGCCAATGTCGACAAGATCGCCAAGACCCTCGAGGGTCATCAGGTGCAGCTCATGAAGGACGCGGCCACGCTCGACAAGCTCTACGAGCTGAACCTCACCTACTTCAAGGAGCTGACCATGTACCTTCTGGCCGGCCGCCAGCGCCTGGCCGAGGTGCGTGAGGGCGAACTTGCCGACCTGTCCGCCAAGGCTCAGGCGTCGGGCTCCACCGAGGACGCCGAGGCGGTGCAGAAGCTCGCCGCCGCCTGCAACCGCTTCGAGAAGAAGCTGTCGGATCTGGATCTGTCCCGCACGGTGGCCATGCAGATGGCGCCGCAGATTCGCCTCGTGCAGAACAACGAGATGCTCATGATCGAGAAGATCCAGACGACGCTCGTGAACACCATTCCTCTGTGGAAGAGCCAGATGCTGCTGGCGCTGGGGCTCGCCAATAACGAGGCGGCGCTCAAAGCCCAGTCCGCCGTCACCGACATGACCAACGAGCTTCTGCGCAAGAACGCCGAGAAGCTGAAAGCTTCCACCGTGGAAGTGGCCCGCGAGTCCGAGCGCGGCATCGTGGACATCGAGACCTTGAAGGTCACCAACGAGAACCTCATCCAGACCTTCGACGAGGTGATGAAGATCCAGGCCGAGGGGCGCGCCAAGCGCGCCGAGGCCGAGGCGGAGATGCGCCGCATGGAAGCCGAGCTGCGCCAGAAACTGCTGGAGGTGAAGTAGCCCGATGCGCGTGATGGCGCTGGATATCGGGGAAGTGCGCGTGGGGGTGGCGGTGAGCGACCCGGGCGAGCGCGTGGCAAGTCCGGTGTGCGTGATGCCCGCCGCCGAGGTGACCGGTTGCGCCAAGCCCTTCCGCCGGCTTCTGGAGGACTGGGAGCCGGAGCTTTTCGTCTGCGGGCTGCCCCGCACCCTTGCCGGCGAGGAGGGCCCCCAGGCGGCCCGCATTCGCAAGGAGGCCGCGCGCATCAGCGACGCCTGCGGCATTCCCCACGTTTTCGCAGATGAGCGGCTTAGCTCCGCCGAGGCCAAGCGGAGTTTGCGTGAAAAGGGCCTGAGTGAGAGGGAGATGCGCGGCAAGGTTGATATGATAGCCGCAAGTTTGTTCCTGCAATCCTGGCTCGACGAGCGCTCCCGCGCCTAAGGCATCCGCGGGTCTCGTCGGGCCGTTCTAGAGAGAAAGGCCGCACCTTGGCTCTCCATGGCAAAAAGGTCACCTATTCGTCCCACTCCTCCCGCGCCGCCCGGGCGGCGCATGCCAAGGGGGATCGGGAGTTCCGCACCTACGACACGAGTGCCATCATGCCGAAGAGGTCGCCGGTGCCGTTCATCTGCTTAGGCGTTGTGGCCGTCGTCGTCATCGCCGCTGTGTGCTTCTTTGCCTTCCGCGGCTGCGTCGGCTCGCAAGTGGAACTGCTGGCGCCGGGCCAGTCGGCAGAGGTGACCATCACCGAGGGGGAGACGGCCTCCTCCATCGGCGACGCGCTCGTGGCCGCGCGCCTCATCGGCAGCTCGCGGGAGTTCACCGACGAGGTCACGCGCCTGGAGGCCTCCTCGGCGCTTATCCCCGGCACCTACACCTTCCAGGGCGGCAGCACCCCCGAGGAGCTGGTGCGCGCCATCATGGCCGGTCCCGCCCAGGTGGGCGACACGCTCGCCGTGCCCGAGGACATCACCCGCGCGGAGCTGTCTGAGCTGGTGGCGAGCGCCACGGGCGGCCGCATCACCGCCGAGGCCTTCCTCGCCGCTTCCGAGAACGCGAGCGCCTACGTTGCCGACTATGCGTTTTTGGAAAGCGCCGGCGAGAACTCGCTGGAGGGTTTCCTGTTTCCCAAGACCTACGCCGTGACCGAGGACATGGATGCCGAGGCCGTCGTGCGCATGATGCTCGACCAGTTCGGCACCGAGACTGCCAGCATCTTCGGCGACTTCGCCAACAGCTACCCGGCGAGCCAGGGGCTGACGCTGTACCAGGCGGTGAACCTGGCCTCCATCGTCGCCAAAGAGTCCACCGGCGACCAGGAGGTGCGCGATCACGTGGCCGGCGTCTTCTACAACCGCCTCGCCTCCGATAGGCCCTACCTGGAATCCGACGCCACCACGGCTTACGAGGTGGGCCGCGAGCCCACGGCCGAGGAGGTGCACGCCGAGACGCCCTACAGCACCTACGCGAATGCGGGCCTGCCGCCGACGCCCATCTGCTCGCCGGGCATTGAGAGCCTCACCGCCGTGTGCGAGCCGACCCAGACTGAGGACATGTTCTTCTACTTCTATCCCGACGCCGACGGCGACATGCAGGCGGCGTTCAGCAAGACCTACGAGGAGCATCAGCAGGCCATCGCCGATAATTCCAACGCTGGTGGCGCCGACGGGTCGGGCGACGCTGCCGCCGGCGAGGGCGCGGCCGCCTAAGGGCGCCCTTTTGGTCTTCAGGTGCGACCCATGGCGCTTCTCACCCCCGATCGCTATTTCTCGCGCATCAGCGCCATCGATATCGAGCGCGATTTGCTCGGGTGCGGGCTTTCCCATGTGCTGCTCGACATTGACAATACCGTGCGCGCCCGGGACACGGGATGCGTGCCGCGCGATGTGGGGATGTGGCTCGGCCGGGCGCGGGAGGCCGGGGTGAGCTTCTGTTTGCTCTCGAACAACTGGCATGCCGATGTGTACCGGTTCGCCGGCGAGCTGGAGCTGCCCATCGTGGCCAAGGCCTTAAAGCCGCTGCCGCCGGCGTTTCTCGTGGCCCGGCGCAAGATTGGGGGAGCCGCCGCCGACACGGTCGTCGTTGGCGATCAGCTGGCGACCGATGTGCTGGGAGCCCATCTGACGGGCATGAAGGCCTATATGCTGCAGCCGCTGGTCGAGCAGGATCTGCCCCACACGTTGCTGCTGCGCAACGTCGAGCGGGCTATTTTGGGAGATCGCAAGCCGGAGCCGGCGATCAATATCGCGGAATGCGAGGCGAGCCGTCCCGCGGCGCGCCGCGGACAAGGAAGCGCCCCTCGCCGCTTCGGGCAGGGCGCGCAGCGCGGGGTCGAAGGGGCCTCGCGCGAAACGGGAAGGGAATCGCTGTGAGCGAGAAGCTGTATGTGCTGGGGCACCCGGTGAGCCATTCGAAATCGCCGGTCATGTACAACGCCGTCTATGAGAAGGCGGGGCTGCCCTGGCATTACGGTCTCATGGATGTGCCGACGGTGCCCGAGGCCGAGACGTTCCTTGCGGCTCGCGACTTCCTTTCCATCAACATCACCACGCCCTATAAACCCGAGGCGTTCGCTGCCGCCGATGTGCGGGCCGCCTCGGCCACGCTCGCCCACGGGGCCAACGTGCTCGTGAACAAGGACGGGGCCCTTATCGCCTACAACACCGACGGCCAGGGCTGCGTGGCCTATTTGGAACGGGCCGGCGTCGATTTTCGCGGCGCGTCCGTCGTCGTCTGCGGCACGGGGCCGACCTCCCTTTCCATCTTGCATGCCGTGGCTCAGGCGGGACCGGCCGAGGTGGTTCTCATCGGCCGCGACAAGGAGAAGGCCCGCAACGTCATGCGCACCTACGCCGACGAGCTGGGGGCGATGATCGGACGGGTGGTGGACATGCCCGCCTTCAAAGAAGGGCACCTGAGCTTTTCCGAGGTGTACAAGCAGGTGGGCTTCAAGTTCGGCAGCTACGCCACGTCGCGGCAGGCCATCGCGGGCGCGGACATCATCATCGACGCCACGCCGCTCGGCATGAAGGCGGGCGACCCGGCCCCCTTCGACACGGCGCTTCTGAGCGCCGGCCAGACGGTGTTCGACGTCGTCTACGGCCATGGCGAGACGGCGCTGGCGCGGGCCGCCCGGGCGGCGGGATGCACCTTCCTCGACGGCGCTGGCATGCTTGTCGGCCAGGCCGTCGTCACCGTGGGCATCCTGCGCGACATCGCGGACGAGGAGGCCCTCGATATTCCCGAGGACGAGCTGTTCCGCCTTATGGCGCAGGCCGCCGAATTCGAGCTCGCGTAAACGAGCTCGAATTCGGCGGCTCGGATGCCCTCATCCCGTAGGCGGCGCGGCGGCATCCTGCTATCATAGCCGCATCGGAAAACGTCACTCTCTCGAAAGGTCGCGCCATAATGAACCGCACGAAAATCGCCCAGCTTTACGCCGATGCCGATGCATTCGATGGGAAGGCCGTCACGGTCGCCGGCTGGGTCAAGTCGGTCCGCGATATGAAGAACTTCGGCTTTGTCACCGTGAACGACGGCAGCTGCTTTAAGGACCTGCAGGTGGTCATGGATCGCTCGTCGCTCGAGAACTACGACGAGATCGCGCACCAGAACGTTGCGGCGGCGCTGGTGGTGGAAGGCGCGCTGAAGCTCACGCCCGACGCCCCGCAGCCCTTCGAGCTTGCCGCCGAGCGCATTCGCGTCGAGGGCCCCTCGGCGCCCGACTACCCGCTGCAGAAGAAGCGCGCCACGCCGGAGTTTCTGCGCACCCAGCAGCACCTGCGGCCGCGCACGAACCTGTTCCGCGCGGTGTTCCGCATCCGCTCGGTGGCGGCGGGGTCTATCCACCGCTTCTTCCAGGATCGCGGATTCGTCTACGTGCACACGCCCATCATCACGGCGAGCGATTGCGAGGGCGCGGGCGAGATGTTCCGCGTGACCACGATTGATCCGGCCCAGGTACCGCTCGTGAGCGAGGAGGCGGCCGCGGCCTCGGACGGCGCGCTTGTGGCCGGCGAGGTCGATTGGAGCGCCGATTTCTTCGGCAAGCCCGCCTCCCTTACCGTGTCCGGCCAGCTGAACGCCGAGAACTTCGCCATGGCCTTCGGCGACGTGTACACCTTCGGCCCCACTTTCCGCGCGGAGAACTCCAACACGGCGCGCCACGCCGCCGAGTTCTGGATGGTGGAGCCCGAGATTGCCTTCGCCGATCTTGAGGACGACATGGAGCTGGCCGAGAGCATGCTCAAGTACGTCATCGACGACGTGATGGAGCGCTGCCCTGACGAGCTGGCCATGCTGAACAAGTTCGTCGACAAGGGGCTTCTTGAGCGCTTGGATCATGTGGCCTCCTCCGACTTCGCGCGCGTCACCTATACCGAGGCCATCGACATCCTGCTCGCGGCGCAGGCGGCTGGCCGTGCGTTCGAGTATCCGGTCGAGTGGGGCATCGATTTGCAGACCGAGCACGAGCGCTACCTCACCGAGGAGCACTTCGGCTGCCCGACGTTCGTGATCGACTATCCCGCCGGCATCAAGGCCTTCTACATGCGGCTCAACGACGACGGCCGCACGGTGGCCGCCATGGACTGCCTCGTGCCGGGTATCGGGGAAATCGTGGGCGGCTCCCAGCGCGAGGAGCGCCTGGAGGTGCTCGAGCGCCGCATCGCCGAGCTGGACATGGACGCCGAGCAGTATCGCGCCTACCTGGATCTGCGCCGTTTCGGCACCTGCCAGCACGCCGGCTTCGGGCTCGGATTCGAGCGCTTGGTGATGTACCTCACAGGTGTGAGCAACATCCGTGACGTCATTCCGCACCCCCGTACGGTGGGCAACGCCGAGTTCTAGGCGCTTCGCCGGCGCACCTGCGCTACAATGTGACGCGTTTTTGTTTTCGGGCGCCCGCGGCGGCGCCAAGCGAGGAAGCGAACGCATGGAATACATCACAGCGGGGGAGAGCCACGGGCCGAATCTTACGGCCATCGTGACCGGGGTGCCGGCGGGTCTTCCCATCTCCGAGGAGCACATCAACTCCGATCTGTCGCGGCGCCAGGCCGGCTACGGGCGCGGTGGGCGCATGGCCATCGAGAGGGACACGGTGCGCGTCACCGGCGGCGTGCGCTTCGGGCGCACGCTCGGCAGTCCCATCGCCCTTGAGGTAGCCAACCGCGACTGGGAGAACTGGACGGATCGCATGGCCGCCTTCGGCGAGGCGCCGCGCGATCTGGTGCGCGAGGTGACGCCGCGGCCGGGGCATGCCGACCTGGTGGGCGCCCTGCGCACGAACACCGATGACTGCCGCAACATCTTGGAGCGCGCGAGCGCCCGGGAGACGGCGGCCCGGGTGGCCGCGGCCGGCGTGGCCCGGGAGTTTCTGGCGGCACTGGGAGTGGAAGTGATGTCGTACGTGGTGTCGGTGGGGGATGCGGCCATGCCCGAGGAGACGATGGCCGACGCCGCCGAGCACAAGCCGCTCGACATCGAGCTTTCGGAGATGCGCTGTCCGGACGCGAAGGCGACCATCGCCATGAAGAAGGCCATCGACCGCGCGAAGTCCGACGGCGAGAGCTTGGGCGGCACCTTCCGCATCGTGGTCTGCGGGCTTGCGCCGGGGCTCGGCACCTACGCCACGGGCGCCGATCGGCTCACCTCGCGGCTGGGCGCAGCGCTCTTTTCCATCCCCGCCATCAAGGGCGTGGAATTCGGCCTCGGGTTTCAGGCGGCCGCGCGTCCCGGGTCGCTTGTGCACGACCCCATCGTGCTCGCCGACGGCGAGTTCCGCCGCGCCTCGAACAACGCCGGCGGTCTGGAGGGCGGCATGACCACGGGAATGCCGCTCGTGATCACGGCGGCCATGAAGCCCATCCCGACGCTCATGACGCCGCTGGAAACGGTGAATTTGGACACGCTCTGCGTAGAGGAGGCGTCGAAGGAGCGCTCGGACGTGTGCGCGGTGCCGGCGGCGGCCGTGGTGGCCGAGGGCGAGGTGGCCTTCGCGCTGGCCAACGCCTACTTGGAGGCTTTCGGAGACACCTGCATGGCCGACATCAAGGCGAACATCAAGGCCTACAAGGCGCGGCTGCGCACCATGGGGCGCTAAGATGGCGGAGCGTATGGAACTGACCCGCCCGGTCTTTTTCGTCGGGTTCATGGGCGCCGGCAAGACGTCGGTGGCTCGGCGCCTCGCCCGCACGTGCGGGGTGGCCTCGGTGGACATGGACACCTACATCGAGCGTCGCGAGGGCAAGAAGGTGAAGGAGATCTTCGCCGAGGGCGGCGAGGAGGGCTTCCGCGCCATCGAGACGGACGTGCTGCGCGAATTGGGCGCCAAGCCCGACCCTTTGCTCATCTCCTGCGGCGGCGGCGTGGTGGTCACGCCGGCCAACCACGACGTCTTCCGCGAGGCCGGCTTCGTGGTGTATCTGGAAGTGACCGCCGACGAGGCCGCCAGCCGCATCAGCGATACGTCCACCCGGCCCTTGTTCCAGAACCTGGAAGCGGCCCGAGCCCGCTGCGAGGAGCGACTGCCGCTGTACGAGGCGGTGGCCAACGTGCGCGTGAGCACCGCCGGCAAATCGGTGCCCGCCATCGCGCGGGAGGTGCAGCGCATTCTAGAAAAGGAGGGAATCCTGTGCCCGCAACAAAGATAGTGGTCAACATCCCCGGGGAGGCGCCCTACGATGTGCGCATCGGCGCTACGGTGCTCGCCGGCCTCGGCGAGTCGGTGCGCCGGTTGGAGAAGGTGGGGGACGCGCCGCATTTGCTCGTCATCACCGACTCCAATGTGGCGCCGCTGTATTTGGACGAGGCCAAGTCCTCGCTGAAGGCGGCCGGGTTCCGCGTGAGCGATGTCGTGGTGCCCGCCGGCGAGGACTCGAAGTCGCTTGCGGTGGCCGGGGAAGTCTGGTCGGCAATGGCCGCGCTTGGCCTCACGCGCGATTGCGCCGTGGTGGCTCTCGGCGGTGGCGTGGTGGGCGACTTGGCCGGGTTCGTCGCCTCCACCTACATGCGGGGCATTCCGTTTGTGCAGGTGCCCACCTCGCTTCTGGCCATGGTGGACTCCTCGGTGGGCGGCAAGACCGGCGTGAACCTGCCCGAGGGGAAGAACCTCGTGGGCACCTTCAAGCAGCCGGTTTACGTGTGCGCCTCCACGGCGGTGCTCGCCACGCTGGACGCCCGCGAATGGGCCTGCGGCTGTGCCGAGATCGCCAAGGCGTCGGTGATCGATTCCGACGAGTTCTTCTTCTGGATGATGGATCATGCCGCCGCTCTGGATGCGCGCGATCCGGTGGTGGTTGCCGAGGCCATCGCGCGATCGGTGGTGTTCAAGGCCAACGTCGTGGCCGAGGACAAGACGGAGAGCCGCGGCGTGCGCGAGTGCCTGAACTACGGGCACACCCTGGGGCACGCCGTGGAATCGCTCGCGGGCTACGGGACGTTCTCCCACGGGGCCGCGGTGGCCGAGGGCATGCGCTTCGCGGCGCGCCTCGGCATGGATGTCGTGGGCACGTCCGCCGAGCTGGTGGAGGCCCAGGACGAGCTGCTGGACGCGCTGGGGCTGCCGGCCTTGGCGTGGTCGGCGCCGGCCGACGAGATGCTGGCCGCCATGAAGCGCGACAAGAAGACCCGCGCCGGCGAGGTGCGCTTCGTGCTGCCGCGCGACATCGGCCAATGGGAACTCGTCGCCGTGCCCGACGACGTGATCCTCGCGCACCTGCGCCGGTGGGAGGCTTCCAAGAGTTTGTGACGTTGACGGCGATCGGTCGGGGAAGGTGCTCCGCAGCCCGCTGCGCGCTTGATCCCCTTCCGAACGCGGCAAAAGAAACAGCGAAGATGACGCACATAAGCCGGTACCATCCCGGCATCGTTGCTGCTGAAGTGGAAGCTGTTTCTTAACGGCCGCGTTCTCCAGGGGGCGCGCAGAGGTCTGCGGAGCACCTTCCCCGACCGATCGGAGAGAGGCGAACTTTGTTGAAGAAGATACTGCTCATGAATGGGCCTAACTTGAATATGTTGGGGGTGCGTGATCCGGCTATTTATGGCACGGACACGCTTGAGGCCATCGAGGAGATGGTGCGTGCCTACGGGGCCGAGCATGGCTGCGAGGTCGACTGCTTCCAGTCGAACCATGAGGGCGCGCTCATCGATCGGCTGCATGCGGCCCATGGCAACTACGACGGTATCGTGTACAACCCCGGGGCGCACACGCACTATTCTTACGCTTTGCACGACGCTGTGGAATGTATCGACGTGCCGGTGGTGGAGATTCACATCTCGGACATTAGCAAGCGCGAGGAGTTCCGCCGCCACTCGGTGATCGCGCCGGCCTGCGTCGCCCAGGTGAAGGGCCTCGGCAAAGAGGGCTACCTGCGCGCACTGGATATTCTGCTGGAAAACGCTGTGGCCGAAGGTAGCGAATAGCCCGATAGGGTAGGATGCCGGTGCGACGGGGCGTCCGGACGAACCAGGAGGAATTCATGACGGTATTCGACGAGTTGAACGATCCGAAGGCCTGCGAGCGGCACCTGGCTCGCTTGCGCGAGACGTTTCCCGATCTGGGCGTGAGGGCGCTTCTCGTGCGCGACACGTCGAACATCCAGTGGCTCACCGCCTTCGACGATGTCTTCGACGAGGAGGCGGCTCATGCACTGTATGTCTGCCCCGACCACGCGTGGCTGCATACCGACTCGCGCTATGTGACGGCCTGCGAGAACGCCGCGCGCCACAAGCCTCTGGAAGTGAGTGCCGAGCGCGAGACCCATGCGCAGTTCGCTGCCAAGCGGTGGAGCGACCGGGGCGCCGGGGCGGTCGATGCGCTTTTGGGCATCGAGGACGGCATCTCGCTGGCTGAGTGCCGCCGCTTGCAGAAGGCGTTCGCCGAAGCCGACGCGGAGGAGCCCTTCGTGGAGACCGATGGCGTCGTGGTGGGCCTGCGCGCGGTGAAGGACCGCTACGAGATCGCGCGGATGCGCGGCGCCCAGTCCATTACCGACGCCGCCTTCGAGCACATCGTTCGCTATATGCGCCCGGGCATGATGGAACGCCAAGTGCAGCTGGAGCTCGAGGAGTTCATGCTGCGCCATGGTGCCCAGGGCCTGGCGTTCCCCTCCATCGTGGCCACTGGGCCCAACGGCGCGAGCCCGCACGCCATTCCCGGCGCCACCATGCTGGAGGCCGGCCAGTGCGTCGTGCTCGATTTCGGTGCCCGCTCCTACGGCTACTGCTCGGACATGACGCGCACGGTCTTCCTCGGCGAGCCCGACCCGGAGATGCGGGCGGCGTGGGACGCGCTGCGGGAGGCCAACGAGTCCGTGGAAGCTATGCTTCGGTCCGGCGTCACGGGCAAAGAGGCCCATGAGCGAGCCGAGGGGGTGCTGGCGGCGGCCGGCTTCGGCGGCCGCATGGGGCACGGGCTCGGTCACGGCGTGGGCATCGACATCCACGAGGAACCGGTGCTCGCTCCGCGCAACGAGCGACCTCTCGTTGCCGGCAACGTCGTCACGGTGGAGCCCGGTATCTACCTGCCGGGCAAGTTCGGCATGCGCCTGGAGGACTTCGGCGTCGTGACCGACGACGGCTTCGACGTGTTCACCAACTCCACCCACGACCTCGTGGTCATCTAAGATGCCGCGCCGTCCGTACGGGCGGTGCGCTAGAAAGACACAATGCCGCTCGTCGGCGGTGAGCGGTTGAGTTTGCGCCATCTAACCTTTGCGTGGTTGTGCTCGCGTATTTTCTGCGAGCCAGAACCTTCTCAGTGCTATAACTGAAAAGATAAGAGTACAACCGCGATACCGGAAAGGACGGTGAGGAGACGATGACGGAACGGAAGATCAATCGTGGGAGCGAGATTCGGGCCAAGGGAAAATCCATGGGGCGCGAGCGCTCGGGAGCATCTGCCGATCCGTCCGACAGACCCTCGCCGCAAGCCGGCGGCTTAAAGACTGCGTCTTCGGCCGAAGGCGTCCGAGGCACTCAAGACGGTCTTCCTCCTTCGACTGAATCTGCGGAAGGCTTGCCCGCCGCTCTCGCCGAGCGATCGCTGACGCTGCGCGCCGCCCTGTTTCTGACGGGCCGCATCGCGCTTATGCTGGCGGGCATCGCGGTCATGGGGCTTGGCATCGACATCGTCGTGAAGGCCGATTTGGGCAATTCGCCCATCTCTGCCACGCCCAACGTGCTCTCCCTCGGGTTCACGGCGGTGAGCTTCGGCACGTTCATGCTGGGGTGGCAGTGCTTCCTCGTGCTGGTGCAGATCGCCCTTTTGCGTCGGGAGTTCCGCCTAGTGGACTTGTGGCAGATTCCCATCTCGGTGTTCTTCGGCGTGTGCATTGACGCCTTCATGGCACTGCTCGGCCCTGCTGCGCCGACGAGTTATATCGCCTCGTGGCTGTGGCTCGCCGGCGGCATGGCGATTCTCGCCCTTGGCATCGTGATGACGGTCGTCTCGGGCACGGTCATGAACTGCGGCGAGGCCGTGGTGCAGGCCGTGGTGCGCAAGACTCACGCTCGCTTCGGTACCGTGAAGGTGGGCTTCGATCTCGTCTGCGCGGCCCTGGCGTGCCTGTGCGCGTTTCGGTTCGTGGGCCATTTGGCCGGCGTGCGCGAGGGCACCTTCGTCTGCGCCGCCTTCACCGGCGTCATCGTGAACGTCTACATGGGCCTCTACGGCAAGCTGCGCGACGCCGCCCGCGCCCGATCGAAGGCACGCGGAGAAAGCGCCGCCGATCCACTCGTTCAAGGAGGCGGCGTCTCCAGGCAAGAGTGAGCTCCGTTTAGGATGAAAATTTCGACTCGTTGGGGAAGCGTCCTTTGGCAGCTCGCTCACCCCTTCTAAGCGGCATTCCCGATGGACGTTTCTTCTTCCCTAGTGATAGACGGCGCCCCGGTCGCGTTTCCCCGCGCTTGCTCGTGGCGCTCTGCGGCGGCTTTGCCCAAACGCAGTATTCCATAGGCCCCGAACATCGCCGTGTATATGAAAAGCGATTCCTGGGCGGCAATGCCTCCACGCAGAGCGGCGGGAAGAAGCATGAGCGCAAGATGGCAGAATATCAGGGCGAAGAATAAGTAGGCGAATCGCTGGATGCGCGTCCAGCGACGGCTGCTCATGGCCCGCTTCACGATGCCGAGGGACGTGACGCCGAGAAGAGCGAGCAGCACGAAGAGCGCGACGGCCACACCGAAGGCGACGGCAACATTACCGTTGATGCTCGCATTGCCGAGCAGCCTAGGCAGATAGGAGTCGAGGTACACGGCCATGTGCCCAAAGCAGAGAATGCATGCGACAATGGAAAGCTCGGCCCTGATCGGCTTCATCTGACGGTAGAGAGCTTGTTCCTTGCCGAGACAGCCTATGAACATGACAATGGCAAAGAGCGCGAGGGCAAGCTCGCACTTTTGGATGAGATCGACAAGGGGCGTCCACAGCCAGCGGGGCACACCGAAGGTGGAGCCAACAAAGTAGAGCAGGTCGAGGATGACGGCAATGCCGTAGAAGAAAGAAGGATGCGCCTTGAGAGGGCGTCGAAGGAGGTAGACCGCCACTGCCGCGATAATCAAGAGGAAGAGGAAATTCATAGGGGCTCCTAAGGTTGCCAAAGGGTGAAGCTGACTGCATGACCAGCTTCATATGAGAAAAGAAGGGCGTCCGACGAAGGGGAGGATCGGACGCCCTTGAAACGGGGAGGGCTAGGATTGCCGAAGGAGGGGGACGCCTTCGAGTGTGAGCGAGGCGAGATGCCCCAGCGGCTCGTACAGAGTGCCGGCGGCCGCTGGCTCAAGCTGCGCGAAATAGCGCGGCGCCCAGGTCATCAGGTGCTCTTCCATGAAGGGGATGACCTGATCCGGCTGGTTGTCGCAAAGCCAGCTGAGTAGCACGAGCATGCGCCCGATATGGTCGACGGGCTCGCGGCTTTCCCCTTCGTGCAGTTCGATGCCGCGAGCGCGCATCCAGCGCTGCAGGGCGACGCACGAATCGCCGAACAGCACCGACTCCGAGTCGAGGTAGACCGACCCCCACGGGGGCGCGGCGAGCTTGCCTGGCCCCACGAACAGCCGATGGTAGTCGCGGTCGAGGTCAGCAGGGTCGGCCCCGACCGTGCACTGGAGCTGCTCGCCGATTTCCTCCAAGGCCGCCTTATCGCCATAGGGCCACTCGGCCGGAAGATCCGCGGACGCCAGGCCCTCCAAAAGCAGTTTGGCTGTCGAAGAAGAGGGCTTCTCAAGGAAGAGCGTTCCCAGTACCAGCGCGCAGGGCGCGGTGTTCTCAGCGGGCGCGTTCATGGCTACTCCACTTCGAGGGGGTTGGCTAGGTAGCCCTCGTCGAGGTTGTAGGTGTCGGAGTCGATGGCCTGGCAGCTTCCGATGACGAGGTTGGGGCCCGTGGTCGGCTCGGGCAGGGGCGGCACCTGGCAGAGATCGCCGTGCTTCTCGCGCAGCTCGTCGATGGGGCCGAACTCCAGAGCGCGCAGCGGGCAGGAGCCGACGCACATGGGCTGCTCGTCGTTGCGCACGCGGGCCAGGCAGCCGTCGCACTTGCGGGAGACCGACAGCTCCGCATCGATGCGCGGCGCGTCGTAGGGGCATGACTTCTGGCAGGTGCCGCAGCCGATGCACACTTCCGGGTCGGCGTTCACAAGGCCCGTCTCGGCGTCTTTCCGCATGGCGCCCGTGGGGCAGTTTTCCACGCAGGCGGGGCTGTCGCAGTGGTTGCAGGAGACGGCCAGATGGTAGTTGAAAGCCGTCTTGTTCCACGCCCCCTCGGGGGTTTTCTCCCAGCTGCCACCCTCGAAGTCGTAAATGCGGCGGAACAAGATGTCGGGCCCCAGGTCGTGGTAGTCCTTGCAGACGAGTTCGCAGGTTTTGCAGCCGGTGCAGCGCGAAGAGTCGAAATAGAAACCGTATTGCGTCATGGGAAGCCTCCTTAAGCCTTCTCGACCTGCACGAGCGTAGAGCCGGTCGACGGGCAGTTCTTGGAAATGGGCGACCAGTGGTGGCCGCTCAGGGTGTTGGCGTTGGCACCGATGTCCACGCCGTCGAACACCTCGCGCCGGTGGGCATGGGGCATGCCCACGACGCCGGGCATGATGCGCGCCGTCACGCGGGCCATGATCTGCACCTCGCCACGGTCGTTGAACACGCGCAGGGTGTCACCGTTCTGGATGCCGCGCGATTCGGCGTCGATGGGGTTGATCCACAGGCAATGACGGCAGGCCTGCTGCAGCTCCTCGATCACCTGGTAGCGGCTGTGGAACTGGTTTTTCGCCTTCCAGGTGGAGAACAGGAGGGGGTAGGTCTCGTTAACGTCGGCCACGCCCTCGATCTCGGGGAAATAGCTGGGCACCGGCCGCACCACGTCGCGCTCCCCGTTGTGGAACGTCCAGGTGTCCCGTATGGTGGCCAGGCGCTCGGAGTACAGCTCGATCTTGCCCGAGGGAGTCGTCCGGGGGCGTCCTTCCGGGTCCTCGACGTAATCTTTGAGCGCGATGAAGGGGACGGCCTCGACGGGATCGCGCCAAAAGCCCATCTCCAAGCCCTCCTGGAAGGACGGGGCGTTGCCGTTGGGGGCCGAGGGGCGACTGTACTCCTCGTAGCGGGTCTCCATCCATTCCTCCCATGTCTTGCCTTCGGTGAACTCGTCGCGCAGGCCGAGGCGCTCGGCGAGATCGGCGACCCAGTCGTAGGAGAGGCGGCATTCGAACTGCGGCTCTTGCACGGGGCGGCCGAAGACGAAGCCGAGCGCGGAGCCGCCGGTCACGGTGGAGACCATGTTCATGCGTTCCTGGTACATGAGATCGGGCAAGATGATGTCGCAGAAGGGCAGGGAGGTAGACATGATGACGTCGCAGCCGAGGATGAACTCGCACTTGCTCTCGTCCTCGAGGATGGTGGCCGCCCAGTTCAAATCCGAGCTGGAGTTGCCGAAGCAGCCGGCCTCGTAAAGAGCGAGGAACTTGATGCCGACCTCGAGCTTGTCGCCACCCTGGATGCCGTCGGTCAGTGCGGTCATCTCCAGGGGATGGTCCATGGCGTTGAAGCGCCCGGAGATGGAGATCTTCTTGGTGACGGGGTTTTCGCCGATGGGCACCGAGTTCCACATGCCGCCGTCGAAGTTCATCTGCATACCCTTGCCGTTGAGCCCCGGGCAGGTGCCCGCTCGGCCGATATTGCCGGTGATGACGGGGAGGGCGGCGATGGCGGCGGCGTTCCATTCGCCGTTGTGGCGGCGCTGGGGCCCGAAGCCCTGGGTGATGAAGCAGGTCTCATGGTCGGTTATGAAGTGCGCCAGGTACGTGATCTTCTCGGAGGGAAGGCCGCAGATGGGGGCCGCCCACTCGGGCGTCTTGGGGATATTGTCGTAGCCGGTGCCCATGATGTAGTCCATGTAGGAGGAGTTCGCCGGAGCCGATTCGGGCATGGTGTCGGCGTCGAAGCCGACGACGTATTTGTCCAGGAAGGCCTTGTCGTGCTTGCCCTCGCTGATGATGACGTAGGCGATGGCGCTTGCCAGGGCGCCGTCGGTGCCGGGGTAGATAGGGAACCACTCATCGGGGTTGCCCGAGGACCCCTCGCCCAGGCGGTAGTCGACGAAGGCGACGGGGATGCCGGCTTCCCGCGCCTTGGCCACCTCGTACACTTCCCCCATTCCGCACATGCGCGATTCGCCCGAGCCGCAGCCGAAGAACAGCCCGCAGTCGGCATCTTTAATGGCGGAGGTGTTGCTTCCGAGGCCACCGGCACAGTCGAAGGTCTGGCCGTCGAAGCCGAAGAGGTAGTTGGCGGTCTGCGCGATCTGTCCGTTGGACTCGGAGTTGATGGTTCCCAGATGTCCGCCGGTGAGGTTGAACAGGCGCTGGATGGGGTAGTTGCGGGTTCCCGTTGCGCACAGGAAGAACGCCTCGGGCCCGTAGGTGTCAAGGGTGTAACGGTACTTCTCGGCGATGATGTCGAGCGCCTCGTCCCAGCTGATGCGCTCGAACTCGCCTGAACCGCGCTTGCCGGTGCGCTTCATGGGGTACTTGAGGCGATCGGGGCTGTTGATCCACTTCCGCACAGAGCGCGCCTTCAGGCAGGAACGGAACGAGACGCCACCGAACTCGTCGTCGCCTTCGGTGTCGTTGTCGACCCAGCGCAGGGTTCCATCCACGACGTGGCACTTCAGGGGGCAGGCGACGAAGCCGCAGTGGCAGCAGCTCTGCCAGATGACCTCTCCCTCCTCGGGGATGTCGTTGGCCACGACGTCGGTGGTTCCCGTTTGCGCGAGGTCTTCGCCCTTCTCTGCCGTTTGGGGTGCGCAGCCGAAGAGGGAGCTTGCGGCCCCTGCTCCGGCCATGGCCGCTAAGGCCGATAGGGTAGAGCCCTTGACGAACCCCCTCCGCGAGACGGTCCTCTCTGTTGCTTGTGCCATAAATGGTCTCCTTTCTCCTCGAGGCGACACCCCTCCGGTGTCTGTGCCGTCTGATGCCAGTTTGGCCTCGGAAGAGCGGCTTGTGTGAGACCCTGTTTTGGTGAAAAGTCGTTTTCAGCTGTCAACCTTTTTCGTGAATTACCGAGAAATGCCTGATGGCAGAGAGATTGGAGAGGAGCGAAAGATGCCCCGCTTGCGGCGGTTCTCCTCCTGATCTGGTAGACTTCGGTTTGTTCGCAGTTGAAGAGGGGGTCGCAATCGGTGAAGCTGTTCGATGTGGGCAAGGTCGTTTCATCGTCGATCGGCATGGCGGCGGCCATGTCGCTCTCGTCGCTGTTCTTGTGGAAAAGCGACTGGCTCTCTGTCCCTTCGGGGGCCTTCTACGGTTCCCATGGCGTGGGAATTGCAATTGGCGTCGTGGTGAGCGCGGTGGCGATGCTGTGGTGCACTCTGTCGCGGCGGTCGCTGCGCCATTTCGGGATGGGCGTGGTTCCCTGCGTCGCCCTTGCGAGCTTGCTCGTGTCCGGCCTGCCGATGGTGGAGGGGACGGCTCAGTGGGTGCTCGGCATCGCGATTCCCGTTGCGGGCTCCTATGCGCTTGTATTCTCGTGGCTCTACGTTATATCGTTGCGCGATATCGAGGTCAGTTTGATGGCGCTGCTCTTGGCATGGGTGGTGAGCTTTTTCGCAAGGACGTTCTTCGAATCCTTTACGGGCGCGGCGGTGACGCTGGCGATTTCAACGGCCCTTTTGGCCGCCAGTTGGATATTGCTTCTCGCGCAGAACCGCCAGATCGACCTTGCCTCGCCGATGGCGACGTGCTCTTTCGCTGACAACCGGGTGAGCTATATCCACGGGCTCGGCAGTTTCTGGCGCAGCGTGCTGTACTGCGGAGCCTTTGCCTTTCTCGGCGGAATGGTGCGGTTTCTCTCCATCGGCACGACGGCGATGACGTTTGTCAACTACGGTTCCGCGCTCGCGGGGCTGTTCGCCCCCATCGCCCTTATGCTGCTGTGGCGGTTTCGGACGGTGCGCTACACCATCGACGGTGTGTTCCGGCTGGCGTTTCCCCTGATCGTGGTGGCTCTCGGGGCGCTTCCGTTCGCCTATGGGACTCCGCTTGTCGTTGCGGCCGCGCTTCTGTACATGATTTACAGCTTTCTGTCGCTGAGCGTTCAGATCCTCGCCGTTCAGGTGTCGCACGACTACGGCATCGACCCGGTGTTCTGCCTGAGCTTCCAGACGCTCGTTTGCGTAGCCGCGCAAGGTCTGGGGTACCTTCTGGGCGCTTTGGCCCCCTGCGGCACGGCATTCGACGTCTCCCCGTATGCCGTTATAGCTCTCGGGTCGGTGTGCTTTCTGGCGCTTGTTCTGTACGGAACACGGGCGCTTCATCCCTCGCGCTCGGAGACGAGCCGGCCCATCGAGTTCCTGTCGCTGGCTCGGACGCGGGAGGGCGCGACCGATCCGGCGTCGGATGGCGCCATCGACTTGGATGCGGACGACGCGATCGCGGAAGAGGCCCTGGGAGATGCCGAGCAGCCGCACTACGAGGATAAGACGGCCCTCCGGTGCGACCTCATCGGGAGGAAGTACGCCTTGTCGCAGCGGGAAATCGAGGTGATGGCCCTGGTGGCGCGAGGGCGCACCATCTCCTCCATCGCCACGGAGCTGTTCATTTCCGACAACACGGTGAAGACGCACCTGCGCCGGCTTTACCAGAAACTGGACATCCACAAGAAACAGGAGCTGTTCGCCCTCATCAACAGCTACGTCGATTAGGGGCGATTAGGGGTCGATGGAGGGATGCTTGTCCTCGTCGACCTGCGTCCTCTCATATTTTCTTTGCGAAGAGGGCGCGAGACGGCTATACTGTAACGGTTTAAACCAAACGCGGCGGGCGACCGGAGGGTTTCCACGGCGCGTGAGCAGGAAAGGAAACATCCGTGGCAAGCATTTCTACCGCCGATTTCAAGAACGGCATGTGCATCATCAACAACGGCAAGATGTGCACCATTGTCGAGTTCCAGCACGTGAAGCCGGGCAAGGGCGGCGCGTTCGTGCGCACTAAGCTGAAGGACATCAAGACCGGGCGCGTGGTGGACTACACCTTCAACGCCGGCACCAAGTTCGACTCCGTGCGCCTGGAGTCCAAGAAGATGCAGTACCTCTACAACGACGGCGCCGATTACTGGTTCATGGACAACAGCACGTTCGAGCAGATGCCCGTCTCCGCCGATATGGTGGGCTCCGCGGCCGATTGGCTGAAGGAGAACGACGAGGCCACGCTGCTGTACGCCGGCGACGAGCTCATCAGCCTGGAGCCCCAGATGTTCGTGGAGCTCGAGGTCACCCACACCGAGCCGGGCTTCAAGGGCGACACCGCCACCAACACGCTGAAGCCGGCCACCCTGGAGACGGGCAAGGAGGTGCAGGTGCCGACGTTCATCGAGATCGGCGACGTCCTGCAGATCGACACCCGCGACGGCCGCGTCATCAAGCGCGTCTAGCGCAGGCGAGCATCCCGCAGGTTGGAAGGCCCCTCTCGAGGGGCCTTTTGTTTTGCCCGTCCGGCGCCGACCCGCTGTTTTGCAGCGCCTGAAGCCTACTCCCTTGCGAAGAAGGCGAAGGCGACCCCTCCCGGGCCCACGTGCGTGCCGATGACGGCTCCGACCAAGGTGAGGGGCATCTCAATCTCGTCGGGGCTCGAGATGAGCCCTTTTTCCGTGGCGATGGCGAGTGAGTCGGCGATGTATTTGCGGGCGGTTTTGTCGGAAAGTCCGGAGTAGGCCACCCAGATCGGGCGCGTGAGATCGACGCCGCCGGCCTTCTCGATCTCCTCGAACACCATGTTGCGCGAGGCCTTCGAGCCGCGGGCCTTGCCCAGCACGACCACGTCGCCATCGACGACGCCCACCACGGGCTTGATAGACAAAAGGCCGCCGATGGCCGCCGCCGCGCCCGAGATGCGTCCGCCGCGATGCAGGTACTCCAGCGTGTCGAGGGAGGCCACGAGGCGGATGTCCTTTTTCTCCTGGTCGAGGCAGTAGGCGATGTCGGCGGCCGAGAGTCCCTCCTCGCGCAGTGCCCAGGCGCGCTCCGCGAGGAGGCGTTCTCCGATAGTGGCGTTCTCGCTATCGACCACGAACACCGACTCCTTGAACGGGGCAGCGGCGATGCAGGCGCTTTGGTAGGTGCCGGAGATGTGACTCGAGAGCGTGATGACCACGGCGGTGTCGCCGGCGGTCACGATTTCCTGGAAGATGTCCTGGAACACCATGGGTGGGATCTGGCTGGTGCGCGGCAGCTCGTCGGTCTCCACGAGGCGCTGGAAGAACTCGGTTCGGGTGATGTCGACGCCTTCGGCGAATTCCTCGTTGCCGAAGGTGATGGTCATGGGGATGATTTGGATGCCGTGGTCGCGGGCGTAGTCTTCCTCTATGTCCGCCGACGAATCAACGATGATGCGAATGGCCACAATGCCTCCCAGCTCGGTTGTTTTCCCCCTATTCTATCGTTCGCGTGTCGCTGCCTGGTCAAATCCGAAGAAAGGCGAGTAAATTGTTCATAATTTGAGAACGGTTTCTCGATTGACAGGCCGCCGCAAAAGTGGCCGCTGGGAAGTGTCTAGCCCTCCACCAGATCAAGCAGTTCCTGATGGGAGTGGATGTCCAGCTTCGCGTAGATGTGCTTCACGTGGGCCTTCACGGTGTTGCGGGACACGACGAGTTCTTCCTCGATGTAGGCGCGATCGCGGCCGCGGGCGAGCATGGCGAACACCTCGGCCTCCCGTGGGGTGAGGGAGAACTCGCTCGCGATGGTTGCGCAGCGGGTGGCGAAGGTCTCGTCGGTGGTGCGAGCTGCGGGCATCGGGATCGCCCCCGCTCCCGCATCGGCGCCGGTTCCTGCTCCTTCTCCCGCACCGGTCCCGTTTTTGGTTGACGCCGGCATACCCACCGGCACTGGATCGATGCCGTCGATAGCGCCGGCGAAGGTGAAGCGCTTCAGTCCGATCGTCACGTAGGCAGCGAATATGAGCAGGAGGGCGGCGGGGATGGCCGCTTGCAGCGTCGGAACGCTTTCGGCGGCGGCATTGGCCAGCATGCCAGCGGCGGCGCCCGTAAGCGACCCCGAGGCTGAGACGCCGGTTCCCCAGGCCACCGTCGTGATGGCGCCCAGCGGATTTCGGGCAGCGATCATGATAAGCGCCATTTGGGCGGCCATGGCGAACAGTCCGTTACCGGCGTTCAGCAGTGCCACGTCGGCCGCGCCGCCGTCGGCAATGAGCAGGGGCTGGGTTGCCAAAAGGAACCCGGCCATCACCGCGAGGGCCGACAGTTGCACGAGCCCGTCGGCGGGAAAGCGCCGGCGCGAGAGCGTTACGTACAGGGCCACGCACGCCAGGGGCAGCGCCGAGAGGATTGATGCGCGGGGCACGCCGTCCACTTCCCCGAAGCGCAGGGCGAAACCGAAGGCCACCTGAAAGAGAAAGAGGCAGACGAATAGGGCCGAGAACGGCGCCAGGAACGAGGCCGGTCGTGTGACGGCGATGTCGCTGGGGGCGGGGCGGTCGTGGGCCATGTCGAAGTAAAGGCGCGCGCCCCGGGCCGTGAGTGCAATGGCCGCTAAGGGAAAGATGAGGAAGAGGGCGGTTCCGACCCACGGGGGAAGAAGCGATGACGCAGGGCTCGCCGCCAGCTGAACGGTGTAGGCCAGCGCGATGATCGCGGCCGTCGCGTGCATTTCGAGGCGCGCGAGATAAAGCGCCGTCGACACCGTGGCCACCGACCGGCCGATGGCAGCGAGGCTCGCCCCCGCGACGAGCGCTGTTGGCGATTCCAGCTCGAGGCCCAGGGCCAGAAGCGCACCGCCTCCCAGAAGGCACGCCACCGCCGTGCCGACGATGGCACGTTCCCGCAAAAGGCGCGGCGCGCGGTAGGCCGCGAATCCGAGGCCGAGCAAGGTTGCCGCCGAGAACGTGACGGAGATGTCGCGGGCGAACATGAAGATGGCGTCGAACTGCGGGAAGAGCGAGCCGTTCATGAGAGATGTGGCGCCGAGCGTCAAGAGCAGCGCGACGAACCCGCGCAGAGGTTGAGCTTCGTTCGTTGTGCTTTCCGTTTTCATACAGCTCCCTTCCACCTCCCTCTATTCTACACGCGAAGACCCCCTGTCCGCACGGACAGGGGGTCTTCTCTTATAACCGCTGGTCGTTGGAGGGGAGGCGCGACCGACGGCATCCCTTAGGAAGGGCTTGGCGAATTGCTTTCGTGGGATGCAGGGTAGGTGACCAGCAAAAGCGAACGGCGCTTCGCGAGTGCGCGGCCCTACGCCTGTCCGGTGGCGGCCAGCATGCCGGCACGGCGCCCGAAGGTCATGGTGCGCCCGCAGGCCAGGCCAGTCAGCAGGTTCGGATAGCTGACGGAGAAGAAGCCGCCGGAGTCGTTGCCAGTGAGGTACAGGCCCAAAATGGGGTCGCCGTTCTCATCGCACGGGTGCATGTTCGTGTCGATGGTGATGCCGTCCAGCGTCGCCAGGAACCATGCGCCGGTGCGCACGCCGTAGAAGGGCGGCGTGTCGATGGGCATCAGGCGATGCTTCTCCTTGTAGTAATCGGTGTCCTCGCCGGCCGCGGCCATCTCGTTGTAGTGCTTCCACGAGGCCACGGTGGTCTCCACCGGCAGGTTCAGCTTCTCGGCCAGCTCCTCCATGGTGTCGGCCTTCTGCACGTAGCCGTCCTCGATGAGCTTCTCAATCATGCCGTCCACCACCTGCATGGGGATGTTGTTCTTCGCCCCGTTGGGGAAGGGGAACAGACGGCAGCAGCCCACTTCGTCGAAGGCCTCGGCCTGCGCGGCGTGGTTCGCGTCCCAGATGTCCACGTAGGTCTGGTGCGGCTGCATGATGGTGGAGTGCAGCATGTAGTCGTAGGGACCGCTCTCGTTGCAGAAGCGCTCGCCCTTCAGGTTCAGCTTCAGGAAGGGCTGCTCGCCGAACCAGAACCAGCGGCCGAGCACTCCGTCGCCGGCGTACTGGTCGGGCTTCACGCAGGCGCGGTTGAAGGTGCAAGCGGCACCGAGCGGATCCATGGTGGCGCCGAGCCACAGCGCTGCCTTGATGCCGGAGCCGGTGGGATTGCCGCCGCTTCCGGGGGCCGCGATACGGATCTTCTGATTCCAGGCCTGGCGGTCCTCCATCATCTCCAGGTTGTTGCCGTAGCCGCCGGTGGAGAGGATGACGCCGCGACTCGCGTTGATGCGCAGGTAGTGGCGGTCGCCCTGCACGTCCCGGGCGATGACGCCGGTCACGCGTCCGACCTCATCGGTCTCGCACTTGATGAACTCGGTGTACCAGCGCACCTCGGCGCCTTGCTCAGCGGCATAGGCCAGGATGGATTCCGCGAAGCCCCACTCCTCGTCCTCGCCCAGGGCGTCGGTGGGCTGGGGACTGTGGCCGGTGGCGAAGGCCTTGTCGCGGCCCGGGTCGGAGGTGTCGCCCACGCCGCCCTCGAATTCCATGACGAGCTTGCCGTCGCGCTGGATGATGTCGGTGAGCCAGTCCACCATGGCGCCGGACTCGTCGGCCCACAGCTTCACCAGGTCGTAGTTCACAAAGCCGTTGGCGTAGCGGACGATATCCTCGACGGCCTCTTTCTTCTCGATGCGGAACTCCGGGAACTCGTCGAAGGAGGCCTGTTGCAGGCGCGAATCGATGGCGCCGATGTCCTCGCGGACGTTATGGGGGGTGCCCTGGCGGTCGATGCCGAGCACCTTCGCACCGTTCTCGGCCGCCGAGATCATGGCCGGGATGCCGCCGGTGCCCATGCCCACCACGAGCACCTCGGTGTCGATGGTCTCGGTGATGTCGGCCTCATCGATGACGGGCGGCGCTCCCAGCCAGGAGGGGCCGCCGAAGTCGCCGGTGCTCGGATTGGTCGGCTCGGCGGCGGCGTAGCCGTGCCCGCAGCCGGAGAGGGCCGCAGCGGACAAGCCGCCCAGGGCCGCAAGGCCCGCGCCCTTGAAGAAGCTGCGACGTGTTACGTTACTGGACATTGGGAGCCTCCCATCCCTCGGGCAGGGTCAGATCATGGCACTCGTTGCAGACGAGCACCTGGTTCTCGTGGGCTTTGTGGCAGTCGCCGCATTCCAAGGCCATGTCCTGATGGCTGGAATGCGGGTTGTACTTCTCGTCGTTGCCGGCGAATCCCCACAGGCCCGCGGTGATCTCGTCAAAGGACTTGCCTCCGTGGCACTCGGCTCGCGCGCAGAACTCCTCGCTGGCGAACTGCTTGCCGGTGGCGAGCATGGTGCCGTCTTCGGTCATGGGATAGTTGTCGGACACCCAGGCGCACACCTCCGAGATCTGGGTCGTCAGCTCGGCGGTGTGGCAGTCGAGGCACGACTCGCCGGCCTTCGCGTGCACGGTCACGCCCAGGTTCGGGTCGCCGGAGTCGTAGGTCTCCACGTAGTAGTCCATGGGGCTGTGGCAGATGGCGTTGCAGAAGCTCGGCTGCTCGTGCCACACCCAGAACCCGGCGCCGGCCACCACGATAATGGCCGCCACCACGCCGGCGACGATCCACCCGCGCTTGGGACGCTTCTTGGGAGCCGGTCCGCCCGCGGCCCCCTTCTCTTCGTCGATGCTCATGATCGTTTCCTCCCTTCCTTACTTGTGTTAGAAACGATGGCGCCCAGTGTGCGCCGCGCCGCCCCGAAAAGCTATTACCCCAGCGGGGTAAACTTCGCGTTTAGCCTGATGGGGGCGGGGTAGGAAAGCGGGGAGG
>NZ_WPOO01000027.1:0-28146 GCF_009755265.1 Adlercreutzia rubneri | reverse complement strand
AAGTCATCCACGGACATCTCGCCGGGCATCGAGAACCACAGATCCAGCGCATCCTGCTTGGCCCTCTTGTCGTACATTCGAACTCCCTTCCGGACACCTGGGTGTCCAACTTGGAGTCCGCACCCCCGAGACGCTAACAACTCGAGATTTCATGCGATTTCGGGGTAGTTCGTCGACCGAACAAGTGATAAACAGTAGTCTTGACTTTCTCAAAGGTTGTACTCAAAATGTTGTACATCGGAAAGGAGGTCACTGTGACCGATGCGATGGTGACGGGGCGGATGCCGGAGCGGAAAAAGCAGCAGGGGCTTCGTGTGCTCAAGCGAGATGGAATGAACGCCTCCCAGGCGGTGAACCTCTTGTTCGACCGGCTGATCGAGGAGGGGAGCGCCGACTTCCTTTTGCAAGATGGCGATACGTCTGCGGGCGAGCGGTGGGCATCGGCGGCGCACTTTGTCGACAGCCTCTCGCGCAAGCGCTCAACACGGTTCGACGATATGACGAAGGCCGAGATCAAGCTTGACCGTCTCGCCGCCAAGGGGCTGGTGTGACATGGCCCAAGCCAAGCTACTTCTCGACACCAACGTGGTTGTGGACTACCTGAATGAACGCGAGCCGTTCTACGAGAAGGCTCGGCTGCTGATGATTGGCGGTCGGGTGGGGGAGTTCGAGCTATGGATCTCTTCGTCTCAGGTGACCGCTCTTGTGTACATTCTTTCCAACGGAGGACGAGCGAGCGAGATGGACGCCGTCATGGGGCAATTGCGGGGCCTGCGCACCTTCGTCAACGTGTTCGCAGCGAGCGAGAGGGAGATCGACCTGATGCTCGCCGCCTCGTGGCACGACCCGGAGGGCTATCTCCTTTACGAAATCGCCCTGGCGCTTAGAGCCGACGCGCTTATTACCCGCAACCAGCTCGATTTCCCCCAGGGCCTCGTTCCCGTCATGAACTGCGACGAATTCTTCCAATGGATGCGTGATATGCACGGCCTCGACTACGGAGAGATTGAATTCTAGGTTTGATGGTGCTTCCGCTGGCTTGCGCTCCCAGGGCATTCCATGCAAAACTCACTGTTTGTTCGCACACCGTGGGGCGACAGGCTGGTATCATGGCAGCCGAGAAAACGACGAAACTTGAGAGCGGTCGAAAGGGAAGCGAAGCAGCGGGGAGGTCCTCACGTCAGCCGCGCGCTTTCGACCCAGCATGATACGACACAGTGCGCGTAATCACACCATAAACGAACTCGTGCGCCGCCGACCTTATCGAAGGGGCTGACGATGGCATTTGTCCATTTGCACAACCATACGGAATACTCGCTGCTCGACGGGCTCACCCACATCAAGGACATGGTGCGCCGCGCCGCCGAGCTGGATATGCCGGCGGTGGCCGTCACCGACCACGGCGTCATGTCCGGCATGGTGGAGCTCTCCGACGCCTGCGACGCCGTCGAGAAGGAGACGGGCAAGCGCGTGAAGCCCATCTTCGGCTGCGAGGTGTACTTCACTCCCGACGAGTCCCTGCGCAAGGACGTGAAGCCGAAGCTGTATCACCTGCTGCTTCTGGCGAAGAACAACGAGGGCTACCATAACCTGCTGAAGCTCGTCAGCGAGTCCCATGTGGACAACTTCTACTACAAGCCGCGCACCACCTTCTCCATGCTGCAGAAGTACGGCCACGGCATCATCGGCTCGTCGGCCTGCATCGCCGGCGTTATCCCGAAGCTGCTCGACGAGCGCCGTTTCGACGACGCCGTGGAATGGGCCCGTAAGTTCGCCAGCTGCTTCGATGAGGGGGACTTCTACATCGAGCTGCAGAACCAGGGCATCCGCACCGACGCCGGCTTCACCCAGACCGAGCTGAACCACGAGCTCACCCGCGTGGCGAAGGCCGCGGGACTCAAGACCATCGCCACCAATGACTTCCACTACCTGCTGAAGGAAGACGCCGAGGCCCAGGACATCATGCTGTGCATCGGCACCGGAAGCACGGTCAACCAGACGAACCGCATGAAGTTCGAGAACGACCAGTTCTACATGAAGACCGAAGAGGAAATGCGCGAGGCCATGAAGGACTTCCCCGAGGCCTGCGACAACACGGTGGAAGTGGCGGCGAAGTGCGACGTCACGTTAGAGCGCGAGCCCATCCTGCCGAAGTTCCCCCTGCCTGCGGGCGAGACCGAGGAATCGTGGTTCCGCAAGCGCGTGCAAGAGGGCTTGGAAAAGCGCTACGGGACCCCGGTGCCCGAGCGCGAGCAGAAGCAGGCCGATTACGAGATGGGCATCATCATCCAGCAGGGCTTCCCGGCCTACTTCCTCATCGTGCAGGAGTACATCGAATGGGCGCGTAGCCAGGGCATCGGCGTGGGACCCGGCCGCGGTTCGGCCGCCGGCGCCATCGTGGCCTACGCCATGGGCATCACCGACCTTGACCCCATGCCCAACGGCCTCATGTTCGAGCGATTCCTCTCGCCCGAGCGCGTGGAGATGCCCGATATCGACGTCGACTTCGAGCAGGGGCGCCGCGAAGAGGTCATCAACCACATCAAGGACGTCTACGGCGAGGACCACGTCTCCCAGGTGATCACCTTCGGCACGCTGCAGGCCAAAAACGCCGTGCGCGACTCGGCCCGCGTGCTGGACTACCCCTACGGGGTGGGCGACCGCATCTGCAAGATGATCGGCGACGAGCTGGGCATCACCATCGACAAGGCGCTGGAGACTAATCCCGACCTGAAGAAGGCCTACGATACCGAAGAGGACGTCAAGCGCATCATCGACGCCGCGAAGTCCATCGAGGGCCACGTGCGCGGCGAGGGCGTGCACGCCTGCGCCACCATCATCTGCCGCGACCCCATGAGCGATCACGTGCCCATGAAGCGCGACACCAAGGGCGGCGGCATCATCACCCAGTACGACGGCCACTACACGCCGGACCTGGGCCTGCTCAAGATGGACTTCCTGGGTCTGCGCACCTTGGACGTGCTCTCCATCGCCTGCCGCAACATCGAGGAGCGCACGGGCACGAAGATCGTTCCGGAGGAGATTCCCACCGACGATGAGCTGGCTTTCAAGCTTATGCAGTCCGGCAACATGGACGGCTTGTTCCAGGTGGAGGGCGCCCTGTACGTGAGCCTGTTCAAGCGTTTGCCTCCCAAGCAGTTCTCCGACGTCGTGGCCTCCATCGCCCTGAACCGCCCGGGCCCGCTCGAGTCCGGCATGGTGGAGGACTACATCAAGGCGGCGAAGAACCCGGCGGCCGTGCACTACTACGACGACCGCCTGCGCCCCATTCTGGAAGAGACCCACGGCACCATGGTCTACCAAGAGCAGATCATGCAGATCTCCATGGCCATGTCCGGCTTCTCCGCCGGCAAGTCCGACAAGCTGCGCAAGGCCATGGGCAAGAAGAAGCTCGACATCATGCGCCAGCTGCAGGCCGACTGGGACGAGGGCGCCGTGGCCAACGGCTACCCGCTCGAGATCGCCCAGCAGATCTGGGCCGACGCCGAGAAGTTCGCGAAGTACGCCTTCAACAAATCGCATTCGGCCGCCTATGCCATCCTCGTGATGCGCACGGCCTACCTGAAGGCGCACTACCCGAACGACTTCATGGCCGCCGTGCTCACCAGCTACATGGGCAACACCGACCGCCTCATCCGCTATATCGCCAGCTGCAACAAGAACGGCACGCCGGTACTGCCGCCAGACATCAACGCCTCCCGTGCCGAGTTCACCCCGGTCGAAGGCGGCATCCGCTTCGGTTTGGTGGGCGTGCGCGGCGTGGGCAAGAACGTCGCCGACGAGATCATCGCCGAGCGCGAGGCTAACGGCCCGTTCACGTCGCTGCACGATTTCGTGAACCGGCTCGACGCGAAGTGCTACAACCGCAAGACGCTCGAGGCCCTCATCAAGGGCGGCGCCTTCGACTCCACCGGCTACACCCGCAAGCAGCTCATGTACTTCGTGGAGGAGACGCCGCTGCTCGAGGGCGCAGCCAAGCGTCAGAAGGACCGCGATGCCGGCCAGGTGTCCATGTTCGACATGTTCGCCGACGACGCTGACTCCGGCTTCCAGGAGGACGTGCCCGCTCCCGACGGCGTGGAATGGGACAAGCGCACCAAGCTCGCCTACGAGAAGGAGATCATGAAGATCTATGTGAGCGAGCACCCGCTGGCCCCCTATGAGGGCACGCTGCGCCGTATGTCCCGCTACGACATGGGCACGCTCTCCGAGCAGACCAAGGAGATCAAGAACGGCGTGTTCGTGGGCATGATCTCGAATGTGGCGACGAAGCTCACGAAGCGCGGCACGAAGATGGCCACGTTCACGCTGGAGGACACCACCGGCTCCATCGAATGCATCTGCTTCAAGTATGACGACTTCGCCGAGGTCATCCAGGAGGACGTCATCGCGAAGATCAAGGGCAAGTTCGAGAGCGGCGACCGTGGCAACCAGATCATGGCCTTCGAACTGGAGGCGCTGGAGCTTAACGAGGAGGACGCGCGGCCGAGCCATTTGGAGCTGCGGGTGCCCTCGCGCTCCTTCGACCAGAACCGTTCGGCGCATCTGAGCCGCATCCTGAGCTCGTACCCGGGCCGCGACGGCGTAGTGCTGTTCGTGCAGCAGGCCGACGGCCGCCGTTTCCGCGCCGAGCTGCCGGTGTCGGTAGATGCCCAGTCCACGGTGCTGAAAGCGGAGATCCGCGACCTCTTCGGCCCGGAAGCTATGATCGCCTAGTCGTTCCGTGCGCCCTGACGGGACGCACGGACTGCTCGACGCTGCGAGGCTCTGGTGCATTTCATATTCACCCTTGTTTTGGGCTCGGCGTTGGCGAAGCCAACTTGGCCCAAAGGCGGGCGAATCTGAAACGCGCCAGAGCCTCTCGCTGACTTTACGAACGAAAAGTGAGTAGTAAATGAGTGAAGTGATTTGGAAGGAATTGCATAGACCGAGTTTGGAAGAGCGGGCGGGCGCATGCGAGCGGGAGCTCACGTTCTCGGCGACGGTGGCCTATGCCGGGGCGCCGTTTGCGGGGTTTGCGAAGCAGCCGGGGCAGCTCACGGTGCAGGGGGAGCTGGAACAGGCGCTTTCGCTGCTATTTCGCCGATCGGTGGACGTGGTCTGCGCCGGGCGCACCGATGCCGGCGTGCATGCCCGCGGGCAGGTGGTCTCCTTCGACGTCGATAGGTGCGAGTTGCGCGACCGCACGCCCTACAACCTGCGGCGCTCGCTGAACGCGCTCACCTGCGAGGGCATTGCTGTACGCGCGGTGGAGGAGCGGCCGCGGGGCTTCTCGGCCCGCTTCGATGCCCAGTGGCGCGAGTACAAGTACTTCCTCGCCACAGGGGATACGCCGCCGGTATTCACCGATCGCACCGCCTGGTACGTGGGCCCGAACTTGGACATCGCCGCCATGGAACGGGGCGCCTTGCACCTCATTGGCGAGCACGACTTCAAGAGCTTCTGCATGGCCGCCTCGGCCGTCGGCAAGCCGACTTGCCGCAACGTGGAGGAGATTTCCATCGCCTCCGAGGAGATTCTGGGCGAGCCGCACCGTGTCGTCACCGTGCGGGGCAACGCCTTCCTCCATTCCATGGTGCGCACCATCGTGGGCACGCTCGTCATGGTGGGCCGCGGCCAGCGCGACGCCGACTGGGTCGCCGAGGTGCTTGCCGCCCGCGACCGCCAGGCCGCCGGCGAAAACGCCCCCGCCTGCGGCCTCATCTTCTGGTCGGTAGGGTACTAACCTGCTATGATAAGCGCATCGGTAATTTTTGCGCGTGCGCACAAGAAAAGGGGAGTGCCATGGAGACTGTAGGGAAGTTGGCTCCGCTCGGGTTCGGGTTCATGCGGCTGCCGCTTAAGGACGCAGATGATCCCACGTCCATCGACATTGACAAGGTCTGCGAGCTGGTGGACATCTTCATGGACGCCGGGTTCACCTATTTCGACTCGGCCCGCGGCTACCACGGCTGCAAGTCGGAGTGGGCCCTTCGCAAGGCCCTTGTGGAGCGCTACCCGCGCGACTCGTTCACCATCGCCACGAAGCTGCCGGCGTGGCTTGCGAAGGACGCCGACGAGGCCCGCGCCATGTTCGACACCTCCCTTGAGGAGTGCGGCATCGACTACTTCGACTATTACCTGCTGCACAACCTGGGCGAGACCCTCACGCCGCCCTTCGACGAGTACGGCCTGTGGGAGTTCTGCGCCGAGAAGAAGGCCGAGGGGAAGATCAAGAAGTTCGGCTTCTCTATCCACGACAACGCCGAGGAGCTTGAGCGCGTGCTGGACGCCCACCCCGAGGTGGACTTCGTGCAGCTGCAGATCAACTACGTGGACTGGGAGAGCGATATCATCCAGTCGCGCAAATGCTATGAGGTATGCCAGGAGCGCGGGCTGCCCGTGGTCATCATGGAGCCGGTGAAGGGCGGCACGCTGGTGAAGCTGCCCGATTCGGTGGCCGATATCCTGCGCGCGGCCGAGCCCGGCGCCCCGCTCGCCTCCTGGGCGCTTCGCTTCGCCGGCTCGCTGCCGAACGTGATCGCCGTGCTCTCGGGCATGAACACGCCGGAAATGGTGGCCGAGAACGCCGCCATCATGCGCGGCGGCGTGCCGCTCACGCCGGCCGAGTACGAGGTGATCGACGCGGCTCGGGCGGCCTTGGAGTCGCTGCCCGGCGTGCCCTGCACCGACTGCCGCTACTGCGTGAAGGGCTGCCCGGAGGGCGTGCACATCAACAACATCATGCAGTCGCTCAACATCTATGACCAGATGGGCGACGCCTACCGCGCCCAGGAGAACTACGACTGGAACACCGGCGACGGGAAGGCGAGCGCGTGCATCCAGTGCGGCGCCTGCGAGAGCGTCTGCCCCCAGCATATCGAAATCGTGAGCCAGCTTGAGCGCGCGGTGAAGCTGTTCGAGTAGCACCCCGCACCCTCGCCCCCAGCGCCCCGCGCTCTCCGTTTCTCGGAAACACGGGGTGTTCAGGTCAATTTCACGCTATAATCACACAGTTTCAACGGGCGGCTGCACCGTGCGCGATGCAGCCGCCCGTTCCTTAAAGGTAGGCGAGGGCGCGCGGGCGCCTTGGAAATGGGAAAGGAAGACTATGGCAGGAGAGATTAAGAAGCAGCGCGCTTCCTGGTCGGGGAAGTGGGCGTTTATTTTGGCCGCGGCCGCCTCGGCGGTGGGCCTGGGGAACATGTGGCGCTTCCCCTATCTGGCGGCGAAGTACGGCGGGGGCACCTTCCTGCTCACCTACGTGGTGCTCGTGTTCACCTTCGGCGTGTCGCTCCTGCTGCTGGAGACGGCGCTCGGCCGCAAGACGGGCCAGTCCGCCATCGGTGCCTTCAAGGCCTTCGGCAAGAAGTACGCCTTCATCGGCATTCTGGCCTCGGCGGTGCCCTTCATCATCACGCCCTACTACTGCATCATCGGCGGCTGGGTGACGAAGTACACGGCGGCCTACCTGGTGAACGGACCGGAGGCCTTAGCCGACGGCGGCGACTTCTTCACCGGCTTCATCACCTCCAACGCCGAGAGCTACATCTGGATGCTCGTGTTCATGGCCATCGTGTTCGTCATCGTGGGCCTGGGCGTGAAGGGCGGCATCGAGAAGGCGAACCTGTTCATGATGCCCGCGCTCATCATTATGGCCGTCGCCATCGCCATTTACACGCTCACCATGCCGGGTGCCGTGGAGGGCGCGCTGTACTACCTCACGCCGGACTTCAGCAAGTTCTCGCCGGAGCTCGTGATCGGCGCGTTGGGGCAGATGTTCTACAGCCTGTCGCTGGCCATGGGCATCATGATCACCTACGGCTCCTACATGCGCAAGCAGGATAGCCTCACCTCATCGGTCGTGCGTATCGGCGGCTTCGATTTGGGCGTCTCCTTCATCGCCGGCCTGCTCATCGTGTCTGCGGCCTTCGTGGCCATGGGCTCCGGCGACGCGGTGGCCGCCAAGGCGGGTCCCTCGCTCATGTTCGTGACGCTGCCGACAGTGTTCGTCGACATGGGCGGCATGGCCACCATCATCGGCTTTTTGTTCTTCCTGCTGGTGCTGTTCGCCGCGCTGACGAGCGCCATCTCGCTGGTGGAGACGCTCGTCTCCATTGTGCACGACGGCCTTCAGTGCACGCGCGCCAAGGCCCTCGGCATCGTCATCGCGTTCGTGGTCATCGCCGGAGCTATCATCAATGCGGGCTACAACGGGCTGTCGTTCATCGAGCCCCTCGGGGCCGGTTCCTCGATCCTCGATTTCGCCGACTTCATCTCCAACTCGGTGCTCATGCCCATCGTGGCGCTGCTTACCTGCGTGTTCGTCGGCTGGATCGTGAAGCCCAAGACCATCATCGACGAGGTGCGTGTCTCCGCCCCGTTCAAGGCCGCGCCGGCTTGGACGATCATGATCAAGTACATCGCCCCGGTGTTGGTGATTATCATTCTGGTCGCCTACGTGGCGGCTCAGTTCGGCTTCTTTTCCATGTAAACCGCGCTGGTCAACGAGATTTCCATGGCGAAGGGCGTCCTTGTGGGCGCTCTTCGTTGTTTTGCGGTAGGATAGTCAACTACTGAAACATTAGTTAGATCGAAGGATTTTCATGGCTCTCTCAATCGGTATCGTGGGGCTGCCGAATGTCGGCAAGTCCACGCTGTTCACGGCGATGACCAACAAGGGCGGTCTGGCCGCCAATTACCCGTTCGCCACCATCGAGCCCAACGTGGGCATCGTGCCGGTGCCCGACGACCGCCTGCAGGCGCTGGCCGAGATCGACCATCCGGCGAAGATCGTGCCCGCCACGGTCGAGTTCGTCGACATCGCGGGTTTGGTGGCCGGAGCGAGCCAGGGGGAGGGCCTCGGCAACCAGTTCCTCGCGAACATCCGCGAGACCGACGCCATCGCGGAAGTGGTGCGCTTCTTCGGTGACCCGGACGTGACCCATGTGGCCGGCAAGGTGGATCCGCAGTCGGACGTGGACACTATCAAGACCGAGCTCATCCTGGCCGATATCGCCACGGTTGAGAAGGCCATCCCGCGTCTGGAAAAGGAGGCCAAGCGCGATAAGGCCGGCGTGGCGAAGTTGGAGGCGGCCAAGAAGGTACTCGCGGGGCTGAACGAGGGCCACCGCGCCCGCACCCTGGGGCTGACCGAGGACGAGGTCGCGGCCATCTACGAGCTGCACCTGCTCACTATGAAGCCGATGCTCTACATCGCGAACGTGGACGAGGACGCCGTGGACGCCGAGCTGCCCGAGATCGACGGCTGCACTCCGGTGCCGATTTCCGCGAAGGTGGAGGCCGACATCGCCGAGCTGGCCGAGATGGATCCGGACGAGGCCAAGGAGTACATGGAAGCGCTGGGGCTCACCGACAGCGGTCTGGCGCGGCTCATCCGCGAGGCCTACCACCTGCTCGGCCTGCAGAGCTACTTCACGAGCGGCGAGACCGAGACCCGCGCCTGGACCATCCCCGTGGGCGCGAAGGCCCCCCAGGCCGCCGGCGTCATCCACACCGACCTCGAGCGCGGCTTCATCAAGGCCGAGACGGCCTCCTTCGAGGACTACGTGGCCTTGGGCGGCGAGAAGGGCTGCCGCGACGCGGGCAAGCTCCGCCAAGAGGGCAAGGACTACGTCGTCCAAGACGGCGACGTCATGCACTTCAAGTTCAACGTGTAATACGTCGCATTCTGGAAAAGATGCAGGCTGATACCGAACAACGGAAAGGGCGCGACTCCGTTTGGAGTGCGCCCTTTGTCATTCTGATGGCGGTAAACTTCTTCCAGTCGATGGCGGCGTTCATGGCCAATGCCACGTTGCCGGTGTTCGCCGACTCGCTGGGGGCGACGGCTTCCATGGTGGGCGTCGTCGTGAGCTCGTTCACGCTGTCGGCGCTGCTCGTGCGGCCCTTCGCCGGCCCCGCCTTCGATAGCTTCTCGCGCAAGCGGCTCTTGCTTATCGCCCAGGGCATCATCTGCCTGTCGTTTTTCGCCTACGGGTTCGTCGATTCGCTGGGCGTGCTCATCGCCATCCGGCTCTTCCACGGCGTGGGCATCGGGTGCAGCGGTCCTCTGGCGATGTCGCTCGTGTCCGAGTACCTGCCGGCGACGAAGTTTGCCAGCGGCATCAGCATTTACGCGCTGGCGCAGTCCTTCGCCCAGGTCATCGGGCCGGCCACGGGACTCTACCTGGTGGATGCTGTAGGATTCTCGGCAGCGTACTTCCTGGCTGCGGCGCTTCTGGTGGTGGCCATGGGCGGCATCTTCGCCATCCGCGAGCCCTATCGCGAGCGCCTGCCCTACCAGCTGAAACTCTCCCGCATGTTCGCCCGCGAGGCCGTGGGCAAGGCGGCCGCCCTCATGCTCATCGCCGTTTCGTTCTCGTGCATGGGCTCCTACGTGGTGCTCTACGGCTATGGGCGCGGCGTGGCGGACATGGGGCTGTTCTTCGTGGTGTACGCGCTGTGCCTGGTGGTGACGCGGCCGGCTTTGGGCGGCCTTGCCGACAGGGTGGGAACGCCCCGGGTGCTCGTCTTCGGGACGATCTGCTTCGCTGCCTCCTATGTAGCGCTCTTCTACGCGCAGGGCTTGCCCGGCTTTCTGCTCGCCGCCGTCATCGGCTCGGCGGGGTTCGGCTGCTGCGCGCCGCTTCTTCAGTCCATGGGGCTCGCCTCGGTGGGCATCGACCGGCGCGGGGCGGCCAGCAACACCATGTTCACGGGCCTCGATTTGGGAATGCTTGTGGGGCCGGTGACCGGGGGCGCGGTAGCCGAGGCTCTGGCGCCTGCGGCCGGCGGCATCACGGGCGGCTACGGGCTCATGTGGCTCGTCATGATCGTGCCCGCCCTGGGCACGCTGGCCATCGCTCTGGGATGGAGCCTGCGGGGGAGAGTCCAGCGCCGCTAAAAGATGCGCGAGACACGGAATTGCATTATCATGGCGAGCGGATCATTTGAATGGAAGGAGAGCGGTATGGCGGAGTTCAACGAGCACGATGGGCGTGGCGGTCGCGAACGAGGGCGCGGCGGTCGCGATATGCGTCGTCCGAATCGGGACGAGCAGCGGGAGGAGCGGCGGCGCGAGGCGGCGCGGCATACGGGCCTCATGAAGGCCGCCTTCGGGCGCGAGACGGACGAGGCCATCGAGAACGCGCGCATTTACGAGGAAGGGGAGGGGCGCTCGCTTCTGTGGGGCGCCGAGGCCGCTGCGGCCGCCGAGGCGGCGAAGCGCGCAGCGGAGATGGCCGAGGCCGACGCCGATGGCGCCCAAGCGGGGAATGTCGAGGCTCGCGAGGTGGCCGAGATCGCCGAGGAAGACGCCGAGGCTGCGGAAGCCGAAGAGGCGATGGTCTCCGATGGAGCCGCGGGCGCTGCGACGCCTCAGGCTACGGAGACGACGGTCAAGGTCGTGACCTCTTTCGCCCCCGAGGCGCTCTACCGCGATGCCACGGGCAAGACGATGATCGCGGATCCCGGCGCCTTCACCCGCCCCGGCGGCGCCTACGAGGACGGCGCCTTCGGCCCGGAGCAGATCCTGTGCTCCGAGAGCAACCTGTACCCGATCCTTGTAGCCCACAAGCGCGACTTCTACGACAAGAACCGTGACTACCGCCGAGGCTCGCTGTTCACCGACCGGGCTCTGTACGTGCCCGAGGTGCTGTTCTCCCGCGGGGGCGATGTGCGCCGCGCCGACGTGCTGGTCATCGCCGAACCCGTCCGTGCCTTCGCCCTGGAGAACCACCGTTCCGAACGCGAGTGCGACAAGGCGCTCGCCGACCGCATCGAGGCCATCTTCCGCATCGCCGCCGCCAACGGCACTGAGACGCTCATCGTGGGCGCCTTCGGCTGCGGTCGCAACGGCTACCCTGTCGAGCAGGTGATCGAGCTCATCCAGAACTGGATCGCGGAACACCCTGGCGCCGTGCCGAACGTGGTGTTCGCCGTGCCGCGCATGCACGCCGATGCCTTCCGCGAGGCCTTCGGCGCCCCGGAGCCCGAGCGCCCCGCGCCGGTCGTTGTCGCCGAGGGCGAGAACGACCGCGAAGGCGATGACGAGGACTGGCGCAACGTGGAACTGCCCGAGGGCGTCACGCTGCGCTAAGGATGGCTGCTCCTTGAGGGGCAGAGCATAGAAGAGAACGAATCGGGCGGCGTGTGGCTTCGGCGCGTCGCCCGATATAGTACAGAAGGCGAGTATGGAAGTAACGAAAGTCGCAGAGATCGAGGAAAAGAGCGCGGAAGCGGCGGTGGATTCCGAAAGCGTTGTCGCCGAGGACACCGAGGATGTGGGGCCGGGCCAGCACCTGTTCGGCGAGCCGCTTGAGATGTACCTTCTGCGCGAGCCGAAGCTGGCCGTGGCCTTCTCGGGCGGCTGCGACTCGGCGCTGCTTCTGGCGGCGGCGAAGCTGGCGGGGTGCGAGGTGCGCGCCTATCTGGTGAAGACTGCCTTCCAGCCCGATTTCGAGCTTGATGACGCCCGTGCTGTGGCGGCGGCGCTGGATGTGCCCCTCACGGTAGTGGAAGCGGACGTGCTGGCTCAGGAGGCTATCTGCGCGAATCCCGCCGACCGCTGCTATCTCTGCAAGCGCTTCATCTTCGGGGAAGTGCGCCGGGCCGCGGCAGCTGACGGGTTCACGGTGATCGTCGACGGCACCAACGCCACCGACGATCCCGAGCGGCGCCCCGGCTTCAAGGCGCTGGCCGAGGCCGGGGTGGTGTCGCCCTTGCGCCGCGCCGGCATGACCAAGGCCAACGTGCGCCACGTGCTCGCCAGCTTGGAAGAGAGTTTCGGCCTGTCGTCCGGCGCGCTCATGTCCGCCAAGCCGAGCTTCCCCTGCCTGGCCGTCTACGTGCCCCAAGGCGAGTCGATCACTGAAGCGTCTTTGCGGGAGGCCGCCCGATCGCGCGGACTGTGAGTCGCCCGCTCTGTTAAATCTTCGCGCTCGGTGGGCGCGGGGCGCGCTGGTGGCGCGCCTTTTGCTATCATGGAGCGGTTGACTTAACGAACCGGGGAGTGCCGATCGCCACGGCGCGGCCGCTCCCAGAGAAGGAGCGCGATTCATGACGCAGCATCTTTCCGAGGCCGATGTGCGGGGCATCGCGGAATACACCCGCATTGGCCTTGACGCGGAGGAGGTCGTCGCCATGACGGCCGACCTGAACGCCATCATCGACAGCCTGGCGCCTATCACCGAGTTCGACCTCGACGGGGTCGAGCCGACGTTCCATCCCATCGGCGACTTGTCCAACGTCATGCGCGATGACGAGGTGCGCGGGAGCTTCACCCAGGAAGTGGCGCTGGAAAACGCGCCCAAGCAGGAAGACGGCAGCTTCCTCATCCCGTCCATCCTGGGGGAAGGGGGCGATCGCTAATGGCGCGCACCTTCGGAGAAATGGGCATTCGCGAGATTCAAACCGGTCTCGCCGCCAAGGAGTTCTCGGCCGCCGAGGTGACCCGCGGCACCTTCGAGCGCATCGGCGAGGCCGACGGGGCGGTGCATGCCTTCCTGGAAACCACCGAGGAACTCGCGCTCGACGCGGCGGCTCGCATCGACGCCGCCGTCGCCGAGGGGCGCCTCGCCGAGATGGGCCCGCTCGCGGGCGTTCCCGTGGGCTACAAGGACAACCTGAACCTCACGGGCACGCACACGACGTGCTCCTCGAACATGCTGCGCGACTACGTGTCCCCCTACACGGCGACCTGCGTGGAAAAGACGCTGCGCGCCGGCGCTCTTCCCATCGGCAAGCTGAACATGGACGAGTTCGCCTTCGGCGGCTCCACCGAGACCTCCGCCTTCGGCCCCACCTTCAACCCGTGGGATGTCGAGCGCGTGCCCGGCGGCAGCTCGGGCGGAAGCGCCGCGGCCGTGGCGGCGGGCTTTGTGCCGGTGTCGCTCGGGTCGGATACGGGCGGCTCCATCCGCCAACCGGGCTCGTTCTGCGGTCTGGTGGCCGTGAAGCCCACCTACGGCGTGGTGTCGCGCTACGGTGTGGTGGCCTTTGGCAGCTCGCTCGACCAGGTGGGCCCCTTCGCCCGTTCGGTGGAGGATGCGGCGCTCGCGCTGAACGCGCTTTCCGGCCGCGACGAGCTGGACTGCACGAGCCAGCCGTGCGACGTGGACTTCACGGCCAACCTCGCTGAGGGCGCGCGCGGCATGAAGATCGGCATCGTTCCCGCGTTCATGGAGGCGGCCGGTCTTGCGCCCGAGGTGCGGGCGAAGGTGGAAGAGGCCGCGGCTGTTCTTCAAGATATGGGCGCGGAACTGGTGGAAGTGGAGCTTCCACACGCCCAGGCCGCTATGAGCGCCTACTACGTGCTCGGCCCCTGCGAGGCCTTCAGCAACCTCGCCCGCTTCGACTCGGTGCGCTACGGCTACTGCGACCCGGGCCACAAGGATCTGGCCAGCCAGTACGAGGCCAGCCGCGCGAAGGGCTTCGGCCCCGAGGCGCGCCGCCGCATCATGCTCGGCAGCTACCTTCTGTCGGCCGGCGTCTACGACAAGTACTACTATCCGGCCCAGCAGGTGCGCACCCTCATCACGCGCGACTACGCGGCGGCCTTCGAGAAGGTGGATGTCATCCTGTCGCCGGTGGCGCCGACCACGGCGTTCAAGATCGGCGAGATCTGCGACCCCACCGAGATGTACCTCGCGGACATGTTCACCATCTCCATCAACATCGCCGGCAACGGCGGCCTGTCGTTCCCCGTCGGCCTCGGCGCCGACACGGGCCTTCCGGTGGGTGTGCAGATCATCGCGCCTCCCTTCAAGGACAAGAACATGTTCCGGGCGGCGGCGGCCTTGGAGCAGCACTACGGCCCGGCGCCCGTTGCCCCCGATTTCGCCGACGGAAAGGTGGGTGCGTAAATGAAGACCCTCGAAGAGGTATTCGAGACCTGGGAGGCCGTCATCGGTCTGGAGATCCACGCGGAGCTGACCACGCTGGAAACCAAGATGTTCTGCGGCTGCAAGTTGGAGTTCGGCGCGGCCCCCAACACCCACACCTGCCCGGTATGCCTGGGGTTGCCCGGGGCGCTTCCCGTGCCCAACCGCGCGGCCATCGAGTCCATCGTGCTGGCCGGTCTTGCCACCAACTGCGACATCGAGAAGCACTCGATGTTCTACCGCAAGAACTACATGTACCCGGATATGGCGAAGAACTTTCAGACCACTCAGGGCCCCATCGCGTTCTGCATGCGGGGCCACCTTGACCTGGACGTGGACGGCAGGGGCGCGACCGAGCGCTACCGCCTGGACGCGCTCGCCCCCGGCGAGACGGAGGACAACATCACGCGCACCGAGGACGGCTACGTGGCGCATGTGGGCATCACGCGCATCCACATGGAGGAGGACGCCGGCAAGATGGTGCACCTCGGAGGCGGCGAGGGTCGCATCGCCGGGGCCACGCAGTCGCTCGTGGACTACAACCGCGCCGGCACGCCCTTGATCGAGCTGGTGACCGAGCCCGATCTGCGCACGCCCGAGGAGGCGCGTCTGTTCATGCAGAAGCTGCGCCAGATCTACCTGGCCTTAGGGATCTCCGACTGCTCCATGGAGGAAGGTTCCCTGCGCTGCGACGGCAACGTGTCGCTGCGCCGCCGCGGCGCCACCGCGTTCGGCACCAAGACCGAGCTGAAGAACATGAACTCCTTCAAGAACCTGCACGACGGGCTGGCCTACGAGATCTGCCGCCAGGCCGAGGTGCTCGAGGAGGGCGGCGTCATCTACCAGGAGACGCGCCACTGGGATCCGTCCGCCAAGCGCACCATCGTCATGCGTGTGAAGGAGACGGCTGACGACTACCGCCTGTTCCCCGAACCCGATCTGGCGCCCTACGACTTGTCCGACGAGTTCATCGAAGGGGTGCGGGCGAAGCTGCCGGAGCTGCCCGACCAGAAGGCCGCGCGCTTCGCCGCCGATTTCGGGCTCACTTCCTACGATGCGCGCCATCTGGTGGAGCACCGCGCTACGGCCGACTTCTTCGACGAGTGCATGGCGCTTGCGAAAGCCGAGGCGGACGGCAGCAAGTTTGCCAAACCGCTCGCGAACCTCATCATCAACGACGTGGCCGCGTGGCTGAACGCCCACGAGGGCACGCTGCTCGCCGACACGCCGCTGACGGCGGCCCGGGCGCTTTCGCTTGTGAAGATGCTTGCGGATGACACTATCTCCTCGAAGCAGGCCAAGGAGGTGTTCGCGGCCATCATGGACGAGGGCGCCGACCCCGAGGCCATCGTGGAGGCCCGCGGCATGAAGCAGGTGTCGGACACCGGTGCCATCGAGGCCGTGGTGGACGAGGTCATCGCCGCCAACCCCGATGAGGTGGCCCGCTACCGTGACGGCAACACCAAGGTTATCGGCTTTTTCGTCGGCCAGTGCATGAAGGCCATGCGCGGCCAGGGCAACCCCAAGATCATCAACGAGCTGCTCGCCAAGAAACTGGGGTAGGGAAGCGAAGTCGTCAATTTGTTTTAAGTTGCGAAAGGCCGCCCTTCAAGGTGCGGCCTTTCGTTAAGAAGGATGCCGAATTTTTCAAATTTGATCTCCTTTCCTCTTGCAATCATCGGTTCAAAACCCTATAATAGAACAAATGTTCTTACGGTTTCATGAGAGGTGAAATCGAGGCTGGGGAGCCCCTAACCCGGAAACGGGGACAGCCGCTGAGGAGAAAGGGGCTGCCATGACCAGCCGTATACCCATATCCAACAACTTCATGTTCGGGCGTGTGCTCTGTCGCGAAGACATTTGCCGCGGGTTCTTGGAGCGCGTTCTCGGCACCGAAGTGGGCTCTATCGCCTATCTCAACCGGGAGCAGGTGCTTCAGCCTACAGTGGCATCCCGCGGTGTGCGGCTTGACGTGTACGCCGAGACTGCCTTGGGCGTCATCGATGTAGAGATGCAAGCCAATCCCCACGCCGATTTGGGGCGTCGCCTGCGCTACTACCAGGCGAGCATCGATTCGGGACTTCTCGACCAGGGCTCGTCATGGAGGGATCTGCGCGACAGCTACATCATCTTTGCCTGCGATTTCGATTGGCTTGGAGCTGGTTTCCCGGTGTATACGTTTGATCGTCTTTGTCGCGAGAATTCCGCCCTATCGGCCCAGACGGGCTCTACGTGGGTGGTGCTGAACGCTTGTGCTGGAGCCATTGCGCCCAATGAGGGTCTGCGGAATCTGCTAGAATATATTCGAAAGGGTGCGGTAGCCCCCGATGACGAACTTATCAGTGCCATGGACGCAGCAGTTTCCGCGGCCAACGAGGACAGAGAGTGGGTGGGTTCCGTGATGACCGTAGGAGATCTGTTGGATGATGCTCGTGCCGACGCCATTGCCGAAGGCTTGGCTGAGGGCCGCGCCGAGGGCCGTGTTGAAGGTGTTGCCAGGATGGCTGCCCTTGCCGCGAAACTGGCAGAAGATGGCCGCGCCGAAGACGCCCTAGCCGTCATGGCCGATCCTGTGGCGGCCGAGGAACTTCTTCGGAAGTATGGTTTGTAGTAGCTTCCCGTGAAAAAGGCCGCGCCCTGGGAGGGACGCGGCCTTTTTTGGGAGGGGAGGGCTCGGTCGGGGGTTACTCGTTCTCGGCGATGTGCTTGCCGGTGAGATAGCCGAAGGTGATGCAGTTGGCGCCGTAGTTCGCGCCTTCCACCATGAAGGTGTAGTTAGTCGCAAACATATCGCCCACCATGGTGCCCACGTTATACAGGCCGGGAATGGGATTGTCCTCCTTATCGCACACGCGCATCTGCGGATCGGTGGAAAGGCCGCCCAGCACGGTGAGGAAGATGAGCATGCCGCCGCTGGACTGGCCGTAGTAGGGGCCGTCGCCGAAGGCGTGCAGGCAGCTGGGGTCCTTATGGTAGTCGGTGTCCTCGCCGGCCAGACACAGCTCGTTGTAGTGGTTCACGGTCTCAATGGTCTCGGGTGGCAGCCCCAGCTGTTCGATGACGCTCTCCAAGGTATCGCCCTTCACCATGGCGCCGGCCTCCACATCGGCGTCCCACGACTCCACGATAGCCGCGGCCTTCGCCGCCGGGTCGCCTTCCAGCATCGAATCGTTGTTCCAGCTGCCGGACAGCTCCACCTGGGAGGCGTAGTCGTGGCCCCACAGGGCGAACACGGTCTTGCCGGGCTGACCGAAGTTGTTCATGCCGGCGCAGGGCGACAGGCAGTTCTCGTTCATGAAGCGCTCGCCTTTGGTGTTCACGAGCAGGCCGAGGAAGTTGCTGTACAGGTTGCGCGGGCCGGGGCCGAAGAAGCCGCCCATCACGCAGTTGGGGAAGATCTTCTGCCAGCCGGCGCCGACCCACAGGCCCATGCGCTGGCCATCGCCCTTGAACAGGCCGCCGTACTGGAAGCCCGCGTCGTAGTTGGGTTCGCTGTCGTACACCTCGTCGGCGATATAGGGAGCGTAGCTGGGAGCGTAACGGTACATCATGTCGCGGTTGGCCGAGAAATCGCCGGTGGCGAGCACGACGGCCTTGGAACCGGTGTACTTCGCATAGCTGCCGTCTTCCCGCGAGCAGATGACGGCGGTCACGCGGCCGGTGTTGTTATCCTCGCGTACCAACTGCTCGCCCTTGGTCTTGAAGTCGATGCGGCCGTCGAGCTCCTCGGTGAGGCGACGCGCCAGCTCGTTCACGAGCAGGGGCTGCATCATGCCGGTGCTCACAACAAGGTCGGGATCGGGCTCTTGGCCCGGGCCGTAGTCCCAGCCGATGGAGCACGTCTCGTAGTACAGGCTCGTCGGGGAGCCGGGAGTGCCCTTCTCCACCTTCACGGCGTAGCCGGCGCCTTCCATCATGTCGATGATCCAGTTCATGGCCGTCTCGCTGTTGTTGTAGTGTTTGTACCACTTGGCCTCGTCCACTTGGTTGCCAGCGTAGAAAATCTCCTTCTGGAACATGAAGGGAGTGAGCTTGTCGAAGCCTTCGCGCTGCATGGCCTTGCAGAACACAGCGTTGTTGGAGCCGCCTCGGGAAACGGGTTTCTCAGAGGCCGATACCACCACAACGTTCAGGCCTTCCTCGGCGGCGGACACGGCGGTCACGAGCCCTGCGGTACCGGCGCCCACCACCACAAGGTCGGCCTCGACGGTTTCGGCGATGGAATCCTCGGCGATGGGCTCCGGCGGAATCTCGAAGGCCCATTCCTTCTGGGAGGTCTCGGCGGTTTGGGCGCCTGCGCCGGCAGAACCCTCCGTTGCGCTGCCGCCCTCGGTTTTGGCGGCGCCGTCGCTGCCCTCGATTTTGGGTGCGCTGGGAGCGCAGCCGGCCAGGGCGCTTCCGGCCACAATGGCTCCGGAGGCGAGTGCCCCCTTCAAGAAGGAACGGCGTCCTATTGCATTGCTCGTCATGAGTTCCCCTTCCTGTTGGTTGTCGCAATGGTCGAGCTGCCGCCATTGAAGCTCCATTTCGGTCGCGATGAAACCCCCGTAGGCCGCCAAATTGTCCAAATCGGCGAATTGGCCCTTCTAGGGGGATACGATTTCTGCCCATTTCGGGGATACTTTTTACCCAAGGAGGGCTTTCTATGGCTTATGAGACTTACGAAGAGAAGCAGAGAACGATTGCCGATCCGTCCGACGAGGGAGGAGCTTCCCTGCGCCCTTTGAGGGATGCGGTGTTTCGCCATCGCTTTCTGTTTCTTGCGCTAACCTGTTATTGGGCGTGGCAGCTCTCGTTCTTCCAAAGTCCCTTAGCGGTGCTTCCCGTCGACGGAATGAGTCCTGTGCCGCTGTCGGCGCTGTTGCTGCTCGGGGCGAGTCTGCTCACGTACCTCTTCGTGTACCGCGAAGATGCCCGTATGGCCTCGTGGGCTGCCCGCCGTCGCTATCTGGTTCTCATCGGTGTCTGCATGGCAGGGGGAACGGCGGCCCAAGGGCTGTCGCCTTTGGCGTCTGGGACGGCCGGAGCGATTCTCTGCGACGGGGGATCGGCGGCTATGGGCGTCGGCGCGGCCCTCTTCGTGGTGGAGGCAGGTCGCGTGTTCGCCCAACTGGGCCCTCGTCTTGCCCTGCTGCTGGGCGTGGCGAGCATTTTCTCAGGGGTAGTGTTGCTTCTCGGGGCGTCGCTCGCTCCTTGGTGCGGCCGCATTGTGCTTCTGGCTCTGGCCGCTCTGGCCGCGGTGGTCTTTCTTCGTGGGGCGAGGCGACCGTTTCCCAAGAAGCGCTTCTACGCATGGGGATTGGAAGAGAAGGTGCGCTTTCCCGTGAAGCTCGCCCTTACCTGTTTCGTGCAGGGGGTAGCCCTCGGGCTCATGTCGCTGCTAAGTGGTGAAGCGGGAGCGGGCTATGCGGGCGAAATGAGCCTCCTGTCTGCGCTTGCTTTCGCTCTCGGCGCGATGCTTATCTTCGCTACGGCGGGCACCTTCAAGATGGACTTCAATCATTTGCTCTATCAGCTGGGTTTTTCGCTCATGGGGCTTGGCTTTCTTGCCCATGTGTGCCTGCCGGGAAACGCCATGGCGCGAGTTTCTTGTTTGCCGTGGCCCATTGCTACGTGTACGTGCTCATGACCTGCATCTGCTCTTATTTCAGCAACTGCCTGAAATGTTCCCCAGGTTGGATCGTGTCGCTGACAACCCTGTGCATGGTGGCTGGTCAGATGCTGGCCGCCATTCTGGCCGCTGCTCCTTGCACGGTGGCGTCCTCGGTGCCAGTGGCTGTTTCCGGCGCCATGGCGTTTCTTATGCCTACCGTGGCGCTGCTGCTTTTGAGCAACGATAATCCCGTGTCGGGCTGGGGAGCCATTCGGCCGGGCGCTCGCAAGGAAGACGGGGAGGGCGCGCTGTTCGCGAAGATCGCGAGCGATTACGGCCTGACCGCCCGCGAGACCGAGGTGACCGAGTATTTGGCCCGCGGCCGCAACAAGCGCGTGATCAGCCAGGAGCTGGGCCTGGCCGAGGAGACGGTGAAGACCCATATGGGCAACGTGTACCGCAAGCTGCTTGTCCATTCCCAGCAGGAGCTGATCGATCTGGTGGAAGCCGAGCGCGACGCCCGCGACCGGTAGCGAGGGGCCACCGACCTCGGCGGTTGGCTGTGACGGGTTCGTGACAGGGGAGGCGCTCGGGTTCCCCTGCGTGGCGGCAATGGTAGAATCCCAATCAAAAGTCATAAGGTCAGCATTGACGAAGGGATCTTCCATGGGCATCTTCAAGGACGAGAACGGCAACAGCTACGGCGACTGGGCCCATCGCGGCCAGGGGCGCACGCGCGAGAACGCCAACGACATCGTGACCACGGGCGACGAGAAGAAGTGGTACGACCAGACCTTCTGGATCGTGTTCTTCCTCATCGTGCTGTGGCCCGTGGGCCTCGTCATGATGTGGCGCAGCGCCTGCGCCTGGAACACCGTGGTGAAGGTGGTCGTCACCATCGTCATCATCGGCATGGTGGTGCTGTCCTACCAAATGTCCCAAGCCGTGCTGGCCGCTCAGGGTACCATCAGCTAAGTGACGGCGTAGAGGGAGCGCGGGGTGTTCTGACCGAGCGAGTTCCGCAGCGACTGGAAGTGCCCAGTGGGCACTTCCACAAAGCGAGGACTGTTTGAGCGAATCAGAATGCCGCGCGCTCCCGACCGCGAGGATTCACTGCAATGTATTGCCAGATGAAAGCCTGCTATCGTGGTCGCCGATGGCGGGCTTTTCCTATTCCGTATGCCGTTTCCCCTTGTGCGCGCGGACGGCTTCGGGCATCATACTGACCCACGCGAAACTCTGCCGGGTGAATTGCGCTCGGCGCTACCCGGTCGGGCGTTGCGTGCCCGGCATTCAGAAGACCGACACCGGACAAGGAGCAGTGATGGCGAAGAAGAACATTCCCTACGACCAGAAGTACTACGATCCCGAGATCGAGTGCATGCCGCGTCCGGAGCTGGAGGCCATGCAGCTTGAGCGCCTTCAGGAGATGGTTCGCTACGCCTACGACAACACGGTGTACTACAAGCGCTCCTTCGACGAGGCCGGCGTGAAACCCGAGGACATCAAGACCCTCAAGGACTTGGAGAAATTCCCCTTCATCGACAAGAAGACCGAGCGCGAGACCCAGCACGTGGGCAGCTTCTTCGGCGAGATGTGCTCGGTGCCCGAGGAGGATGTCATCTTCATGGCCACCTCGTCCGGCTCCACGGGCGTGCCCACAGTGAGCCCGTTCACCCAGGAGGACTTCGATCTGTGGCAGGACACCGAGGCGCGGCTGTTCTGGCAGGCCGGCATGCGCCCGACCGACCGCTACGTGCACGGCCTGAACTTCGCCCTGTACGTGGGCGGCCCGGACGTCATCGGTGCCCAGCGCTTGGGCGCGCTCGCCATCTGGGTAGGCGCGGTGCCGAGCGACCGCCTCATCTTCGTGCTGCAGCAGTACCAGCCCACCATCATCTGGACGAGCCCGTCCTATGCCTGGACGCTCGGCGAGAAGATCAAGGAGAAGGGCCTCGACCCGCGTACCGACTTCTCTATCCACACCATCATCGTGGCCGGCGAGCCGGGCGGCTCCATCCAGAGCACCCGCGAGGCCATCGAGGAGCTGTGGGACGCGAAGGTGGTCGACTTCTTTGGGCTCTCCGACATCTACGGCGCCTGCGCGGCCATGTGCGAGGCGAAGGACGGTCTGCACATCGTGGAGGACCAGATCCTCGTGGAAACGGTGGATCCGGTCACCGGCGAGGTGCTCGAGCCGGGCAGCGTGGGCGAGCTGGTGTACACCACGCTCATGAAGAAGGCTCGTCCCATGATCCGCTTCCGTACCGGTGACATCGGCTACTTCTCCACCGAGAAGTGCGAGTGCGGGCGCACCTTGGGCCGCATCCACATCACTGGCCGCAAGGATGAGATGTTCATCGTGGGCGCCGTGAACGTGTTCCCCTCCGACGTGGAGTACGTGGTGCGCGCCGAGAAGGGGCTCACCGGCGAGTACCTCATCCGCGTGTACGACGAGAACTTCTCCACCCGCTACGAGGTGTCCGTGGAGCGCGCCCAGGGCTCCGACGAGCCCTTCGACGCCGTGGCCGCCCGCGTGACGGCGGCGCTGAAGGCCCACACCGGCGTGAAGCCGGCCCGCGTCATCGTCTACGACGCCGGCAAGCTCGGCACGTCCTCCGAGCACAAGGCGAGCCGCTTCATCGACGAGCGCGGCAGCGCGAAGTAAGGCAACGAACGTGCAAACCGATGGCCGGGCGGGGCGTTTTCGTCCGGCCATCGGGTATCATTCCATTTGAAGAGATCCCACCGAAGAAGGGAACCTACATGACCTCTTACGACTTCGCCATTTCCGGGCAGCACTACCTGTTCGACGTGCAGTCCTTCGCCCACACCATCCTGGCGGCCGGCGGCGACGCCTTCTCCTACGCGCTTTTGGACCGCACGACCCAGGGCGTCATCGACGACGTGGCCTCCGGGGCCGCCGAGCTGGGTGTCATCATGCAGACCTCCGAGACGGAAAGCGCCCTGAACGGGGCGCTGGCCGAGGCGGGGCTTGCCTTCCACGAGCTGGCCGTCTCCGCGCCGCTCGTGGCCCTGCCGTCAAGCCACCCCTTCGTGAACGCGAAGAGCCTTACCCTCGAGCAGCTGGCCGACTTCCCCTATGTGTACTTCGATCAGGGGGAGGACGCCCCCATCGCCTTCTTTGAGGAGGCGCTCTCGCAGGTGCCGCGCGCCAAGAAGGTGGCTTGCACCGATCGCGCCTCGCTCACCGAGCTCATCATGGCCATCAACGGCTACACCGTGACGAGCGGCATCCTCGTGGGCATCACCGACGGCAGCGCGCTCACCACCATTCCGCTTGAGACCGACCTCAAGCTGCACCTGGGCTACGTGACCGCCGACAACCGCGAGCTGTCCGTCATGGGCGAGCGCTTCGTAAGCCACCTGAAGCGCAGCCTCGACCTGTATGCCAATCGATAGGGAAGGTGGTGGTTCCGTTCGCCCTGACGGGACGAACGGACGAGCCGACGCTGCGGTTCCGACTGGCACCTGCCCTTGCCATTCAGCGCTTTCCCTCACGGCCCGAAGGCCGTTCGGCCGCGCTTCAAGTCAATTGCAGGCACCAGTCGAAACCTCGCTGACGTTACGAACTACCTGTGGCGTAAAATAAAAAGGAGATTGAGCGACAATGGGCGATCAAGCGGTCGCCCATTTTGTTGAAGAGGAGGTAGCGTGCTGGAATTCATTTGGCATGCCCGGGGTGGGCAGGGGGCCTTTACGGCGGCCCGGTGCCTGGGGGCGGCCGCAGCGCTGTCGGCAGGCGCCTATGCGCTGGCGTTCCCCACTTTCGGCCCCGAGCGGCGCGGCGCCCCCATGCGGGCGTTCACGAAGATCGACACCGCTCCCATTGGCGACCGCAGCGCCGTGCATCGGGCCGCGTTCGTCATCTATTTGGACGAGACGCTCGTGGAAGACGGCTGGGAGGACGAGCTCGCCCCCGGCGGCCTCATGCTGCTGAACACGAAGCGGGCCCTTGACGACCCGCGCATTCTGGGAATCGACGCCGATGGCATTTCCGCTGCCGCGCTCGGCCGCCCCATTCCCAACACGGTGTTTCTCGGGGTCATCCCCGCGCTTGCGGCGGCCGTGACCATCGAGGACATCCATGCCGGCATCTGTGCCACCATGCCCGAGAAGCTGCACGCGAAGAACTTACGCATCGTGGATGCCGCCTTCGCCGAGGTGGCCTCCCGCGAGATCGCCGCCACGCGCGACCTGGTGGCCGCCGAGCAGGCGGCGACGGATGTGACCGCCGTGCTTTCCGAGAAGGACGCTATGTTCTCGCTGGCCGCCGAGATGCTCGTCGAGGGAGAGGGGAGGGATTTCGATGTCCGCGATTGCTAGTCAGAGCCGCCGCCCCTTCACGCCCACGTTGCGCGAAGGACTCGCCGCGCGTCCGAGCCAGTTCGCCCGCTCCACCTGCTTTGAGGCGGGGCACCTCACCTCGGTGAACGCCGGGTGGCGCAGCGTGCGGCCCGTCATCGATGCCGAGCAGTGCACGCTCTGCCTTAACTGCTATATGTACTGTCCCGACGGCACCATCGCGAAGGTGCGCGACGACGAGGGAGTGTGCGTGGCCGTCGTCGTCGACTACGATTTCTGCAAGGGCTGCGGCGTGTGCGCGAAGGTATGCCCCGTGCCCTGCATCGCCATGGTGGACGAGCACGCCGGCGAGAACGAAGGGGCGGCTGAGACGGCCGAGACTCTGGATGAGACCTCGCCCTCGAGTGGCGTTGCCGGGGTTTCGGGTGTCTCGACCGAGCGAGTTCCGCAGCGACGGGAACAGGACTCAATGTCCTGTTCCCCAAAGCGAGGACTGTCTGAGCGAATCGAGATTCCCGAAACCCCCACTGGGAAGGGAGGCTTAGCATGAGGAATTTCCTTTCCGGCAACGAGGCCTTCGCCGAGGGGGTGCGGCTCGCTCGGCCCCAGGTGATCTCCGCCTATCCCATCACGCCCCAGACCACGGTGGTGGAGGCGCTGGCCTCCATGGTGGAGGACGGAAGTCTTTCCGCCGAGTACCTGCACGTGGAAAGCGAGCACACGGCGCTCGCGGCCGCCATCGGCGCCGCGGCCACGGGCGCGCGCACGTTCACGGCCACCTCGTCCCAGGGGCTGCTGTACATGGCCGAGTGCCTCACCTACGCTTCGGGCGGCCGGTTCCCCATTGTGATGATGAACGCGAACCGGGCGCTCGCGCTGCCCTGGAACATCTACGGCGACCAGCGCGACTCGCTGTCGCTGCTCGACCACGGTTGGATCCAGGTGTACGCCGAGAGCAATCAGGAGGCGCTCGATCTGGCGCTCATGGCCTACGCCGTGGCGGAGGATCCGCGCGTGAGCCTGCCGGTGATGGTGAACGTGGACGGCTTCGCGCTCACCCACACCTACGAGTCGGTGGAGGTGCCCACGGCTGATGAGGCCGACGCCTTCCTGCCTCCCTACCGCACGGCCAACAAGTTCGATTTCGAGAACCCCGTGAACATTGGCTACTCGGCAGGACCTGACTTCAATCGCTACTACCAGTACTGGCACCATCGCGACATGCTGGCCGTCGGGGCGGTGGTGGAAGAGGTGGAGGCGCGCTTCGCCGAGGTGTTCGGTCGGGCGTATCCCGGCATGGTGGACGCCTACCTTTGCGAGGACGCCGATTTCGTGCTCGTCACGCTGGGCTCGGCGGCCGGCCTTGCCCGCGATGTGGCCGACGAGCTGCGAGCGGCGGGCAAGCGGGCCGGTGTGCTGCGCATCCGCTACCTGCGGCCGATGCCCGATGCCGCTCTTGCTCGGGCGTTGGTCGACGCGGCGGCCGTGGGCGTGCTGGAGCAGGACATCTCCTTCGGCGGCACCGGCACCGTGTACGCGAATGTGCTGGCATCGCTCGCCCGTGCGGGCGTTGTGCGACCGAGCGCGAACTTCATCGGCGGCCTCGGCGGCGACGACATCAGCCGCGAGGCCATGCGCGGCGCCTTCGCCCACTTGGAAGCCCTGGCGGCAGGGGAGGGCGCCTCGGGCGAGGTCGTCTTTTTCGGCGTGGAAGAAGAGGGGGGAAAGCGATGACCGTGAACGCGCGCACCATTACCGACGAGGAGTTCTTCTACGGGCACAAGGCGTGCCCCGGCTGCGGAGGCGCCCTAGCCGTGCGCCAAGCGCTCAAGGTGCTCGGACCCCATGCGGTGGCGGCGCTGCCCGCTGGCTGCATGAGCGCCACCGGTTTCAACTTCCCGCAGCTGGCCTTCGGCAACAACGCGATGATCACGCCCTTTGCGGCCACGGCGGCGGTGCTCTCGGGCATCGAGGCGGGCCTGCGCGCCCAGGGGGCGGCGCCCGAGGACGTCACCGTGGTGGGTTTCGCCGGCGACGGCGGCACGGCGGACATCGGCCTGCAGGCGCTCTCCGGCGCCATCGACCGCAACGACGACGTGCTCTACATCTGCTACGACAACGAGGCCTACATGAACACGGGCATCCAGAAGTCGAGCCTCACCCCCTTCGGCGCCTCCACGACCACCACACCGGCGGGCAAGCGCGAGCACGGCTGCCTCACGCAGAAGAAGAGCCTGTTCGACATCGTGGCGGCCCATCGCATCCCCTACGCGGCCACGGCCTCGGTGGGGTATCTGAACGACTTCATCAAGAAAGTGGAACGAGCGCGCGATATCAAGGGCACCCGTTTCATCCACGTGATGGCACCGTGTCCCGTGGGCTGGGGCTTCCCTTCGGCCGACATGGTAGACGTGGCGCGCGAGATCGTGGATACGGGCCTGTGGTACCTCGCCGAGTACGAGGGTCCCGCGCTCACGGGGGCGCCCGGCGGCACGTTCCACTTGAACCGCGACCCCAAGTCGTTCAAGCCCATCGAGCCCTACCTGCGCCGCCAGGGACGCTTCTCCGCCGACGACGGAGCCGATCTGGCCCTCATCGAGCGCGCTCGCGACGAGCGCTGGTCCTACATGCGCGAGACGTGGGGGTAGGGAAGGGCTGCCCCTGCGAATAGCGGCGCTTTCGAACGCTGAGGGCGCGGGTTCGTCTTCGAGGTTTGCTGCGCGAGAAGATGCGCTATAATGGCTTGCGACCGGGCGACCCCGGCGAACGTTAAGCGCCCATGGCTCAACGGATAGAGCAACGGACTTCTAATCCGTAGGTTGTAGGTTCGATTCCTACTGGGCGCACCAGAAAAGAAAACGGCCCCGTCGCAGTGACGGGGCCGTGGCATTTCTGGAGCGGGTGACGGGAATCGAACCCGCGTTATCAGCTTGGAAGGCTGGAGTTCTACCATTGAACTACACCCGCAGAGGCAGAGGGGATTATACCCCAATCCTCAAGGCTTTCGTCTCAAATCCGATGAATAATCCATTAAGCGGTCCACGCACGGCAATCGTACGGCAACACCGAAGGGCGGCCTTTTCTGGAGCTGGTATCGGATCCGCGCGACTGCCTTTGGAGGATCGGGTGTCGCGAACCGGTGTCGATATCCGGAGGTTTGGAACTTGGGAGCGACGAACTGCCTGAAAATGCACGAGATCGCGAGTTGTAAGCGTCCCGGGGGTGCGGACAGTTACTTGGACAGCGGCCTACGCCGCCAGCCCCAACCGCCTCCTGCGGTTGTCTATCGTATCGTAGACGGTCCTGCCGCCCTCCCGGAAGGCCTTTAGACGGACGGTCGAGTAG
>NZ_WPOO01000026.1:0-28742 GCF_009755265.1 Adlercreutzia rubneri | reverse complement strand
TGGCGCCGGAGCCCTTGAGGTAGTACCATTTGCCGCCGATCTTCTGCCAGCCGGTCCGCATGGCGCCGGAGCCGTCAAGGTAGTACCAGGCGCCGTCCGCCTTCGCCCAGCCCGTGGCCATGGCGCCATTGTCGGGAGACAGGTAGTACCATTTCCCTTTCTCCTTCAGCCAACCAACCTTCACCGCTCCACTCGCATCGGCATAATAGAACCAGCGATCGCCGAACTTCGTCCAGCCCTTGCCCACATATAGAGAGCCGTCACTTTGGAGATAGTAGTGCTTAGCACCTTCATGGTGCCATCCAGTAGCCATCGAGCCATCCGACCAACGCAGATAATAGTTTTTTGAACCAACCTGCCTCCATCCCATAGCAAGAGAACCATCGCCTTCGAAATAGCGCCACGCACCATCCACCATCTGCCAGCCTGTCCGCTGAATCTGGGGCACGCCATCGAGGTAATAGAAGGCCCATGGCGCCGAGGAACGCTTTTGCAAAAGGAGGCCAGTATGATCGACGTTGGTCGTAACGCCGGAATCGCCGAGCGTAGCCACAAGCGCCAAATACCCATTATCTGACGCACTGGTGGCATTGAAGTGCTTCGCCCCAATGCGATGAAGCGCCTGGATAGTTTGTTCTGGCAGAAGACGATAGCTACCCGTCTGCACGGCAACAGGGCGAACCCCATTTGCCATCGGTCTCATAATGGCGGTCAGGAAACTAGGGGTGTTCGACCCCTGGCGCCCATGATGGGCCATTTTTAAGAAGTCGACATTGCGCAAGGTCTGGGCAATTTTCGTCTCATCGCCTCCCCCGAGCGACCACCCTTGCGAATAGTCGTCGATATCGCCGGCGAGAAAAGCCTTGCGTCCATTCGCCGCCGTCACCAACACCGCATAGGAAAAGCGGTTGGCATCGGGAACACGATAGGTTGAATAATCGGTGTCGACGGGGTCGTAGTTCATGATTTCGATCTGCGCGCTCCCAAGCGCGAATATGGAACAACCAGTGAGAAGATCACGCTTGCCGTCCACGTCTTCCGTTTCATCCCCGTCACCGCCCTCTTCGTCGAGTCCGGCCTCATTACCACTGAGCTCGCCTTCGACGCTGCCATCGCTTTCGGCGCCCCCCCTCGTCACCATCGGTGCCAAGCTCCGGCACTTCCGCCCAATCGGGATCGAGGTATTGTACGAGCTTCCCGTCGTAACTCTCCACCGCCTCAATCAGACGATCGTAGACGAAGCGATTGTCCCACAGTCTCGTCTCTTCGCTGATGAAGGAATCGCTGTAAAGGGGCGTGTACACCGTTTTGGGGTGGAACTTGCGTATGACGTCCGCAGCAGAACCGATATGATCGCTGTGCGGATGCGTACCGATGTAGAATTCAAGATTGTCTTCGGTGATGCCAAGCATTTCCATATAGGAAATGACCTGGGATTCGATACCCTGCCCAACCGTGATGCCGCCGCGCAACGGGTAGCGCTCATCGGCTCCATCGGGCGACAGCGAGTCTTCTCCCGAATCTACAACGCCGAACTTACCGTCACATTCGACGATGATGGCGTCAGTATTGTTGTAGGGCATCACATGAATGCGCACTTCGCCGTCTTTCGGCGCGCCGTAAGCCAAAGACGATCCCAGCAAAACCATCACAAACGCGCACAGCAGTATGCCGAGCATTGCGCCCGGCAGACCCAATCGCCTCTCCATAACACAAACTCCCATATAACACGCAATATCAGAACTGCGGTAGTCTACCAAGAGCTACCGCGTTTTATCCCACTTCCCCGAAGCGTTCACATGATAGCGACCAATCCACTGACTCGTAGCCATAGCACCGGACGATTTCACATAGTAGTTTCCGATCCAACGGTTCGCCTGCATCGCACCGGAACCATTAGAGTAATACCACGTCCTTCCAACCTGGTACCAACCCGTCGCCATGGCGCCCGAGCCTTTCAGGTAATACCACGTCTTGCCCAGTTTGAGCCAGCCCGTCGCCATGGCGCCCGAACCCTTTAGGTAATACCACGTCTTGCCCAGCTTGAGCCAGCCCGTCGCCATGTCGCCATTACCGTGGAGGTAGTACCAAGTGCCCTTCACCTTAATCCAGCCTGTGGCATACGCTCCATCGTTCCCGACATAGCGCCATTTGCCACCTACCGTCACCCAACCTTGGCTCGTCGTCGCAGGGCGCTCGGGAGCTTGCGGCGCCGGCTTTACGGTCGGCTGCTTTTGCGCCTGCTGATCGGGCTGCTTCACGGGAGGCGCCGGCTGCACGGAAGGAGCCTGCGATTCGGAGGGTTCCGTCCCATCGCCCTTCGACGTCGTGTCCCCAGCAGCAGGCGATAGGACTTTCTTTAGGGCAGCTTCAGCATCAACCGCACCCCACCCGCTCTGATCGTCCTTGCCGCGAACTTCGGTGAGATCGGCTGCCGTTTTGCAGAGCACATCCCTGACTTCTCGCGCCGAAAGCTCGGGGGCCGCGACACGAACCATAGAGGCAACCGCCGCCACAACAGGACAAGCCATAGAAGTGCCGTCCATGTATCCGTAGGTATCCGTTGAGCCATTAAGGAGGAGAGTGCTGTAGATGCTCTCTCCCGGGGCGGACAGGTCACACCAATCGCCATAATTCGAGAACGATGAGCGTGTAATATCCCCCGTCATCCACGTGGCGGAGGAGATGCTGTTGCGGCCCGAGCTCACATGGGCGCGGTGCGTCAAGCTGATGACGCCGATCACGCTGTCACACGAGGCAGGAATGCTCTTCTGATTGACGCCGCTGTTGCCGGCTGCCGCCACGATCAGCATATCGTCGTTGTCAGTTAGCTCGCTGCAGAGCTCTTCGAAGTAGCGTGCGAGCTCCTCATCGTATACGTCGAAGCCCAAGCTCATGTTGACCACCTTGCAGCCGATATCGCGCGCGTACTCCAAAGAGTAGACAACGTCGTAAACGGTGCCGTTAGCAACCCATGCACCTGTTCGCGGATCCCGCGTTTTCTTCGAAAAGGCATCAATGACGACGAGATCGATCAGGTTGTTTGCATCGACCGTAGAACCCCCGCTGGCAACGCCCAGCGTTCCGCCGTTGCCCGCTTCGGCAGCAATAATCCCCGAAACATGGGTGCCGTGGCTCGCGTACTCCTCAACGCCGGCGCTCCCGTTCACGTAGCCATCACCGCGGAGCGGCTTCGTCGTCCAAGAAGAGAGATCCTTCTCCTCCCCGTGCACAACCTCGGCACTTTGCCTGCGATTGACCACATTGGCTAGGTCGGGATGGCTCAGCGAGGCACCCGTGTCAATCACGGCCACCTTCGCAGACGCGGCCGTTGGAAGTCTCGTCGCAATAGCATCCCAAGCGGCTGGAGCCTTCACGTAATCGATGTACCACTGCCGCGCTTGGAGGTCGTCAATTTTGACAGCGGCGGCCCCTTGCGCAACCGCCGACGGCTCATCGTAGGTGGACACGGTGTAGTTTGGCAGGGCGTATCTGACTGCCGGATCTTGCTTGACCATCTCCGCAGCAGTCTCCACCGTCACGTCATCCGAGATCTCCACGGGAACGGCGACGCTCTCCTCAAACGTCGCCTCAGCCGCCGACTCCTCCCCTTCCACGACATCGATAGCGGCCTGCTTCTCGGCATCGGACGCTGACTCCTCGTACACGACGATGATCTCACCGGGGATATACCCCAGCTCATCAATGTCGGCAGACCGCTCCTCTTCCGCCAATGCGGCCTCTTCCACACCGGCAAGGTAATCACCATCGTCGGGATAGGTCTCGCCGCCCCCAACGTTGGCGGACTCGCTAGTATCCGCTGCGGCTTCGTCCAGCGCCGCCATAGGCACTTCGGTATCACCGATTGCCCCCGACGGAGCGGCAAAGCTTTCCGGAATGCCGGCTACGGTGACAACAAGCAGCGCGGACAAGGCGATGCACAGCGCCCGACGGAACATCGAGCGGTCAGTCTTGTTCATGATGTCTCCTCATGCCGACACCCATCCAGCGAAACCGCGCCCAACACCTTAACGCATTGTGCACGGCTTCGCTTAACTTTCTTGTTCGTATTCTACTATGCCCATTAGGCAAAATCGAGAACTAACTAACAGCATGTCAAAGAGCGGAGCCGTCGACGGAATCAGCGTTGCGAACGGCCCCTGACTTTTTCAGGCAGGCTAGGAACGAAGCCCCCATACTCACTGCCGCCGCCAAATAGGAGGCGATGGCCGTAAAGCTCACGCCATTCATGCCCCACCATTGCACGAAAGGAACCATGCAAGCAAGCGCAACGACAAGGGGCACGATGCTGCCTATCAAATTTCCCCTGAAATCGCGCACAGCAATGAGCAGATCGTTGAGAAACCAAACGTAGGCCGTGATCATCGCGGATACGATCATGGGAACAAGAAGGTAGGCGTATTGGCCGATATTGTTGGCGAAGAACAGCTCGAGAAGAGGGGCTCCGAACAATTCAAGCAGCACGGCGCAGACAATGCCGACAAGGGCAATACCGCCCGTAACTCGCAGCAAGAGCCCCATGAGCTTCCGCTTCTCGCCCCGATCGTAGTAATCGGCGAAATACCCGATCAGCGGATAGTAGATGTAGGATGCGCCAGTCTGTATGATAGCCACCGGCGCCGCCACCGAGGCATAAACGCCCAAGGCGGCCTCCCCCATAGCATCGAACAGATACTGCCGCGGCGCGGACACGGCCGCGGCCATCGCAAGGGCCCCGATAACGATAGGCAGGCACTTGAGGAGAAGATGCCGCGTCTTCCTCCAGGTGATACCGAGTCGTAGCTTCTCGAACCCGTTGGAGCGGGGCATATCGTAAACAAGCCCTATAACCAGCAGCGCAAGACTCATAAGCGCGAGTGTTACTTCCAGATTCTGCGTCAGGGAAAACGCAAGAGCGAAGATCGCCAGAGACGTCACGCCCTGCATTGCCAAAGATATGCCGATGTAGTCCATCCGGTAGTGCCGCTGGTCGCAAGCATGGAAGACATCGATGAGCAATGCCGCAGATTTGAACAGACCGTAAAGCATAATCGCGGGCACAGCCGACAGGGGACACGTGAGCAACGCGTATCCGAAGCAGGCCACCAACGCGATTCCGTTCGTGATGACCCTCAGCGTGAAGTACTCTCCGACGGTGTTCTCGTGACGGGTATCGGATATCTGGTACGTGTACATCCGGTACTGCGCCACAGGGGCGAAGATTCCATACACCGAGACAGCCAGGGAATAAAGCCCCGCGGCGTCATAGCCGCTCGCGATGCGAACGACCAGGACCGTTATGAGCCATTGGGCCAGAAGATTCGTGAACGACCCCGCGGAATTCCACAGCATATTCCGCTTCATAGACAGGGGCTCTTGCTCGCCGCTCACATGATCCTCCAACTTCTCTCGATCCTTGAACACCGAAGTCGCAACAAATGCACACCGGCAGGACACCGTCATACGATACTATATCCTACGAAACAATTGCCGGCCGCGCTTGGCGAAGCGCAGAAAACCTAAGGGAGCAACACCGATGAGGGCCATGACGCTAGAGGAAATGAAGGCAGTCGAGCTTGAGATCATGGACGAGATTGACGCCATTTGCCGCCAACACGGGCTCACCTACTTCCTCGGTTACGGCAGCGTCCTCGGCGCCGTTCGCCACGGCGGCTTCATCCCCTGGGACGACGACATGGACGTCATCATGCCGCGCGACGACTACGAACAGCTCATCGCCCACTTCGACAAGTGGCGTACAAGCAAAAACTACGCGCTCACGTTCTGTCGCAACGACACATCGGTGTATCAATTCGTGAAGATCATCGACACGCGTACCTCTGTTAAGGAGCGCTACGTAAGCGCCTCATACAAAACGGGCGTCTGGGTCGATATCTTTCCCCTTGACGGCATACCCAAGGACGCCAAACGCGTTTTTCGACGCAATGCCCGGCTCACCGCGTCGCTGGCACTCGCCCTGTCCGATCCGTCAAACGGCACAACACCCCTGCGCAAGCTCGCAAAGAAACTGCTCGACCCCATAGCGAAGAGAATGGATCCCGCACACTATTCCCGGCTGATCGATGACAACGCCCATCATTGCGAGAAGACCGACGAGGCGGCATATCTCGATATCGTCTCAATGGCCGACCCCGATATTGTGCAGCCGTCCTCGTGGTTCGAGCCCCACGAAGTCGACTTCGAGAACCGCCGCTATTTCATACCTCGGAGCTACGATGAGTATCTCACGCTCAATTACGGTGATTGGCGCACGCCATTGCCCGAGAGCCAAAGGCATAGCCACACGACCGAGGCCTACTGGATCGACCGCGATTAAGAACGCCCTCCGCTATCCCTCGGCACGGTAGGGAACCCAGCTGCCCGTCTCGTCGTCGTAAGCTTTTATAGGGCGCGCAGGAGAGCCGACAGCGATGCAGTTCTCGGGAATGCTTCGCGAAACCGTGGAATTGGCCCCAATAATGCAGCCACTCCCGATGGTCACTCCCTGAAGAACGACAACGTTCTCGCCGAGCCACACGTTATCGCCGATAGTAACCGGCGATCCCACGAGGGGACGATCGTTCGGGGGAGTCCGCGGATCGCAACCCTCCCTCCCATAGGAGCCATGGCTCAAATCGGAGATGAATATCTTCGATGCGAAGAGGCAGTCATCGCCTATTGTTATTTTGTGCAGCGCGGCAAGATGTACGTTGTCGCCAATCCGGCAATTGCGTCCGAGTTCTATCACGCCTTCGTCGAACATTTCGAATCGGCAGCCATGCCCCGTGGTAAAACCGGGCTCGAACCTCAAATTGCTCTTTTGGCGGATGTGAAAAGGCCGCCTAACGAGCGTCGCTCCCGGATAAAACAACTTGGTCGCAATGAAAGAGAAGCCCATCGACACGATGTCGGAAAGGGAGTGCATTTTAAGCTCTTTGAGCATCGAAGCCATAGCCAATCTCCAAATCGTTGAATTAGTGCAGTTGCGCATCGCCTGAGCGCAACAAGGTATTATAGAGCGTAAGTCCAAGGCGAAGGAGAGCAATGAGCCAAACCGACATCACCGTCATCCTTACCGTTTACAACCAACGGCCGGAGAGCATCGAGACGTCCATGCGCTCCGTAGCGGCTCAAACAGGATGCACCTACCAACTCCTTGTCGCCGACGACCACTCATCCGAAAGCTTCGAGGACGAAGCTACGGCACTCGCCAGCGAGCTGGGTATCAGCAACTTCACCTACGTACGCCACCCCGAAAACGTGCAGACTGTTCGAAACATACTGCACGCCCTGCCTTACGCCGAGGGCCAGTTCATCAAGGCCCTCGGGGCCGGAGACGCGCTCTACGACGAGAGCACGCTGGCAGCCATCGTGGCATTCTGCAGGGACAACGACGTTCATGCCGGCTTCGGCGATATCGTCATTGACTTACCCGATCGCCCCTCCTATGGCGCTCCGAAACGGCCGGAGTGTTATCCCCCCGAAGGCTGCTGCGGCCATCGAGACCTTCTTCTCATGCAGCTCTCAACGGCCGACTGGATTCCTGGCTGCTGCCAGTTTTTCGAGAAACGACGCTTGGAGGAGCTGCTCGCTCTTCTCGCCGAAACCTATGAAGTACGCTACTGCGAGGATTTCGCGGAAACCATAGCATTGCTCGATGGCGACGTGCATCATCTGCACCGCCCTATTCTGCTTTATGAATGGGGCACCGGCATCTCCACAGGCGGAAGCATAGAATCTCGAAAGCGCCTGTACGCCGATCACGAGCGTCTCTATCGACGTCTTCATGAAGCTCACCCAGACGACTCGTCCTACCGCTCTGCCTACGGCAAATTCAAGCTCCGGCAATTCCTCGCCCTCAAAACTCCGCTCTATCCCCTGCTCCAGAAGATCGTGGCAAAGGGATACACCAAAGCCGCAGACGCCTAAAGCTCGTTGCTCTTCTCGCCCAAGGCGTACACCTTGTAGATGAGCTTCGCCACGGGAGCCGGCCACAGCGACGAGAGGATCTCCAGATCCTCCGCCTGGCGCGTGCCATCCTTCAGGTTCTTCGATGTCGAGGATTCCTCGTAAATTCGGTGCCCCATGAGGCGTTCCGGCACGTACACGAACCGCCCCGGCTCGCCGGCCAAATCGACCCACGTCTTGTAGTCGCAGCTGTTCTTGTACGTCTCATCGAACACAGACGGCCCCAGATTCTCCTTCACGAGCATCACCGCGGGACAGCAGATGGGGTTGCCCAAAGAAAGCGCACGGCGCTTCACGAATCGCGACCCGTTCAAAACCCGCGTCCCCAAGGGCGCGTTCAGCGCGCGCTTGATGCGCAGAAGCGCATTGCCGGCCACGCGCTCGCCGTTGCGGATCTCGAAATAGTCGGAAAAGGCCAGCTGCAGCCCGCCTTCCTCGTAGTCGTTAACGGCGGCGAGCATCGTGGAGAGGTAGTTCGGCTCGTAGTAGTCGTCCTGATGCGCGATGGTCACCAACGGCGTCTCGGCCGCATCGTAGCCGTAGTTCCAGTCGCTCGCAGCGCCGCGCGGATCTGGATTCACCACCACGGGCACCTCGAAACGGCGCGCCACGGCGCTGATATGGTCGTTGGGCGTCGAAGTGGAGATGATGATCGGGCAGCGCGCGTCCTGGGCGAGCAGCGATTCCACCGTGGACGCCAAATAGGGGTTTTCCTTGTAGGCGCAAACGGCGAACGTATGGTCGGAGGGGGCAAAGGTCATCTAGCTCACCTCGGCGCTCTTGCGGCCGCCCTCGGCGCCGGAAGAGCCCTCGGAGGCCATAATAATGGCGCGAATCTCGGTCGCGTCGCCCCACACTCCCGGCGAATCGTAGGGCCTGTCGGGGAAGGCGCCGTAATCCAAGGCAATAGAAAGCCCGTTCTCGCGAATGAACCCCTCTACGCGATCGGCCAGGCTCTCCGGCGCTCCGGTGCAGCAGTTGATGACGCCCGTCACCTTATCCTGCAGCACCACGGCGGCAATCTGGCGCGCCAGCTCCTCGACGGTTATGAAGTCGTAGAGGTTCTTGCCCGTGGTGAAGGGGAAACGCTCGTCCCCGGCGCGGGCGGCCCGCAGAAGCTTCCCGAAAATGGACTGGGCCTTCTCGTCGTTGCCGTAGATGTAGAAAGCGCGCAGCCACTGGAAGGCGACCGGCATCGGCGCCAGCGAGAGCGCAAGTCCCTGGCGCAGGGCGTTCTTGGCGATGCCGTAGAGGCTCTGGGGATTGCAGGGAGTGTCGGCCGTGATGGCCCCCTCCCAGTACCCCACCTCGTGCATGGTGCCCATGACGGCGATCTGCCCCACCCCCGCTCGGGCCATGTTCATGAGGAAGCGGTAGTGGGCAGAAAGGTCGTCCATATGGCTTTCATCGTTGTGGGCGAACCCGTTGCGCCATGCCAGGTGCAGGCACACGTCGGGCACGCACCCGATGAGCTCGCACAAATCAAGCGCCGGGTCGAACAGATCGGCGGCCACCCACCGAACGCCCGGCGTCTCGTCCGCGCCCGCGCCGGCCGAGCGGTCGACGGCGATAACCTGCACGCCCCGGCCGGCCAACTCGCGCACCACCTGCGACCCGATGTAGCCGCCGGCGCCCGTCACCACAATCGTCTTCATGAAATAGTCCTCACTCGCCTACGCGCGACGCAGGGAGGCCAGGGGCGGATGCACCCGATCCTTGTCGCTGAGTATGATCTTCGTCTCGTCGAAGGCCTCGTCGCCCTCCATGGCCGGCCATACGACACCGATAGCCGGATCGTTCCACATGAGTCCGCCCTCATCGCCTGGGTGGTACACGTCGTCGCACTTGTAGCAGAACACCGCCCGATCGCTCAGCACCAGGAAGCCGTGGGCGAACCCGCGGGGAATGAACAGCTGCCGGCGATTCTCGGCCGACAGCACGACGCCCTCCCACTGGCCGAAGGTGGGACTGCCTTCCCGCAGATCCACCGCCACATCGAACACCGCCCCCTCGACGACGCGCACGAGCTTCGACTGCGGATGTTCGATCTGAAAGTGGAGGCCCCGCAACACGCCCTTCGACGAGGCGGACTGGTTGTCCTGCACGAACTCGCAATCGATGCCGCCGGCGACGAAGTTCTCCCGCTTGTAGGTCTCCATGAAATAGCCGCGCTCATCGCCGTAGCTCTTGACGTCAACGACGACGACCCCCTCGATGGCGGCCTTCGTGAAGGTGAAGTTACCCGAAGTGATCTGCTCTGCCATGCTCTCCGTACTCTCCTATTGTCCCTGGTTCGCGTACTTGGCCTCGACGGCCTCCTTCTGGCCGCGCCACCAGTCCTCGTTGTCGCGGTACCATTGGATGGTCTCGTCCAGCCCCTCGCTGAAATCGGTGTGTCTGGGACGCCACCCCAGCTCGCGGCGCAGTTTCGAGGAATCGATGGCGTAGCGCCGGTCATGGCCGGGACGATCGCGCACCCAGTCGAAGTCGTCGGCATCGCGCCCCATGCGCTGAAGGATGCTGCGCAGCACTTCCAGGTTGTTGCGCTCGCCGTCGGCCCCGATAAGGTAGGTCTCCCCCGCTACGCCCTGGGTGAGAATGGCCCACACGGCAGACGAGTGATCCTCGGTGTGAATCCAGTCGCGCACGTTCAAACCGTCGCCGTACAGCTTCGGCCGCGCGCCCGTGAGGATGTTGGTGATCTGCCGCGGAATGAACTTTTCTATGTGCTGGCGCGGCCCGTAGTTGTTCGAGCAGTTGGAAATGGTGGCGTCCACCCCGTAGGTGCGGTGCCACGCGCGCACGAGCATGTCCGACGAAGCCTTGGTGGAGCTGTAGGGGCTCGACGGCCTGTATGGCGTCTCCTCGGTGAAGCGCGCCGGGTCGTCCAGGGCCAAGTCCCCGTACACCTCGTCGGTGGAGATGTGGTGGAAGCGGGTGCCGTGGCGCCGCGCCGCCTCCAGCAACTGGAACGTGCCCTCCACGTTGGTGCGCACGAAGGGCGCCGGATCGGCGATGGAATTGTCGTTGTGCGACTCGGCAGCGAAGTGCACGATGGCGTCAGCTTCGGGCACCAGCTCCTCCAGTAGGGCCGCGTCGCAGATGTCGCCGTGGACAAACGTCAGGCGATCCTCCGGAATGCCAACCAGATTCTCACGATTTCCGGCGTAGGTGAGCGCGTCCAACACGGTGACGTGCACCTCGGACTGGTTCTCCACCACCCAGTGGACGAAATTGCTGCCGATGAATCCCGCGCCCCCGGTCACGATGATGCGGCGCGGCGCCAAAGCCTCTCGGGCCATACGTGTAAACCTCGATCCTATTCGCTAGCGCAGAGGGACGATCTGCCCATCCGCCACTTTCTTCAGATGCTTGCCGTAGCCGCTTTTGCCGTACCGCGCGGCCGCCTCGGCCAGCATCTCGTGGGAGATCCAGCCGTTGTTGAAGGCGATCTCGTCCAGCACGGAGATAGAGAGCCCCTGGCTGCGCTGCACGGCGCGGACGAACTCCCCCGCCTCGAACAGCGACTCGGTGGTGCCCGTATCAAGCCACGCGAACCCGCGACCCAGCGTCACCACGTTCAAGGAGCCGTCTTCCAAATACATCTGGTTCAGCGAAGTAATCTCCAGCTCGCCTCGGGCCGACGGCCTCACGCGCTTGGCGAAGTCGCACACGCGGGAATCGTAGAAGTACAGCCCCGTCACGGCGAAGTTCGAGCGAGGATGCTCCGGCTTCTCCTCCAAGGACAGCACGTTGAAGTCCTCATCGAACTCCACAACACCGAACCGCTCCGGATCTTCCACGTGATAACCGAACACCGTGGCGCCCCCATGGGACTCGGCTGCCTCCACCGCCTGGCGCAAATGGCGCCCCAAGCCGTTGCCGTAGAAGATGTTGTCGCCGAGCACCAGCGCGCAGGAATCGCCGCCGATGAAGTCCTCACCGATGATGAACGCCTGCGCCAGCCCGTCGGGACTCGGTTGTATCGCATAGGAGAGGTTGATGCCGAATTGCGAGCCGTCGCCGAGCAGCCGCTCGAAGTTCGGCAGATCCGTCGGCGTCGAGATGATGAGGATGTCGCGGATGTTCGCCATCATGAGCACCGACAGCGGGTAGTAGATCATCGGCTTGTCGTAGACGGGCAGAAGCTGCTTGCTCGTCACGGTGGTCAACGGATACAGCCGCGTGCCCGAGCCGCCCGCCAGCACTATTCCCTTCATGGGGCGCTCCCTTTGGTTGAAATCGAATGCTTCATTTCCTTTCCCGTTATTGTATGGGAAAGACGAGCCTTGGAACATGGCATAGGCAAATCTTCAGACAAGCGACCAGCACCACCAGCCGTTCCGCCATTTGCTCCAGACCCGCGAAAAGGGGAATGCCGACCTGCGAATTATGGTTCAATAGGCGCAATACACCGAAAGGCAATGAGCAGCGCGCCGCACAAGAAGGGAATTCCATGAACGAAGCTGAACGCAACTTGACGTCGGATCTCGATGCGGAAGTCATGCCGGCGCCCCGGCGAATGCCCTCGATAGACTTCGACGAGGCCCTGGCCATGTTCTTCGTCGTGCTTTACCACTCGCATTACTATACGACCAATTTCGTCGAATACGGTGCCTCGGCCTTTCCGTACTACCTGTTGAACGGATTGCTATCCACTTGCGTTCCCATGTTCTTCCTCGTGAACGGCTATCTGCTCTTCCGAAAGGAGCTCAACCTCCGCAAACACATCATCAAGACGGTAAGGCTGACAGTCGTCACCATCATCTGGTCTTTCATTATCCCCGTTGTCCTTTGCCCGATAACAGGATACGAGCCGACCATCAAAGAGCTCCTAAGCTGGGGCTGGTACCGCACCATGGGCTGGAACGATCAGCTCTGGTTCATAGGCGCCCTCGTTTGCATCTACATCTTCTTCCCCATTTTGAAAGTAGCTTACGACAAGTATCGTCCGGCCTTCCTGTTCTTCGCGGCCGTCTGCGCAATTATGACATTCGGCGTGGTACTGCTGAATCAGGTCATCTCCGTTGCGCTGTGCGGCCTGTTCAATCGGGGAAGCCTCTTCGACTTCAACTACTTCGCCTCGTTCGATCCCTTCAGGGGCATTCACGGATACTCGTTCGTTTACTTCTGCCTGGGAGGATTGCTCTGGGACAAGCGCGGTGCCCTGCTGAAGCGGGCTCCGAACAAGCGCGTCGCCCTGGCCGTGGCCACCCTTGTCATCTCGTCCGCACTTCTGGCCGCCTGGGGATGGCTCGCCTCCAGCGTGAACGGGAAGCTGTTCGACACGGTTTACCACGGATACGACACGGTATTCGTGCTTGCCAACACTCTGGCGCTGTTCGTGCTCGGGCTCTCGTACCAGGGCAAGGCCAAGACTCCCCACCGGTTCATTTTGGCCGTGTCGCAGAACACCCTTGGAATCCTCTACGTCCACAACATGGTTCGCGTGACCCTCAATCTGCTGGTCGATTCCAGCGGAGCTTTGACGCAGCTTTGCTCGAACCTGATAGGGAGCGCATTCTACGCGCTGATCATCCTGTCCATCTCTCTGGGCATCGTCTGCATCTTGAAGAAAACCCCTGTCCTCAAACAGCTCGTGTAGCCAAGCAAGGTTTCGGGGAGAGCACATTCCAAGCTGAAAGATCCAAGCCTCCCTTTGCCCATAAAGAGCAAAGGGCGAGGATCCTTGAAGAATCCCCGCCCTTTTTATGAACATGCGATAGCGCTAAAGTGTATCCCTATCGTGCTCTACCGCGTTTGATCCCATTTGCCGGCGGCGTTCACGTGGTATTTCCCGATCCACGTGTTGGTTGCCATGGCGCCAGAGCCGGTTACATAGTAGTCACCGACCCATTTGTTCTTGGCCATAGCGCCCGAACCGCTAAGGAAGTACCAGTGGCCGTCGATTTGCCGCCATCCCGTGGCCATGGCGCCAGAGTCCTTCAGGTAGTACCACGTCCCACCTATCTTTTGCCAACCGACCGCCATAGCCCCGGAACCCTTCAAGTAATACCAGGAGCCGCCAACTTTCTGCCAGCCGGTCGCCATGGCGCCGGAGCCCTTCAGGTAGTACCAGGTTCCGCCGACCTGCTTCCATCCCGTGGCCATGGCGCCAGAGCCTGGGTTCAGATAGTACCAAGCGCCGCCGACTTTCTGCCAGCCCTCGGCCATTGGGCCAGAGCTCTTCAAGTAGTACCAGCTCTTGCCCAGCTTCAACCACCCGGTCTGCATATAGCCGGAGCGATCGAAATGGTACCAATCGCCATCGATGCGCGCCCACTGGCTGTAGGGATACGACCCGTCCTCAAGTTGGAACCACCATTTGCCGCCGGACTTCTTCCAAGTTCCATACTGGCTGCTCTCGTCCTCGACGACAATCGGCGCCTCGATACGAACCTTACTGCCGATAGAAGCGATTACCGAGGCCGACCCGGGAGCTTTGCCGATGATGGTGCCATTATCCCGATCAACACTGAAGACGGACGGTTTGCTGGAGCTCCAGCTGAAAGTCGCGGGATCCAGCTCGCACACGAAATTGCCGGAGCCATCGCCTTGGTTGATAAAGCGTACTTCGGGCTGGAAGGCGTAATCGGCGCCGACGTTGGTGGTGTAGCCGGTCTGGCGGAATTCGAAGTTCTCGCTCTTCAGCCACTCGGCACGTACATCGCACTTCACTGTTAGAGACCTATCGCTCGGCCGAGCGAAGCTGGCGGCCACCCCGTCGCCGAAGCACTGAACCCAGTAGGGGCCAGCCTCGCCGACGTACACGCAGCCGATGCCGATAGTGGTGAAATCGGGATCCAAGATATTCGCACGATGGCCAGATGAGTTCATCCAGGAATTCATCACCCAATCGGGCCCCGGCTGCATCATGGCGATGTTCTCTCCCACCGTCTCTTTCCCTTCGGGGAAGGCGGTCCAACAATCAGTGCCATCGGGGCGCTCGTGGCTGAAGTAGTAGCTGATCTCGACCGCACGCTGCATGGCGGCTTCCAAAAGACCGCGATCCATGGCAAGAGGGCTGAGCCCCTCTTTGGCGCGTTCGGCATTAACGAGGTCGAGTACTTCGTAGGCTTGCCCGTATTCCTGCTCGACATCGACGACAAGAGCGTCTGCCGTCATTGGGATTCCGCTCTCAGCCAGAAGGGCAATCACGCCATATTCATCTGGCACAGAAGTGCTTACCCCCACCCCTATTGCGGACTCCGGCGCCTCCTCGGCCAAAGCCTGCCCGGGAGCAACCCAAAGAGCAACCGCCAGCGCCAGCGCACCGGCAAATGCCATCGCCCTCGCCGATTTCCCTCTCATACGCGCGCAAGACATGCAACCATCCCCTTTCTTGATCCGATGTCAACGCTTCCCTCTGATCGCGAGCATAACATCCCAGAAGATAAGTCGCAAGGTCGGAATATCATGCACTCATATCTCGCCAAACCCGTCTCAGGCCATCAGCAAAAACGGTGAAGCTATGCGAGGTGTTCCGTTCTGGAACCATGCTGTCACCGATCAGTCGCCCTCCTTCGACCTGCATCAAATCGGGAACGAGCTTACGAAGCTTGCTCTTTGGATCCACGATCTTATCAGGGTCACGATAACCGCGCTTCTTCGCAACCTGATCTAAGTTCACGCCGTAAGCTTCCGACACAGCGTTAAGGTCTCCGAAATACCAAGACTCCAGCTCCTCACATGCAATGCGAACCAGAACCGGCCTGTTGTAGGGTTTGGCGATCTCAAGTATCTCCCTTTTAACCTCCACGCAATCGCGACGATCCCGGTCGCAAACAACAATGAACCTGGCGTCTCCCGGCCACCCCCTCAAGAGAGAAGGGAGTTTTGCCTTCAAATCACCTATGCCACGATGCTCGACAATTTGCAAATCTAGCTGCGGCAGCATATCGGGCAGAATTTTGGGGATAACCCGCTTGAGCATTTCCGCCGAAGAGGGCTCCTCTGTGAGAACGACTATCATAGACAGCTCGCCTCTGGAATAAGGCCCATCTCCCACAAACTGCCAAGCTTGTTTCCCTCTCGATATAGCGAAACAGTTATCGGCATCTGAGACACCCTTTTCACCTGGGAAAACCCTCCATATTTCACCAGCGCATAAACCTGATCAGGCTTAAGGGAGTCAAGCACCAGGGGCGAGTGGGTCGAAACGAGAACCTGGCCGCCTCTATCGGCGTAACGCTGAAGCTCCTCCATTAGCACCGGAAGTAGATCTGGGTGAAGAAGCCCCTCGGGCTCTTCTATGCAAAGAAGAGAGCTTGGATTCACCTCAGCCAGCAGAAGCAGATAGGAAAACAGTCGTAACGTACCGTCAGATACACTCTCTTGAGGAAACGATGCTTCTAGGTTGTTATCGCCAAACAGAAGATGCACCTCGCCATTAGGCAATGGCTGGACCGCGATGTTGTCTACACCATTGATTCGTCTCGACATCGATCGCACAATGTTTTCAAAGGCTTTGGGGTTATGAGCCCAAAGACGACGAGCGACCTTGGCCATGCCTCTCGTGGAAAAGAACTGGGCGGTAGATGACGGCCTATCAGCGTCGTGGTGAATGGACGTTGGTGCCACGACGAACCAATTGTCGATCAAAGCACGAAGAGATGATTCCAGAGGATAGTCGGAAAGCTGCCCGAGGCTGTCCACTGCCAGCGTCCTTGGCGAAGACAGCTCAATTGACTCTTTTTCTTTGCTTACAGAGGAATACGATTCCGGAACTCCGCGCAGCGCCCAACCTTGGCCCTCTCGGATATCGAGCACGATCCAGGGAGACCCGGAGCTGCCTTTCCTCAAGCGCAATTGCTCAAGGGCCACATAGGCCTCGCCGAAATCGTCGCAGGACAGCTCGACGCGATAAGTCAGAACCGGCTCCTTCTTACTCCCCCTGAACTTTATCGTGATGGCAATCGGACTGCGCGATCCCCGGGACACAATTTCTCGAAATCCGCCGCGCATCGAGGCAGCCTCCGCAACGCCTCGGGACAAGCAATCATGCAAGAAAACCAGAGCGTCAAACAACGACGACTTGCCAGCACCATTCGCGCCCACAAAAGCCGCAAGCGGCGTCAGGTCATCGACCGACACTTCTCTGAGCGCCTTATAGTTCTCAATCTTTACTGCTTCCAGCTTCATAGGCTCTCCCGTATTCAGCTCCGCATATGGCGCAACCGACATCTTCCTCACAATTGTATAGGCCGATGCACGTGGCACAGTCGAGAAAACCATAAACGCACAACAGCGCAAGAGAACACTATGTCCTCGTTTTTTTGCATTTCGAGCCGGACATTGCAACCGCGGAAGGAGTCATCGCCCAAAGCACTCTTTGCTACATCTTAAACGACAGCACCTTTTCCCTCTAGCTTAGCTCCGCGGCATACGCTGCGCACTCCTTGAGCGCTTGCGAAAACTGCTGTTCGAGTCCTAGCTTGCTAATCACTTTCTCACGACAACCAAGTCTGCTAGCAATCCATACAAGAGCGATCTCGCGACAAGCATACACGACATTCAACAAGTGACCGGGCAAAAGCCATTCCTCCCTGGGACGGCCTCCGCGCTGCTCTTTGGGATGCTTTATACTATTGTACGTATTGGCAATAACCTGAGGCAATGCTTCGTCGAACAGAAGGCTGGACTTCTCGCAATCGGCGAATGAATCGCCGAGAAGTCCTTTTATGCATTCGCACGTCGTCCTTCTCTTTGAGCGCGACCCTAGAATAGCGGCACCCAGTTCTTCAAAAGCAATTCCAAATAAAGTAACTTGGTTTTCTAAGGTGAGATTGTTGTGCATCTTGGCAATGTACGAAATCTGGCGTAACGGAATCGAATAATTGGACATAAGGGAAAACCAAGCGCCAAGTCCAGATTCACCAATATCGTCGAAGGCAATGAGATACGGTTTGTTCGTCCTGGGAGGTTCCCAGGGATCGAAACGCGTAGAGATGAGAGGATTTATCGGGAAGGTGTCCATCGACCCATCTACGCCATCGCCCTCATGCGGCCCATACTCAACCCGCATTCTCTCGAATGATATATTTCTCCAACATATGATGGACAAAAGCGCCGTGAGCTTGAGATGACATTCGAAGTGATCGTTCAGCAATTTCGGTGTAGGCGCGAACGACTCGAACCAAACCCGGCCGCCGAAATCGACACTTGGAGCCATCCCGCATCTCGCGGAAAGATTGCGGGATATACTCAAGCCGAGATTGAGCCCTTCATCAGCCCCAATAAATCGATTGTCAGCCTGCTCAATCTCTCCCCCGTATGTTTCTGCGAGTGCGGCCATCTCCTTGTCAAAGCCTTGGTTGAGCCCAGACGTTCGCAAGCCAAACCACTTCGTCAAATCTGGAGACGTGCTGCCGAGGGAAGCTACATTCGAATAATCCATGTCCTCATCGTACGAATCGCATTTGATGACGCAATCAGTCCTCAAGCGCATACTGCCGTAGTTCCTGTCCGTGTCAAACGAGATAGATGAAAAACGAGCATCAATCACGCAATAGAGATCCTTCGAAAGAGCATCCCGCACATGCACTGCGCCAGGGATCGTATGCGAATCGAAAGAAGGACTCTCCTCCATATGCCTTTGACCGGAATCAGGGAGGATCAATTCGAAGAATCCCTCAGCTTGCCTCAAAAGACATGGTTCACACTTGTCCCCATTAGGATAATCGCACCATCCGAAAATGTAATCGTTACCATCATTCGTGTAGTCGCAGAGAAGCATAACCCCCCTCTTTCTCGCATCCTAAGCAGTCTGCATTCGCTGGCACGATGTTCGGCTGGCGGAGCACTCAGATCCGCAAAGCAGCAGACTCACTCGCAGGGGCCTTAAACCCTCCCAACTCCAAAGCCTTCGCCCTGACCTTCTCCGCCCTGCTCTGCACGAAGGCGTCGTAGTCTTTGGCTACCGCTTCCTTCCTGGCCGCAGGTTCCATATCGTCATAGCCGCCGCATTGGATCTTCTCGATGGGAATCAAGTGGCTGGCCAACCTTCCACGTACTTCATCCTCACTAGCCCATTTGCAGCGTTCAGCAAGGTACTTTAAGGGCTCCTTTTTGCCTATATCCCAATTTGTTGCATCTTTTATCAAAGCGCAGTTCAGCACAATAGAACGATTCTTGACACCCGCCTTGCTCAGCAGATCGTCGGGAAAGACGTGATGAAAATGCCTATCGCCGAAGGGGCACTGCGTTAAGTCATCCCCGGTGGCAAAATCCCTCGCGCCTTCGTGGCCGGTCAGCGCGAGGACGCTTCGAGAGACGACCGACTTCCGTTTCGGCCAACCAGCTTGAACCAGCTCCTCGATCTCGAAAGGAGGGTTCTCCTGATCGTCGAATATCGGGGCCTTCAGTTCCGCGTTCTCGCCCGCGAATCTCAGGCCGAGATACTCCTTCATGCCCCGGTAATCCTGCAGGGCGTAGGTGCTGGCCGATTTTTCATAGCGATGCGTGAAGAATGCCCGCCACAGATACTGCCGCAACAGGCTTTTCATCAGGCCCTGATGATCGACATCCTTCGGATTCATACGGAAAATTGCGGCAGCGACCCACATAACGGACACCGATGGCAGCAGCCGCTCATCCGTGACCCCCTCCGTAATCAGCAGGCCGAGCATACTTTCTATCGCCTGCGCATTGTCCGCCCACGAGTCGACGAATTTGTCCTTGTCGAACTTCCACGCGCCGGCCTGGTTCGGAGAATAGCCCTGAACAAGAGACTCCGTGTTGAACAGCAGCTCGCTGACATTGGAATACCTCTGCAGTCCGGGGACTTCGGTTTTCATCTTATCGATCTTCTCCGTCAGACTCATGCCGAGCTTGCTCTCCAGCTGCGCCGCGATGATGTCATACTGCGAAAGCGGCTTGCCGTTCGTGTTCATGTTAACGAACACGTCGAGCACGACGTCCTCGCTGGTCGACGAGGGCAGCGCCAGATAGGGCAGATTGTAGTTCGCGATGCGCTCGCGCAGTTTGTCTACCGTGGACTTTACCGACTCCTTGAGTTCGTAGTACTCATCAGCGGAAGAGTAGCCCTCCTTGTTCCCAAGCGCCTCCCTTATCCATTTGTCGTAATTGCAACTACCGAGGCTCTTCGTCGGGCAGAGGAGGCTGGCAGGGATCATCTTGCGCGCCAGGCATTCTTTCGGTTTGTCGCACCACAACGGGTATCGGCGGTTGTCCTTCTTTCGCCAGCGAGATTGCCGGATCACCTCAGCAGCCATCTGGGGTTCTTCCGAATCGAAATCCTCGACTACAACGAAGTAGGAGCCATCCTCGTAGTTGTCGTTCAGAACGCGCCATACCGCAGTCATCCTCTGCTGGCCGTCGAGCAGCTGCTCCGTTATCCGCTCCCCCTCAACGGGCGCCGTTTGCAAGGCGCGCGATTCGAACTTCGGCTTGTCGCCCACTTCCAAAATAAGCGTCACGCCCAAGGGCAGACCCTTTATTATCGCGTTCATCAAACTGCAGATCCGACTATGATCCCACGCCTCCCCTCTCTGGAAGCGAGGAAGCGTGATTTCCCGGTTCTGCACCTTTCCCAACCATTTGTAAAGCTCCCTATCATTCGCCTCCGCACCGTACATAGCGTCCTCCGCCACTCTCGCTTGCAATACCGGAACCATTCTACTACAAAGCAGATCTATCTCTCGTTAATCATTAGACTATGGCGTATAGTAGAATGAAGCCCCTCAGCATAGTCCCTTAGTCGAAACAACGTCGGCGCCGGAATCGCAAATGTTGGTTGCTAGGATGGCTCCGGCGGCTATCGGGAGTCGCAGGGAAAGACGGCGGATCGCTTCGGCTGCTGCGGGGATCAGATCCCTTGGTATCGGCGCGGTTGTCTTCACGCTCAGAGGCTCAAGCGCGCCCGGGACGGGAACTGTCAAAGTCAGCACTCGAACCGGGGACACCGCCTCCTGGCGAGCGAATTCCGTGCCGCGCCGGCAGCTCTGTCCCGACACATGGACGACGGCGCCAGCCTCATCCAGGCAGACTTCCAGGGCGCAGCCCAACGGGCATTGCACGCACGTAAGCTGCTTGGTCGCGGCACCGCTCATCGTTCCTCCAGCCTCACGCGAACCTCGACGGCGTCGCGCAGGTCTCCCACGGGCACCTTCAAACGCACCATCTCAGCGGGAACGGCGACCATTAACTTCCTGGAAACCACCGCCCTCGTCGCTCCGTCCCGAAGAATCGCTTCCACGATAACCTTAGGGCCTTTAACCGCACGGGAAGGACGGAAAGAGAGCGTCACGGAATCCTCCGCGCGGGCATCTCCACAACCCATCCCGCGCATCGAAATCCGTTGGGGCACAACATAACGGACGCCCTCGGCCGCCACCACCGAAACGAAGTCGCGCCCCGCCGCGCCGCAATCCTCGCGTGCCCTCGTAGAAGCAATTTTGCGCGCTACCTCTTCCCCATCGCCCTCTCGCATCGCCAAGGCAAACCGGGCCGCAGCCGCGCCCGCAATCTCGCCCTCCTCCGACGCGTAGTCGGCCAAATCGTGAATGTGCAGCGCATTCCCGCACGCGAACACGCCGGGCTCGCTCGTCTGCAGCGACTCGTCCACCACGGCCCCGCCCGTCACGGGATCCAGCATTACGCCGGCCGTCTTAGCCAGCTCATTTTCGGGCAGCAGCCCCACGGAAGGCAGCAGGGTGTCGCATTCCACCCGTCTTTCGGTGCCCGGAATCGGCCGCAGCGTCTCGGGATCCACGTCGGACACCCACACGGCACTTAGCCGCCCCTCTCCCTCCAGGCGCGTCACGGTGGTGCTCAGGTGCAGCGGAATCCCAAAATCGTCGAGGCACTGCACGATATTCCGCCGAAGCCCCGACGGCGTCGGCATCAACTCGTAGACGCCGACAACCTCAGCGCCTTGAAGGGCCATGCGCCGCGCCATGATGAGCCCGATATCGCCAGACCCGAGTATGGCCACACGACGCCCTGGCAAGCATCCCTGCAGATTGGCGAAGTTCTGCGCGCTTCCCGCAGTAAATACGCCAGAAGGCCGGCTCCCTGCCATATTGAGCGCACCTTGCCCCCGCTCGCGCGAACCTGTCGCCAAGACCACAGCGCCGACATGAACCGTAACAGCGCCCGACGGCGACACCGCCTCTATCGCGCGCCGGCCATCGGCTATCCGTCGCATCTCCAAGGCACTAGAATCGCGCAGCACCTCAACGTTGCCCTCGTCAGCGCCGTCCCGCAACGCGCTGCATTCGCGATCGGCATACTCTGGCCCCGTTAACTCCTCCTTGTAGCGGTGAAGCCCGAAACCGTTGTGCACGCACTGCTTCAGAATGCCCCCGAGCCGCTCCTCGCAATCGAGGAGCACCACGTGAGCCCCCTCGGCAGCTGCTGATCGGGCCGCCGCCATGCCAGCCGCCCCGCCGCCAACCACCGCCACATCGCAATCCACTACCTTCGACGAAGTCCCAACGTCGGCGTTCGCGGCCGCGAAGGACCCGCTCTCTTCGCGACGCAATCCGCTGTCGCCGCCCTCCTCGGCTTCTCTCCTTGCCTCGTGTTCCCCGGTATGTCGAACAAGCTCCACGTAATCCTCGCGCGCCTCCGCGACGACCGATGATCGCCGACCTCGCCTATCCAGCGCATCGGGTGCGACCCCGGTCTCCCTTGCGACGATCTTGCATATCTCAGGCGTGCAGAACCCGCCGTGGCACCGACCCATCATAGCCCGGGTGCGCCACTTCAAAGCATCCAGCGACAGCACCGGCAGCGGCCCGTGAAGCGCCTCCACTATCTCAGCCTCGCTCACCTGGCAGCATCGGCACACGATATGCCCCCACCGGCCGTCATCGGCAATTGCCGCCGCCCGCTCGCCAGCGTCCATCTCGGCCAGCAAGGCGCTATGGGGCATGCGGTCGTCGAAATCCTCACGCGGACGAGCGCCAAGATAGTCGGCTATCTCCCCTGCAATACGCACGGCAACCGCCGGCGCAGAGGTGAGGCCGGGCGAGTCGAAGCACGCGATATTGAAAAATCCCGGGGCATCGTCGGGCTGCCCGATGACAAAATCGTCGCCATCGGCATTCGAGGCCCTTATCCCCGCGAAGTTGGCTATGAGCCCCCTTGCGGAAAGCCCAGGCCATGTTTTATGAGCGAGCCGGTGCACCAACTGCAGCCCATCGGCATGCGTCGATACGTCGGTTTTGCTTGTCTGCTCAATTGCAGAAGGGCCGATCAGCAAGTTTCCATGAACCGTTGGCGTAACCAACACACCCTTGCCGGCCGCCGACGGGACTTGGAACATCGTATGCGAGAACATATCGCCGAACTCGGTGTCCAAAAGCTGATAGTCGCCCCTTCGAGGAAGGATCCGCAACTTCCGGGCGCTCACCATATTGTTCATCTCGTCAGCAAAGACACCGGCCGCATTCACGATGGCGCAAACCCGGTATAGTTCGCCTCGAGACGTCCTCACCAGATAGCGTCCGTACCCCTTCCGAATACTAACGACTTCCTCATTGAACCGAAACCGAACGCCATTGCGAGCCGCTTGCTCCGCGCACCGAAGCGCCACTTGGTAGGGGTCGCAAATGGCCCCGCTCTCAGCAAGAAGAGCGCAGCGCGCATCCGGATTGACGGACGGCTCCAACAAACGCACCTGCTCACCAGACAACAAGCTGACATCCTCCACGCCGTTGCGAATGGCCCGACGCCAAAGCTCGCGAAGCAACGCATCATCCTCAGCGGTGAAGCCCAGCACCAAGGAACCGTTGCGCTTGTACGGAAAGCCCAGCTCGCGGGCCCATTGAGGGAAAAGTCTCGAACCCTCGACGTTGAATCGCGCTTTCAAACCGCCCGGCTCGGGGTCGAATCCCGCATGTACGATAGCGGAGTTGGCGCGCGTCGCACCGTAGGCAATATCATTGCCCGCCTCTAGCACCAAAACAGCAAGGTCGAGGCGATAAAGCTCGCGCGCAACAGCCGCCCCTGCCACACCGGCGCCAATCACTATCACATCATATGTTCCAAGCTTGCTCATACGCCCATACTAGCACACGAGCAAATTCAAGGACTTATCGCGCACCGAACGACAGCGGAACACGAGATCGCGAAACAACATCAGAACTGCTCGTACACGAACTCGGGAGGATCGCCGTAGCCAGAGAAGAGAAAGAACCAAACCAAGATCGCAATGCACGCTACGGCAGCCACGAACCAGAGGAAGGCCTCTACATTAGGGTGCTCGCCCAACCAGCATTGCATTCTCTCCAGCAACTTCATGAAGCAGCCCCCTCGTCTTCCAAGACCTCTTTCCCGGCACCTTCCACTTCCAGCATTTCGTCGGCAGCAGTCTCGGCATCCTTCTCTGCAGACGTCTCTCCACGCTCATCCGACCGAGTGCAAACCTCATCGGCGGCGCTGCTGCCATACCGATCGCTCTCCCCTCCTCCGTAGAACTCGCACAGCGCCCGATCCACCTCGACCCAGCCCTTCCAGCCAAGGTGCATGACGTCGCGAAGATAGTACTTGTCATAATCGTGCCCGGAAAGATCCAGGTAGTCCACCTCGGCTTCATCAAGCACGCTGCTCAACTTACCGTAAAACTCCGCCCGGCTCTCTTTAGTGTAGCGCTGAATGTCGTAGTACTCACCGTTGACCGGTTCGATGACCAGTAGCGGCGTTATCCCAAGTTCCTTGCAAACCGTAAGGAACAATTGCAAATCCCCGAACTCCGTCTCGCTCCAACCCGCAAACGGCTCGCCCTCGTAGGGCTGGCCCCATGCAGCATCGCTCACATAGGTATCGAAATACTCGTCGTAGATACCGTAGTCGTTGTTTGTGCAGGCAGTTTTGCCCTCTTCAACCGCTCGTCGGTCAAGCGCGTCCCAATCAGGCCCGACAACCGAAGCGCCATCCCGCTCAAGCCGCCCGTTGGATGCCAGTCCCTCGGCAAGCAATGCACGGCGCTCGCTACCTGACACGAAACCGGAAACCGCTCGATTAGCCCGCCCCACTATCGAGTCACTAGCCAGATCGCTCACCGTTTGGGCGTCTACTCCCAGAGCTATCACCCGCTCGCGAATCTGCGCCTTTGTCTCGACGGACAGCCCCGGATTCTCCATGCACTCGCAGAAAGCCTCTTCCGAGAAGCTGTTCAGGAACGCCTCCGGTGTGCATCCCGCCTCATTCATGAACCACTGATCGCCGATCAGGAACGCCACCTTCTTCTCGGGAAGCGCCCCGCACTCGTCCAAGGCGCTCACCTCGATAGCGCCCCACAGCGACTGGTAACCGCCACCGCCCATTGAAATCAGGTCGAATCCCAGGTCATTTTCCGAGAAGAACCGCACAGGATGGGCCGAGTCCTCCGCCCCATAGCTTAGCTCCGAAGACCCCAGCAAAAACCCCACCGTACGCCCCTGCGCTTGCTGCGCCCGCACCATTTCGCCCAACAGCGACGGGCTCCCCGCTAGCGCCACAGTTGGCCGCGGGTTCACCGGATTCTCCCGCGCCATCTCTCGCAGGGCGGCATCGGTAGGCGCCTGCAGATAATACGCCGCACCCACACCCAGAGCGAGCACCAGTGCGCAGCAAACCGCGATCAGCTTCCGCATGCCTAGCCCTGCACCCGAATCTCAACCTGATGGATGATCTTGTTGACCGAGTTCATCTCCTCGCGCTCCACTGCCGTGGGCGCGATCACCACGCCAAACTCGGACTCGATGCCCACGAGCAGCTCGATCGCCGCCATAGAGTCCAGAAGTCCCGCCTTGAACAGGTCGATATCGCGCTCCTCGCGAATCACCTCATCGTCGCACACTTCCTCGATCAAATCGAGCATGCGCTCCGCTACCGTGCCATTAGCCATGAATCAGACCTCCTACTACCGTATGCAACTGACCTGAGAAAATAGCCATGCCCAGCATGACCAAGTTGATCGTAACGAACCACTGGAGCGCCTTGTACCAGCGCTCCTTCTTGTGCATCTTATGAAACGGCGACTTCTTCTGGTACACGTCCGTCGCCCCCATGAGTGCGCCGTAGTATGCGCCGTACACCAAATAGTCGACCGTCAGCCCGTGCCAAGCACCCATGAGCATGAAGTTCACGAGATAGCCGAAACAGGCAGTATGCAGGCGCTCTTTGAACAGCTTGCGCCGCGTGGCCGACTTCACCACGCGCATGAACACGAAATCGCGCAGCCACGTCGAGAGGGTGATGTGCCAGCGATCCCAAAACTCGCGCACGTCCAAAGCCAAAAACGGCGCACGGAAGTTTCGTGGGGTCTTGATACCGAAGCAATAGCTGGCGCCCATGGCCATCAGCGAGTAGCCGGCGAAGTCGAAGAAAAGGTAGAGGCCGTACATGTAGGCGTCTTTCACCTGGGCCGCCAGCTCGCGCCACAGCGAACCGTCGCCCAGCGGCGCCGGTGTGAACCAGCCGTAGAACACCGTGCCCAGCACCTTCTGGTACACCGCGCCGATCAACAGCAGCATAATGCCCCGCGCCAGCAAATCGGCGTACTCGGAATGCGTGTAGGTGCGGTTCGCGTCTTCAGTAAAGCGTCGGCTGCGATCGATAGGCCCCGAGGTAAAGGGCGCGAAGAACACGAGGAAATACAGGTAATCGAGAAAGCCCATGTCCTCGATGACCCCGTCGCGCACCTCGATAATCACCTGAACGGCCTTGAACGTGATATAGGACAGCCCGAGAAAACCCATGATATTGTGCTCGAACACCGCCCCGATCTTGTATATCGCCAAAGGAGCGATCACCGCCGCCAGGGCCACCCGGTACTTCCACAGGGCCTTCTGACCGCAACGCCAGCTGCGCAGCACCCAGAACGTGGCCGCACATGCCACCGCCAGAAACCCGAGAAACGCCGCCATGCCCTGGGCGTTCTCGCCGAAGAGCAGCAGCAAGAACCCGAGCGATGCCGCCAGGCCGTAGTACCTTATCCGATGCCCCGTAAAGCCCAGAATGGCAGCGGGGATCACCGCCAGGGCGAGAAACACGTAGAACGCCGGGTCGATATAGAAGTTCATAACCGCCAGCCCCGCGCCCTAGACCAAGGCCTTGCGATCGATTTTGCCGTTCACGTTCAGCGCAAACGACTCATGGAAGACGATCTTCTTCGGGATCATGTAATCGGGAAGCACCTGACGCAATTCCGCCTTGATCTGCTGCCCCAGCTTGAATGACGGCTCAGCTGCGGGGTCGGACAACTGAACGTGGGCCACGAGATGGGACACCTTTCCGTCTTTCTGAGCAGGCAGGACCACCACCTCTTTCACAGAGGGCAGCGACGCAAGTCCCTGCTCCACATCGCCCAATTCGACGCGGAAGCCGTTGAGCTTCACCTGGAAGTCCAAGCGCCCCAGGCAGTACAGGCGCCCTTGCTCGTCCAGATAGCCCTTGTCGCCGGTCTTGTACGAGCGCACGGTCTTCCCACCGGCGTCGGTGTGCTCAGAGAAAACGGCTTCAGCCAGATCGGGGCGACCGAAATAGCCCAGCGACACCGTGGCGCCTTCCAGATACACCTCCCCCGTCTGGCCCGACGGTAGCACATCGCCCGTTTCCACATCGCGGATCACCGCACGCACCTCAGGATTCAAAAAGCCCACCGGCAGGGGATTCGATTGATCGACAACTTCACGCGTCACTTCAATATCGGTCACCGCCTGGGTTTCCGTCGGACCATAGGTGTTGAAGATGCGCACGCCTGGGAATCGGTCGAGCAGCTTGCTTGCGGCCGCATTGCGAAACACCTCGCCGCACAACACAATGGTATCCAATCGCGGGAGCAGCTGAGCGTTGAACGAGGGGTCGGCCAGGCACATCTCGATATAGGAGGGCGTCGACACCCAGGTGGTCAAGCCGCTCGCCGCGAGCGCCTCGAAAGACGCGCTCATGCTCTGCTCGCATTCCGAGTCAAAAGCGAACAGCGTGTAGCCGGCCGAGAGCCCCGCTACGATATCGAACAGGCTTACATCGAACGTGTAGGGAACGCGATTGAAACTGATGCGATCCGGGCCAGCGGGAAACAGCTTCCCGAAGTAGTCCATGAACGCATCGACGCAACGCGAGGGCATCTGCACGCCCTTGGGACGACCAGTGCTGCCCGAGGTGAACAAAAGGTAGAAGACGTCGTCACCCGACACCCAACTATCCTCGAAAACCGTCTCGCCCGACATGCAGGCCGTCCGCACTTCGTCTTTCCCCAGCACCCGTTCGGCAAGGGAGGCATCGGCAGCGAGCGGCTCGTCAGCCAACGAGATAACCAGCGGGCGCCCGATTTGCTCGAGAATGTCCGCAACGCGATCAGCGGGATAGGCGATATCGATGGGCGCGTAAGGCAGCCCCGCCTTCACCGCCGCAAAGAACGACACCAGCATGAGCGGCGACTTATGGCCGTACACCACCACTGGTTTGCCCTCGGGCGCCTCTCTCCTCAGAAAAGCCGCCAGGCCATCGGACCAGCGGTCGAGCTCGCCATAAGTTAAGGAATCAGATACCCCCCCCCGAGAGGTAAAATACGCTACCCGATCAGGATGCTCGCGACACTCCCGAGAAACTTCCTTCAGAAACCTGCTTGCCGTCATACCACTTCCTTGCCTATAAAATGAAACTTGATTATAAACGCTTACCCTCTTTTGTTCTATGAGTAGTAACCTCTCGCGGTACCATCGATCACCTGGCTTGGTACCGGCGATCAGCAAAAGGCGGTACCGCGAGTAGGCTGTCTCGGTACCGCTAATCAGCGCGCCTCTTCTTGGCGAAGTACTCTC
>NZ_WPOO01000025.1:0-31496 GCF_009755265.1 Adlercreutzia rubneri | reverse complement strand
CGGCCCGCGAGAGACAAGGGCGGTACGGCTTGAACGAAGTGAGAGGCAGCGCCTTTAGACGCTGCCGGCCCCCCTCGGCCTTATAGGCCCAGAGCAAACCACCCCTTTGAGGGGTGGTTCATGATTGCTATCGAAATTAGTTCCGTGGGGGCAACCAGAGTCGTGCCCTGGGGGGACGGAGATACGACGCTGATACGGTTGGCGCGAGGAACGAAACGGGACATTTCCGCGTCATTTTTACGGTTCGCTTGGTTTACCATGGCCCCAGCGACCGAGGCAATGTGTGCTTACCGTGATGGAGAAACGCAGGTTCAACCGCAGCGGGAAAAGCTCTGCTAAGATAGCAAGGCTATTCCTGCTCCGGTGTGTGCCTTCACCAGCCCGGAGCCGTAAAGTCCAAAGGAGGTGAGCTGATGAAGGCGTATGAACTGCTGTTTATTGTTGCTCCGACGATTGACGACGAGACGCGCGCTGGCGTTATGAAGCGCATCGAGACGACGATCACCGACGCCCAGGGCGTGGTGGACAACGTCGACAATTGGGGCAAGCGTAAACTCGCTTATGAGATCAACGGTCTGTCTGATGGCGACTACACTCTCATCGATTTCCATACTGACCCGCAGAGCATTGCCGAGCTCGATCGCGTGCTGCGCATCAACGATGCCGTTGTGCGTCACATGATCGTCGCCCGCACCGATCGCGACTAGTTGGAAACTGAGCGGTCCCGCAAAGGGGAGCGCTCACCATGAGAAGAGGTAGAAATGAACATTAATCGAGTGATCATCAGCGGCAATCTGACCCGCGACCCCGAGCTGCGCAGCACCCAGTCCGGCATGGACGTCATGAGCTTCGGCGTGGCCGTGAACGACCGTCGTCGTAATCCTCAGACCAACGAATGGGAGGATTATCCGAACTTCGTTGACTGCACCATGTTCGGCAACCGGGCTCGCAGCCTGCACCAGTACTTGTCCAAGGGCACCAAGGTGGCCATCGAGGGCAAGCTTCGCTGGAGCCAGTGGGAGCGCGATGGTCAGAAGCGCAGCAAGCTCGAAGTCATCGTTGACGAGCTCGAGTTCATGTCGAGCCGCAGCGGCGGCGGCGCTCAGTCCTACGGCGGCGATTTCGGCGGCAACCAGGGCTATGCTCCGGCGACTCCGGCCTATAGTGCTCCGGCTCCCATGCCCGCACCGGCCCCGACGCCCGCGCCCATGCCCGCTGCTCCGGTTATCGACGCTTCCTCTTCCGTGTACGATGATGACATTCCGTTTTAAGCGAAACGAAAGAGGTTAATATGGCCGATTACGCTAAGCAGCCTCGTCGTAAGTATTGCCAGTTCTGCAAGGACGACGTGGAGTATATCGATTACAAAGATACTCAAATGCTGCGCAAGTACGTTACCGATCGTGGCAAGATCAAGCCCCGTCGCGTGACCGGTGCCTGCACCCAGCACCAGCGCGACATCGCGGAAGCTGTTAAGCGCGCCCGCGTCATGGCTCTCATGCCCTATGCCGTTCCCGCTGTCAGCGGCCGTGGCGATCGCCGCAACCGCTAGGCGAAGGGAGGAGAACCATGAAAGTTATTCTTCTGAAGGAACTCCAGGGCAAAGGCGGCGAGGGTGACGTCATCGACGTCAACCGCGGCTTTGCCAACAACTTCCTGCTGACCCAGGGCTATGCCGTGAAGGCTACCCCGGGCAACCTGAAGCAGCTTGAGGAGCGCAAGAAGAACATCGCCAAGCGCGAGGAGACTCGCATTGCCGATGCCAACGCTCTGGCCGAGAAGCTGAACGACGCCACCGTGCGCGTTATCGCCCAGGTGGGCGAGGAGGGCGTGCTCTTCGGTTCCGTCACTGCTCCTCTGGTGGCCGACGCCATCGCCGAGCAGCTCGACATCGAAATCGATCGTCGTCGTGTAGAACTGGGCAAGCCCATCAAGATGACCGGTACCTACCATGTGCCCGTGTCTCTGTACCGCGACATCAAGGGTACGGTAACCGTGGTCGTCGCTGGTGAGTCCGAGGCCGAAGAGGCCATCGACGCTATCGAGGAAGCTATCGATATCGCCGAGACTCCGGCCGACGAGATGGTTGAAGTTGACGGCGAAGTTGCCGCCGACGGCACCGTCGAGGTTGAGGTGACCGAGACCGAGGAGTAGTCCTCGTCTTGCGAGACCCTTTGATGGCCCCTCTTCGGAGGGGCCATTTTCTATAATGAGCCTGTTTCCCGTGAAACAGTGGCGGTAAGCCGAGTTCCAGCGTTCGCGGGAAGAAACGCGATACAATAGGCGCACCGACGACGCGAAGGATGTTTCATGCCCTACCAGCCTCAGCCTCCCATGGATGCCAACAATACGCCCGGACTTGCGCCCCGCGCGCAGTTGCCTCAGAACATCGAGGCAGAGCAATCGGTGCTCGCCGCCTGCCTGCTCAACGGGGAGGTGACCGAAGAGGCGGTCATGCGGCTGCGTCCGGAGAATTTCTTCCGTCCGGCCCATCGCATCATCTTCGAGGCCATCATCAGTCTCACGAACCGCCACATTCCCGTTGACCCCATCGCTCTCGCCGACACCTTGAAGTCCACGGGGCAGCTGGAGGCCGTGGGCGGCCGCGCCTATCTGGCCGAGCTAGCCGACAACACCTTCTCGCTCACCAGCTGGGAGCGCCATGTCGACATTGTCAAGCGGCAGTCCATTTTGCGCGAGCTCGTGTTCGCCGCCACGCAGATTAACGCTCTGGCCTATGACGCGCCCGATGATTTGGATCAGGTGGTGGAAGAGGCGGAGAAGACGCTCTTCAACGTAACCGAGAAACGCGTCAGCTCGTCGTTCCGCAAGATGGACGAGTTGGTAAGCGACGCCTACGAGGAAATTTCCCGTCTCGCCAACCAGAAGGACAAGATGGCCGGCGTTCCCACGGGCTTCAAGGACGTCGATGAGCTGTTTCACGGGTTTCGCGGCGGCGATCTGGTTATTCTGGCGGCGCGCCCCGGTGTTGGCAAAACCTCCTTTGCACTGAACCTGGCCACCAACGCGGCTAAATCCGGCGCCGCTGTGGCGTTCTTCTCGTTGGAGATGGGCGCCGAGCAGCTGGTTCAGCGTATCCTGTGCTCCGAGGCTCGCGTGAATCTCTCGAAGCTGCGCAGCGGCTTCATCGCCGAGGGCGACTGGGGTGCCTTGGCCGAAGCCTCGGGCAAGCTCTCCCAGCTGGATATGTTCATCGACGACACCCCAGGCCTCTCGGTACTGGAAGCCCGCGCCAAGGGCCGCCGCGAGCTGCATGGCCTGAAAGAGGGCCAAAAGGGCCTCATCATCGTGGACTACCTGCAGCTCATGCAGCCGGGTCCCATGACGGCCAATAAATCTACCAACGACCAAGTGAGCGAAATTTCCCGCGGACTCAAGATTCTCGCCAAGGAAATGAACATGCCGGTGCTCGCCCTGTCGCAGCTGTCCCGTGCCATCGAACAACGCGGCAAGGACAAGCGCCCCATGCTTTCCGACCTGCGCGACTCCGGCGCCATCGAGCAGGACGCCGATATCGTCATGTTCATCGACCGTTCCATGAACGAGATCGAGGCGGAAAGCGAGTCGCGCCCCGATTTGGGCATGGCCAAGCTCATCGTCGCGAAGCACCGCAACGGCGCCACGCGCGACATCGACTTGGCCTTCAACCCCGAGTTCACGAAGTTCATGGACTTTATTGACGACTCCCGCGTGGGCAGCTTCTAGGGTCTGTTCGTGCCGGAAACGCTGACATTCATCCACGCTGCCGACCTGCACATCGGTGCGCCGTTTCGCGGCCTGAGGGCGCTGTCCGATGAATGGGCGCGCCGTTTGGTAGATGCCATTCCCGGTGCTTGGGATCGCGTAGTGGAGGCGGCCGTGTCGCGCAAGGTCGATTTCGTGGTCGTTTCCGGCGACATCTTCGATTCGGTTCGCGCGTCCTATCGCGACTACCTGCGTTTCTTCGATGGATTGAACCGCCTGGATGCGGAGGGCATTCCCTCCTACCTGTGCACCGGCAACCACGATCCGCTGAGTCTTTGGCAGCAGGATTTCTTCGCGTTGCCCCCGTCCGCTACGATGCTCGCCGCCGATCGTCCCGATTTCGCCCTGTACGAGCGCGACGGGCGTCCCCTTGCGGTCATCGGAGGCCGCGGCTACCCGAACAAGGTGTGGTCGCCCAACGAGGACATCGCCGAGGGTATCACCCGCGCCGCCGCCATTCGGGCATTGGGCCCGCGTGCCGCCGAGGCGCCTTTTGCGGTGGGCGTGCTGCACACCGGGCTTACGCTCGATCCCGTGAAGGCTCCCACCGACCCCGTGGCGCTGCTGCGTGCTGGATTCGACTACTGGGCGCTCGGCCACATTCACAAGCGGTGGGTCAACGACGAGCGTGTGCCGCGCATTGCCTTTTCCGGCTGCATTCAAGGGCGCGATGTGCGTGAAACGGGCCCGCGCGGTGTCAACCTCGTCACGCTGGCGGTTGACGCGCCGCCGAAGGTGAGCTTCATCCCCACGGCCTCGGTGGTGTGGGAGAAGGTTCGCATCGACGTCTCCGATTGCATGAACATTCCGGCTCTGGTGTCCAAAACCATGCGGGAGCTGTTCGCGGTCAACGGCGACGCCTCCTGCGAGATGATGGTGTCGCGCATCGTTCTCACCGGAGCGACCTCCCTTCACGAGGTGCTTGGCCGCCCCGGAGTGCTGGAAGAGGTGCGCGCGTCTTTGAACGATGCGTATTCGGAATTCTACTGCGATAGTCTCATCGACGAGACAACGGCTCCCATCGACGAAGGGGCGTTGCGCGCCGAGGGGCTGTTCCCAGCGGTGTTTCTTCGCACCGTTGATCGGCTCTCCGAGGATGTCGAAGGGCAGATCGACTATTTGCAGGAAGAATATCTTGCGCGCAACGTTCCCCTTACGGCGGCACTTTCCGAGAAGAAGGCGCGTCAGCTCACGAACGAGGCCGCCCGGCTTGTGCTCGACTTGCTGCTGCAAGGGGGCGACGACCGATGACCGAGCCGCGCATCTACCTCCGCTCTATTCACTTGGAGCGCTTCGGCCGCTTTCACGATACGGTGGTCGGGCCCTTCAGCGACCGCATGAACATCGTCCTCGGCGCCAACGAGGCGGGCAAGACGACGGTGGCCTCCTTTGTGGGCGGCGTGCTGTTCGGTTGGGAAGAGGCTCGAGGAAACCGAAACACCTACAAGCCCGAGGGGGCCGAGCGCGCGGGCTCGCTGCTTTTCGCGCGGTCGGCGGGGGCGGACGCGAACGCGAGCGCGAGGGAAGACGAGGAGACGTTCGTGCTTTCCCGCGCCCGCAACGCCGACGGCCTGCAGGGAGATACCTTCCTGGTGGAAGACATCGACAAGGACACCTATCGCACGATGTTTTCCCTGAACAGCGATGAGCTGCGCTCGCTGCGCAACACGACGGATACGACGGCGAAGTTGCTGACGGCCGGTTCGGGCACGGGCTCGTCGCCGGCCCACGCCCTCGCTCATGTGAACGAGCGCTTGGCGGCATTCACCTCCCGCGCCGCCTCGGCCGAGCAGTCGATCCCCCAGCTTCTGGCTCGGCGCAACGCCCTGCGCGCCGAGCAGCAGAGCGCGGCTGGCGTCGCCGATGCCTATCGCGCCCAAGATCGCGAGCTGCACGAGCTGGAGCCCGAGCGCGCCGCCATGGGAGAGCGGGTGGAAGAGGCCAACCGCGTGATTGAGGCGCTCACCATGGCCAAAAGTTCTCTGGCGGCCCTGGATGCCGAACGCGACAAGCTTAAGGGGGATATCGCCCGGCTGGCCAAGAGCGAGGAAGAGGCAGCCAACAACTACGAACTTCACGAGCGTTCCTGCGGGCGCCGCCTCGCACGTCTGACGGCCTCCGACGAGCGGGCCTTGCGTGACCGCTTGGAAAACCTCGCGACCCGTCAATCGCGGCAGGCCCATGCCGTGGAGGTGGCTCGCGCGAACTACACATCCTCCGTGGCAGTGTACGAGGCGCTGCAGGAAACGGCCGACGATGAGGCCGATCGCCGCAGCGAGCGATCGAAGAGGCGCATTCAGGTGGCATTCTGCGTGGTCATTCCCGCCGTGCTGTTTCTTCTGGGCGTCCCTCTTTTCATCGAGGGCCGTGCCCGCGGTGCTCTCAGCTATATGGCCATCGGATTTCTCCTCTCCGTCTTCGCGGCGCTCATGGCCACCGGCGGCTTCGCCATGTTGTTCCGGCCGAACAAGGAGGAAGGCGCCCGCAAAGCCCGTTTCGACGACGCCCATTGGGTGATGATCCAGGATAAGAAGAAGCTGGAAGCGTGCCAGGCTGAGGAGGGATCGGTGGCCGCGCAGGTACGCGAGGCGCTGGATGAAGAAGGGCTGGGCGAGGCCCAAGGGTCGGTGCGCCAGGCTCGGGCACTTCTTGACGAGGCCCGCGAGGCACGTCAGGCCATGGCGCTGTGTCGTCAGCGCCAGCAAGCGGCGGCCGCTCGGCGAGCGGATGCCGAGCATCGCCTTCAGGAAATCGCCTCTGAACGGGCGGCGGCGCTTCAGCGCGCCGGATTGTCGCCCGAGAGCGGAGTAGGCGATGTCGAGGAGGAGCTCGAGCGGCGCGTTCGTCAGCGCTCGGGGCTCATTGAGGCGCTGGAGTCCATGAACCAGCGAGCAGGGGAATTGGCCGCTGTCCTCGCCCAAGCCGAAACGGAGCGCGACTTCGATCGCATCAAGATTGAGGTGCAGGAAGTGACCACGCGTCTGGAAGAGGCGCGCACCGATTTCGCGCGATTGCTTCTGGCCAAGCACATGCTGGAGGCGGCCATTGCCACCTGGGAATCGAAGCGCCAGCCGGAGGTGTATCTGCGGGCGAGCCGGTTGCTGTCCCTCATGACCGAAGGTCGGTGGACTCGCGTGAGTCTTACGCGCGAGGGCACTCTGGAGGTAGCTGACGCCCTCGGGCGCACGCGCCAGCCGGTGCACTTGTCCCTCGGCACGTGCCAGCAACTGTACCTGGCCCTGCGTATTGCGCTTCTTACCTGCGCCGACAACGTGGGGCGGGCCATTCCCATTCTCGCCGACGACATTCTCGTGAACTTCGACGAACAGCGCCGGCTGGGCGCCGCCCGCGCTTTGGTGGAACTATCGGAGCAGCGCCAGGTCATTCTCTTCACCTGCCACGAAGGCGTGGCCCGAGCCTTGAAGAAGGCTGCAAAGCAGTCAGGACGCCCGGCGACGGTGATCAACTTATAGGTTAAACGGGTGTGGCTGCATGAACTCAGTCACCAGAAAGACGACGAAGGACAGCGCGAGCAGAATTCCCACCACTATGCTGAAGATACGCCGGTTGCGCTGCAGGCGTCGCAGCGCCGTGCGCCTTACGAAGGCCCGATCGCCCTCGGGCGTGCCCAGGGGAGGATCTGCCGCAGCGGGCGTGCGGCGCGGTGGCTGGTTGTCGGTCATGGAGGGTCCTTCGCAAGCGGAAGCGTCTTAACTCCGTAAATCTTAGCACGAAGCCCTCCATTCCGAAGCATTAGCCTGTGCGGCTGGTATACTGAGCCCTTGCGGAATGTCGTTTTCAGGGCATTCCCCGCCCAACGTCGAAAGGACTTGAAGATGCCCAGCACAGTGCTCGTCGGCGCCCAGTGGGGCGACGAAGGCAAGGGTAAGATCACCGACCTCATCGCCAGCGACTACGATTACGTGGTGCGCTTCCAGGGAGGCAATAATGCCGGCCACACCGTCATTCACGGCGACAAGAAGCTGGCGCTGCACCTGATGCCCTCCGGGGTCATGTACGAAAACGCCGTCCCGGTCATCGGCAACGGCGTCGTGGTAGACCCGGGCGTGCTCGTGAAGGAGATGGCCATGCTGGAGGCCGAGGGCATCTCCTGCAAAAACCTGAAGATTTCCAACGACGCGCACCTCATCATGCCGTACCACAAAGATTTGGACGGCGCCGACGAGAAGAGCCTCGGCGACAAGAAGATCGGCACCACCAAGCGCGGCATCGGCCCCTGCTACCAGGACAAGATGGGCCGCAAGGGCATTCGTATGCAGGACTTGCTGGACGAGAAGATCTTCCGCCTGAAACTGGAGGCGGTGCTCGCCCAGAAGAACCCCATTCTGGAGAAGATCTACGGTCTGCACACCTACACGGTGGAGGAGATCTGCGACGAGTACCTGCCCTACGCGCGCATTCTGGCCCCTTACGTGTGCGAGTCGGCTCATATGCTGAACGAGGCGCTGGCCGACGGGAAGTCCATCCTCTTCGAAGGCGCCCAGGGCACGCTGCTCGACATCGACCATGGCACCTACCCGTTCGTGACCTCGTCCAGCTGCTGCGCCGGCGGCGCCTCCACGGGCACGGGCGTCGGCCCCAAGGCCATCGACCGCGTGCTGGGCATTCAGAAGGCCTACGTCACCCGCGTGGGCGAGGGCCCCTTCCCCACGGAACTGAAGTTCCCCGAGAACGGCGGCACCGGTCAGGATGCGGAGGACGGCGAGCTTCTGTGCGCCGCCGGCCATGAGTTCGGTGTCACCACGGGCCGCAAGCGCCGCTGCGGCTGGTTCGATGCCGTCATCGGGCGCTACGCCGCCGAGGTGAACGGGCTTACGGACGTGGCCCTCACGAAGCTGGACGTGCTTTCGGCCTTCGACACCATCAAGGTGTGCGTGGCCTACGAATGCGACGGCGTGCGCTACGACTACTTCCCCATGCAGCAATCGGTGCTGCACCACGCGAAGCCCATTTACGTGGAGCTGCCCGGCTGGAAAGACGAGGACATCACCGGTTGCCGCACCTACGAGGAGCTGCCGGAGAACACGCGCAAGTACATCGAGTATTTGGAAGAGGTGTGCGGCGTGCCCATGAGCATCATCTCGGTTGGCCCCGACCGCGACCAGACGATTATCCGCATGTCCTGGTTGAGAGACGAGTAGTAAGTTTCGTTCGTCTTGGCAGACGAACGATTAAGCCGACGCTGCGGTTCCGACTGGCACCTGCCCTTGCCATTCAGCGCTTTCCCTCACGGCCCGAAGGCCGCTCGGCCGCGCTTCAAGGCAATTGCAGGCACCAGTCGGAACCTCGCTGACGTTACGAACGACCTGTGATTTCTTAGAAGAAATTACTGAAAGGAACGAACGTGAACATTCTGCTGATCGGTTCGGGTGGGCGCGAACATGCCATCGCGTGGGCGCTGCAGAAGTCTCCGAACACCGACGTGCTGTACGTGGCGCCGGGCAACGGCGGCACGGCGGAAATCGCCGAGAACGTCGATCTGGATATCGCCGACGGCGAGGCGCTGCTGAGTTTCGTGCACGAGCGCAACATCGGGCTGGTGGTCATCGGCCCCGAGGCACCGCTGGTCGATGGCGTGGCCGATCTGCTGCGCGCCGACGGCGTCCCCGTGTTCGGCCCTAACGCCGACGGCGCCCAGCTGGAAGGCTCTAAAGCCTATTCCAAGGAATTCATGATGGCCAACGACATTCCCACGGCCGCCTATGGCCGTTTCGACAACGAGGCCGACGCGCTCGCCTACGTGCGCGAGCAGGGCGCGCCCATTGTCATCAAGGCTGACGGCCTGGCGGCGGGCAAGGGCGTCGTCGTGGCCGAAACCGTGGAAGATGCCGAGGCTGCCGTGCGCGCCTGCTTCGACGGTGCCTTCGGCGATGCCGGCTCCACGGTGGTTATCGAGGAGTGCATGACGGGCCCTGAGTGTTCGCTTCTGTGCTTCGTCACGGCCGGGCAGTCGTTCCCTATGGCTCCGGCCCAGGATCACAAGCGCGCCTATGATGGCGACTTGGGCCCCAACACCGGCGGCATGGGCGTGTACTCGCCGGTGCCCATCGTCACCGACGAGGAGATGGCCGCCATGGTGGCTATCATGGAGAAGGCGGCCGCCGCTACGGCGCGCGAGCCCTTCGCCAGCGACTATCGCGGCACCCTGTATGGCGGCTTCATGCTGACCCCGGAAGGCCCGAAGATCGTGGAGTTCAACGTGCGCTTCGGCGACCCCGAGACCCAGGTCGTGCTGCCCCGTTTGGAAAGCGACCTGGTGGAGGTCATGCTCGCCGTGGCCGAGGGACGACCCGAGGATGTGCAGCTGGAGTGGTCCGACGACTGGGCCGTTTCCGTGGTGCTCGCCAGCGAGGGCTATCCGGGCTCCTACGAGAAGGGCAAGGTCATCTTGGGTATCGAAGAGGCCGAGGAGCTGCCCGGCGTGACCGTCTTCCATGCCGGCACCCGCCGCAACTATGACGGCGAACTGCTCACCAACGGCGGTCGCGTGCTGAATGTGGTGGCCAAAGGCGACAGCTTCGAGGAGGCCCGCGAACGCGCCTACGAGGCCTGCGACCTCATCAACTTCGAAGGCAAAATGTATCGCCACGATATCGGCAAGAAGGCCTTGCAGGGCCGCAGCGCGTGGGATCAATAGCCGCTGTCTAGAGGTTCAGCGCTTGGGATAGATTCCGTAGGGGCGGACCAAAGGTCCGCCCTTCTCAACCAAGGCAACCAGTCAAGAAAGAAGGAACGCGCGATATGCTTTCAGAACGAATGCTTTCCAAGGTAGTGGAGGCGTGCACGGCCAACTACCTGCAGCTTAAGCCCTGCGACGAGGCGTTCATGCCCTCGCCCAACCCGGGGCAGCCTTATATGCTGTACATGCATGTGCCGTTCTGCGAGCGTTTGTGCCCCTACTGCTCCTTCAACCGCTTCCCCTTCCGCGAGGATCGCGCGAAGCCCTATTTCCAGAACATGCGCCGCGAGATGCGCATGCTGAAGGATCTTGGCTACGACTTCGATTCCGTGTACATCGGCGGCGGCACGCCCACCATTATGATCGACGAGCTGTGTGAGACTATCGATATGGCCCGCGATCTGTTCTCTATCAAAGAGGTCTCCAGCGAGACGAATCCGAACCATCTCACCCATGAGTACTTGGAAAAGTTGAAGGGCCGTGTGCAGCGCCTGTCCGTGGGTGTGCAGTCCTTCGACGACGACTTGCTGCGCCAGATGGATCGCTACGAGAAGTACGGCAGCGGCCAGGAGATTCTCGAGCGCATTCAGGAGGCGTCGCCGTACTTCGTTTCCATGAATGCCGACATGATCTTTAATTTCCCCGCGCAGACCGAGGACACGCTTATTCACGACATCGAGATGGTGGTGGCTTCCGGTGCGAGCCAGACGACATTCTATCCGCTGATGGCCTCGCCGTCGGTGCAGCGGTCGCTGGCCGCCACGGTGGGCAAGGTGGACTACAACCGCGAGCGCCGCTTCTACGAGATCATCTGCGATTTGCTACTGGGGGATTTGCCTGGCGGGCAGCCGGGCTTGTTCGAGCTGGGAAGCGCCTGGACGTTCAACCGTCGCGGCACCGGTGCTGCCGGCGAGGACGCCATGATTGACGAGTACGTGGTCGATTACGAGGAGTACCCGGCTATCGGCTCGGGCGGCATCACCTATCTGGGCGAGAACCTGTACGTGAACACGTTCTCGGTGCGCGAGTACAACGAGGCCATCGAAGCGGGGCACATGTCCATGATGGGCAAGACCACGTTCTCGCTGCGCGACCGCATGCGCTACCGCTTCATGATGCAGTTGTTCGGCCTGCGTCTGGACAAGCGCCAGTTCGAGCGCGACTTCGGCATGTCGGTGGAACGCGGGCTTCCCGTGGAGATGGGCTTCATGCGCGCGTGCGGGGCTTTTGCCACCGACAACGCCGACGAGCTGACGCTGACCCCCAAGGGCCGCTACCTGGTGGTGGTCATGATGCGCCAGTTCTTCATCGGCGTGAACAACCTGCGCGACCAGGCCCGCGCGGCGCTCACGGGAGAGGAGCGCGAGCTTATCTTCGGCGACGGGAAAAGGTGTTAATGACCTACGTTTCCGTCATAACACTGGTTACTTACGCCCTGGTGCTGGGTCTGTTGGCCGTTGTGTCCGTCATCGACATACGGTCGCGCCGCGTGCCTAATGGGCTGGCGGCGGCTCTGGGCTTTCTGTGGGTTGCCTGGCGTGTGGTGCTCGGGTTTGCTGGGGCGCACATGGGCTTGGGCTTTCGCGCCGAGTTTCTTGGGCCGGCGCCCGACGTGCTGGTGCCTCCCGGTCTGGAAATCGGCGGCATCTCCTTTGCGAGTGGCCTTCTGGGCGCCGTGGTGCTCGGCGGCGGCTTGCTCGTGCTGACCACCTTGTACGAGCTTATCAGGCGCAAGGAGGCCTTCGGCGGCGGCGACATCAAGCTCATGGCCGTGCTCGGGCTGTTCCTCGGACTGGAGCGCGGGGTCGTTTGCTTGCTGACGGCTTGCCTTCTCAGCGTCGCCTATGTGCTCGGCCGCGAGTTCGGTCGGCGAGTGATGAAGAACCGCCGCGATCGAAGCACGGGCGCTTTCGCGAGTGCCGACCTTGCTGGCACTGGAGCGCCTTCCCTCAGTGAGCCTTTCCTAAGCGGCGCCATTCGGGAAGTTTCCTCCGAGCACGACCGCGACTCTCTCCTCGCCGGCACGATGCCCTTCGCCCCTTTCATCGCCCTCGGCACCCTTGTCGCCTTCGTAGCCTAAGTCAGGGAGACGTTTCCCTGACTCATCACTCATTCCTTCTGCGTAGATGCTCGGCAAGGAAAGGCACATCGAAGGCGACCTTTCCTCGCCCGGCGCTTTTGATGACGCCGCCGTCGATGAGCCGGCGACGGTACTTTTGCGCATAATCCGCCGTTGCGCCCATGGCCTCGGCAACGGCGGCTACGGACGTGGGCTCTCCCAGCTCGGCCATGGCTTCAAGGAAGTCCACGTCGCGCTCGGAAAGCGCGGCGAGTGTGGTGGCGCACACATCGCTTTGGAAATCGTCGCCTGAGGTTCGCAGCGCCTCGGCAAGGCTCTCCTCGGACACCTTGCCGTCTTCTGCGTAGAGGCAGGTGTAGTGCCCCACAAGTTGGAGAAGATACGGGCTGCCGGCGGTGTACGCCGACGCGCTCCGGCGCAGACCGCTTTCTATAGCAATGCCGAGGGAGTCGAACGACCGCTTGAAGAAGGCGTCCACTTCCCCCTGCTCCAGGGGCGGAAGCGATACCTTTCGCGCACGGTTGAGGAAGGTGAGCACTTTATCGTTGAGCGTGGTAGAGACAGCTCCCGGCAGGCCGGCCATGACGAGGGACACATTCAACCCCTCGCCCACCATCTCCTGATAGGTGCCGATGAGGTGGCGGATCTCGGGGGACGAGGCCTGCAGCTCATCTATCAGGATGAGCGCCCCGCGGTCTTTGGCGGTGAGCTGGCGGCACAGCTGCACGAGCCGTTGCTGGGGGCTTTTGGCCGCTGCCGCCCCCCTCTCTAGTTGGATGCCCGCCGAGAAGCCGAGCGCGCCCACGCTGCCGCCTGCGAGGTGCAGTTTCCCGCCCGCGTACAGCTGGCAGTCGTCCTCGAGCTTCTCGAGAATGCGCTCCAGCATACCGTCTGCGACAATGGTCGGGGAGGCCACGGCGAAGCCCTGCTTTCGCATGCGGTCGGCGAGCTCCCATAGAAGCACCGTCTTCCCGCTGCCCCGCTGGCCCAGCACCACGACGGTCCTCTCTCGGCTGCCCGGCCGCGATTGAAGGCCCTGTTCCAGCTGGCTAAGCAACTGGCTGCGGCCCACGAGGAAAGAAGGGCGGTTGCCGAAGGAGGGAGAGAATACCTCGTCGTACATAGTTTTCCTTTCTTTCCTTTGTTTTCCTTTCTTTCCTATTATTTCCTTTTTTCCCTATTTGTCAAAGATCGAAGTCAAAGGAAAGAAGTTACAGTAACCAATCCCCCTTGACTCATTGACGCAGACTCAGGCTCAGATAAAAAAGTTCTTGCGTTGGAGGGCCATACCCGTTAGAATATATGCTCGCATCGAAACGGAAACCGTTTCCGCATATCCGGTCGGGTAGCTCAGTTGGTAGAGCAGCGGACTGAAAATCCGCGTGCCGAGGGTTCAAGTCCCCCTCCGACCACCATGAATTTGAAAAGACCCCCAGTCATGGGGGTCTTTTTGTATCTGGGCAAATCCTCTGGCGGGCCCACGGAAGCAACGGCGATCATTCGCGGTTGCTCCAAACCACAGGACTCAGGGGAATCTCAGAAAGAATCTCTGAATTCAGAGATTAATATCAGAATTCAGAGATTCTTCCGAGATCGCAGGCTGTATCTTAAAAGGCACGGCCTAGAGCTGATGCAGTTCTACGGTGCCGTGCTCGTAGATGGCGTAGCTGGCGGAGCCATCTTTGGGGTGGCCGATGCTGCCGGGATTGACGAAGGTGACCGCTGGCGCAGCGAAAGTCCCGGCTCCTTCTTCCTCGCTCGTGCCCCGCGCGGCCGCGATGCCTTTTGCGAACGCCGGCGCCGCTTCCGGCCCGATGCCTTTCACGTGGGTGTGGCCCGAGAGTACGAATGATCCTGCAGGAAGCCCCGCAACGGCGGCCGCCAAATCCAGATGCCCATGGGTGAGCAGCAGCGTCGTCCTCTCGTCCACTACCAGCGCATAATCGCCTAGGCAGGGGAAGTTCAGCACCATCTGATCCACCTCGGAGTCGCAGTTGCCCCGCACTGCCGTGATGCGATCGGCCAGCCCGTTCAGCAGCTTCGCCACCTGGGCCGGCGCGTAGCCCTCGGGCAGGGGGTTACGCGGCCCGTGATACAGCAGGTCGCCAAGCAGCAGCAGCCGGTCGGCGCCCTCTTCGCGAAAGCGCGCCACCAGCATTTCAGCGGCTGGCAGCGCGCCGTGAATATCGGAAGCAATGAGATAGCGCATAGGGCTCTCCTTCAAAACGGGTACGCTCCCATAGCGCCCCATCGATAGTGCCTCGCCAGTATAGCAGCGCTCTTCGAAACATCGGCATTCGTCATAGATTGGCAATAGATCGTGCCGTTGACCTCCGTGTCGCAACAAATAATTACATGCGAGGAAGGAGTTGTTGCAGCAACGGCTTCCGAATGCGTCAGCGGTGGTATGATCGTGGGGGAGAGAACGAGGCGCGAGGAACCGCAGCTGGCGGCTTTTCGTTTGGATGAAGCGCAAAGGGGCTGGTTATGACGATATTTCATCGGGTGACCGAGGGCAAGCTCGGCTCTCATGATGGGTGCGCGATCGAAGATGAGGTGTCCCAGGAATTTCTTGATCGCATTCCCGGAGGTCTGTTTCGCTATCGCGCCGACGATGAAGGCGGCACGATCGATTATGTGAGCCGCGACGTGCTGGAGCTGTTCGGCTGCGCTACCTACGAGGAATTCTGCGCCATTACGGACAACAGCTTTATCGGCATGGTCCACCCGGATGACCGCCGGCGCGTCACCGACGAGATAACCTCCCAGATCAAGTGCGGCAACACCTACGCGGTTACCTATCGGCTGAATCGTCCCGACGGCGCCGAAGTATGGGTGGACGACCGCGGCCGCTATGTGGTGGACGACGAGGGACAGGCGTGGTTCTATGTCACCATCATCGACATCACCGAGAAGATGAGCTACCAGCGCAAGCTGGAACGGGCCGAAGAGCGGGTGGAAATGCTCACAGTGCTCTCGCGCGACGTTATCTTCGATATCGACTGCCAGGCGCAGACCGGCGAGATCTTCGGCGATTTCGAGGCGCGCTTCAACCGTGAGCCGCAGTCGGACGACCTCATTTTGCAGAAGCGTTGCGACAAAGAATGCTCTATCGATCTGGAAGTGCACGACATCGAGCGCATTCGCGACATCGTTGCGCAAGGCGACTTCATCGATATGGAAACCTCGCTACCCAATGCGGAAGGCGACCCCATCTGGTGCCGCTACCAGTCTTTCGTGCTATTCAACGGCGTTGGTTGTCCCGTTCGCCATGTGGGTCGTCTTCTGGACACCCACGAGATGGTCATGCGCGAGGCCACCCTGCGGAAGAAGGCCGAGCTGGATGGCCTTACGGGCATCTTCAATCGCGAGGCCGCCATGACGCGCATCGAAAAGGCGCTGACGAGTGAGGATTGCGCCCAAGGTTGCAGTCTCTTTCTCGTGGACGTGGACAACTTCAAGCAGGTGAACGACGGTTTCGGCCACCCGGAAGGCGATCGGGTGCTGCAGGAGATTGCCGCGTTTCTCAGCCGGAACATGCGTAAGGATGACGTGGTGGCCCGCCTCGGTGGCGACGAGTTCGCCGTGTTTGCCGCCGGTCTCGTGCCTGGGCCGGCTTTAGACCGCGTGCTGTCCCAGCTGTCCGGCGGCATTTACGCCACAACGCCGCGCCCCGCCGATATGCCCGAGGGCTTACACCCCTCCATCACCATCGGCGCGGTGGCCTGCACCCGCACGCCCGTCACCTTCGACGACCTGTACCAGGTGGCTGACGAGGCGCTCTATGTGGCCAAGCGCGCCGGCAAAAGCCAGGCGGCGCTGCGGTACCTCGACTAACTCGACTAATCCTTGCTCCGATAAACGGCCGGCGTCCGTCTTCCTTCGAAGGAGCCGGGCGCTGGCCGTTTTGTGATGTTCGCGAAAGGCTAGCTCACCGTGTAGAAGGCGTACTCGGCCTCGCCCTGGGGGAAGGTGGCCTTTATTTCGTAGAGGTAGTTCGGCTCGATGCGCAGGGCCGTGGTGCCATCGTCGCCCAAGGTGTAGGGCACGTCCTCGCCATCGGCCTGCGGGTCAACTTTCGCCGTATCGCCTTTCACCAAGGGCTGGCGCTCGATTTCTACAGACGTCGGGTTCACGGAGAAGGCTGCGAAGGCGTCGACGCCGCTAGGGATGCGTGCGTCGATCACCGTCTCGTTCAGCGCACCGCTTCCGTCGGCGGCAAACCCATCAACCTGGGACGTGCTGGTTTGGCCGTCTTCTGTTTGCCACTGCCAGTCAAACTCGTAGGGATTCAAGACGACCGAGGTGTCGGCCTGATCCGTTTTGTAGCTGAGGCTGCCGACGGGTACTTGGCTCTGATCGGGGGCAGCGAATACGGTGTCCACGATGTCGGCGTACTGCTCGGCATCGGCAGGGCTGCCCGTTTCAACGACCTCGACCTTTGTGATGCCGGGGTACTGCCCCGGGTAGCTTTCCAGCATGATGCCGTTGCCCGTGACCTGCACGATATTGCCCGCGACCAAGGCCTCTTCGTCGGTCTGCTGCCCGTCGACGATGATGGTCGCGTCATCAATTTCCGTAGGAATGTAGGGAGTCTGCGTCTCCTGGTCGACGAAAAGCACCTGATCGCCGTTGGCGTAGGCAACCATAGCGGTGCTGACGATGTCGCCCTGGGTCGCCTCGCTTGCTCCGTCAGCAGAGCGATTTCCCACGGCATCGGGTTTGCCAGGCGAGTCGTTGGTGCCGCCGGTGCAGCCGGGCAACATGAGCATGAAGCTGGCGGCAGCAAGTGCCACCACGAGCAGAGCAAGGGAGGTGCGAATATGTTTCCTCATGGCGAGACCTTTCAACGAGGAGCAGAGGGGCGTTTTGAAGGAATGCCTTGCGCTGTTCCAGAACGTCGCCTCCTTAATGCGGTTGACTTTCCCATGATAATGCACAGAAAAGCGAGGAGGATTTGAGCGATTGCGAAACGTTCCTGGCTTGCTACGCAATTTCACCCATTCTGCACGGTTTTCCAGCGGAACGTGCCTGCGTGTGGATTTTGCGGCGCCTAAAGGGCCTTCGCCTTTTCTACGCAGGCGACGATGGCGTTCATGACCGACGCACGGAAGGCACCCTCTTCCAGGGCTTTCACGCCTTCGATCGTGGTGCCGCCCGGTGAGCAGACCATATCCTTCAGGTCGCCGGGATGCCGTCCTGTTTCCAGAACGAGCTGGGCCGAACCGGCCACGGCGGCGGCGGCGAACTCATAAGCTTGGGCGCGCGGCATCCCAGCGGCCACGGCCCCGTCGGCCAAAGCTTCGATGAACATGAAGACAAACGCGGGGGAGGAGCCAGCTGCGGCGCTGGCGGCGTCCATCAGGCGCTCGGGAATGACGATGGCCCGGCCGAAACTTTCCATGAGTCGTAGGCAGAGGGCTTCGTCGGCCTCCGTCGCCCCCGGCCCAGGCACGACGGCGGTGCACCCGGCGTTTACGAGGGCCGGGGTGTTCGGCATGCAGCGGATGAGCCGCATGGCGGTAACATCGCGATTGAAAAGGGCCGCGATGCGCTCGAGTGTGAGACCAGCGGCGATAGAGATAACCAGTGTGTTCTCGTTTACGACCTCGCGAATTTCGGCGATCACTTCGGGGAAGAACTGGGGCTTTACGGCGAGCACCAGCACATCGGCCGCTTCGGCAACTTCGCGGTTGCTGGCAGTGACGGCGATGCCGAATTGCTCGGCGCGCTTCTGTCGCGTGGCCTCGGTCTTGGCCGAGCCGATGATGTTGGCAGCGGTGATCACCGTCGCGTCGCCGTCTTCGCCGCTGAACGTTGTGCCCTCGCGCAGCAGGCCTCCGATAATGGCCGTGGCCATATTCCCCAGCCCAACGAAACCGATCTTCATGGGAATCCTCCCCTTTCCTTTCTGCAAGGACCCGCAAACTGATTCCATCATTTTCGCGCGTCCAGAGGTGTTGAGTTCTCTCGAAACTCCCATCTATTTCTGGTTCGCCCCTCGAAACTCCCATCTATTTCTATTCTGCGGTTACTAGACTGATCTGGGAAAACGCAAAGAAGTTCCTGGTCAGCGCATTGGAAATAGATGGGAGTTTCGAGGGGCGAACCTAGTATACAAGAAGAGCCCCCGACATGGCCGGGGGCTCGAAAGATGCCGTGCGCTACGGCGGGCAAAGCTGCTGGATCGGTGGATGCCTTTCGGAACCGTTAGGCCCGCAGGAACAGCGGCTACACTTCCAGGTTCTTGAAGGCGTCGGGCACTTCTTTGAAGCCCTTGGAAATGACAGCGGCAATGATGAGGCCCACGATGAACCAGCTGACGCCCACGCCATAGGTGAGTAGATCGAAGCCGGTGAACACGTAGATCAGAATAAGGATACCGATCCAGGGGCAGATGAGGTAGCGCAAGACGGCCTTGGCGCCGCGCTGCTTCTCCTTGCACCAGAAGTACCAGAACACGCCGAAGTTCAAAACGATGAAGGAGGCCAGCGCGCCGAAGTTGACCATGGGGGCGAGCACCGTCATGCCGCCGAACTGGCCGGCGGTCAGAGTGAGGACCAGCGAGAACGCGCCCAGGAAGATAGCGGCCACCCAGGGGGTCTGGTACTTGGGATGCACCTTGCCGAGCACGCGGGGCAGCACGCCGTCGCGGCCCATGGAGAACAGCAGGCGCGAAGAGGCGATCTGGGCATTCATGATGTTGGCGATGCCGATGGCGACGATGTTGATAACCAGCATGAAGTTCTGCAGCAGCAGACCGCCGGCAGCGTAGCAGGCATCGAAGAAGCCCATGTCGGGATCGGTATTCGCCCAGTCGGGAAGAATGAGAGCGGCCACATAAGTCTGAGCCACGAACACGACGATCATGATGCACAGCGCGATGAGGATGCCCTTGCCGATGTTCTTCTCGGGCTTGTAGGTTTCCTCGGCCAGGGTGGACATGCCGTCGAAACCGAGGAACGACAGGCAGGCCAGGGATACGGCCGTGGCCACAAAGTGGAGGTCGACCTCGCCGGGCTTGTAGAACGGCTCGGTGGAGAACTCGCCGTAGCCGCCGCCGCCGGAGACATACATGCAGCCCACAGCGATGAACACGATGAGCGCCAGGATCTCCACGGCGAAGATGATCCAGTCAACGCCCTTCGACATGGTGATGCCGCGCACGTTCACAAACGTGTTGAAAGCGATGAACACGACCACCCAAAGCCACCAAGGCGAGCCAGGCACGAGGGTGGTTCCCCAGTTGGCGACCATGACCAGCAGAAGAGAGGGCACCAGGATGTAGTCCAGCAGGATGAGCCAACCGGACATGAAGCCCACATGCGGGTTGATGGCGCGCTGCACGTAGGAGTACACCGAGCCCGCGATGGGGAACTTGCTGGACATCGCGGCGTAGCTCAGGGCTGTGAAGCTGATGGCAACGAATCCGATGATGTACACGAGCGGGGTCAGACCACCGGAATCAACCTGCAGCGAGCCCCAGATGGACTGCGGTGCGATGAGCACCATGAACAAAACGCCGTACAGAACGACGTCGTGAAGCTGAAGGCCGCGCCTCAGCTCCTGCTTGTAGCCGAACGCCTCGATGTCCTCGCCGAGGCCGATAGTCGGCTCTTGGATGGGTTGTGACATAGACGTCTCCTCTCTATCCCTTCCAAGTCTTCTCCTCGTGAATCGTGCGGCCCGTGATCCCTCCCAACACGGGTCGGGCGATTCCCCTTTCCTGCGCATTGTGCGCGGCCATAGCTTACCATTTGACTCAAGGTAAAAGGACAAGAACAAGGGAAAACTCGCCTGTATAGGCATGATATTGGGGGAAGTGCGGGGAAGAGGGGCGAGGCGAGAACGTCAAACGAATAAAAAAGCAGCAAAGCAGAAAGAGGCCGGCGTGCGAGCCGGCCTCTCGGAGGGGGTGCTGTTGCGGGTGCTGGCGTCTACCCCACCAGCGGCGGGAACTCGGTCAGCTTCGGGGTGCCGATGCGCAGGGACAGCTGCACCTCGCAGGGCTTGCAGCCCTGGCTGATCTCCACGTCGGATTGCACCGACATGTACATGTAGGTTTCCACGGCGTCCCATCCGGTGATGCGCATGAGCAAGCGCTGCATCTCCTTCGACGCGCACACGAGCGCCTCGTTGTACTCCTGGGCGCTGGCGTTCACGTACCACTTGCCCGCCGGGCCGAAGGTTTCCAGCACCGGCCAATGCAGCTCGAAGTTCTTCAACACGTTCACGCGGACGGTGATCTGCGCGGCGATCTCGATACCGGTGCCGCACAGTTCGGCGTCGCCCATGGTGGCGTGCACGTCGCCCATCTGCAAAAGCGCGCCGGGAACGCGCACGGGGAAGTAGAGACGGGTGCCCTTGGTGATGAGCTTGTTGTCCATGTTGCCGCCGTAGTTGCCCACGAAGCCATCGGCCGGTGCCCCCTCGTCTGGCGCGGTGCCGATGACGCCGATCATGGGGTTGATGGGGAAGCGCACGCCGTTGAAGTCGGCCATGCCGCCCTCGATCTTGATCTTCTTCGTGCGGTAATCGGTGCCCTCGAACAGAGGACCGCAATGGTCGTCAGTGGCGATGGTGCCCTCGTCGGCCACCTGGATGTCGTAGATGTCCACGACGAGCACGTCGCCCACTTCAGCGCCTTCCACGTACACAGGGCCGGCGGCGGGGTTGGTGATGTTGTAGGAGAAGTCCATGTCCTTCATGGTGACGGTTTCGTCGGTCAGGCGGCCCGAGAAGCAGTCGAGCGTGTTGAACTGCAGCACCTCGCCCGGCTGGGCGGTGTAGCACGGCGGATTGTCCTTCGAGAATGCGTACACCCTGTCTTCGATGATTTGCACGGTTTCCTCCTCTGCTTGCGTGATGGCGCGACCCCTTGCCGCGCTGGGTTCCATCATACTCTTCTTAGATTACTCGTGCAGGCGGGCCTTCGCGGTTATCTCGGTCGTGGTGATTTTCCACACGAGCGTGTGTGAAAGCTCCTCAGCCAGGGCGGTGTCGAAATGGGCGAGGTTCTCGGCAGCGTAGCGCTCGACGATGGCGTGCAGGGCGGCAATGCGCTCGGCGTCGTCGGTCACCTCGGCGATGGTGCCGCGCACCACGGCGCTGGCATACTCGGTGGAGTACGCCTCGGGCAGCGGCACGACATCGCGCACGCCTACCAGGCACACTGCGGGGTGCTCGCGCAGAAGCTTCGACTTTGTGCCGTGCTTGGCGGAATGAACGTAGATGGCGCCCTCGAGCACCGCCGGAGACACGGGGATGCTGTAGGGAAGCCCCTCGTCGTCGGTGGTCGAAAGTATGGCGTAGGGGCACGTCTCAAGCACGTCCCAGCCGAATTCCTCGCTTTGCTCGCGGTCCTTCCTGCGCATGGATGCCCCTTTCGACGCTCGTGGATGCTGTCCGCATTATAGCGCGGGAAACTTTAGGAGAGCATCGCCAATTCAATGCGGAAAAGTCATCAATGTTTAACTTATGGAATGGGAGCATTCTCGTGCTTTTCCTGGGGATAGGTGATTGAATACCTATCCCGTTTTTAGTACAGTTTCTCTGTAAGTCTAGCAATATACTAGACATTAATAAGATGAGCGATGTCGGCCCCGGGCCGACGCTGATTGAAAAGAGTTTCACGTGAAAACGCTGCTTACTTTTGCTTCGCGATCTTGTGCTGCGCTGAAAAGCCGCCTCGGCGTGCCGGTGATGGCCGGCGTTCTCGCCCTTGCCCTTGCCGCGGCACCGCTTCCGGCCATGGCCATGGAAGATGACCGCACTGACGAGTCGGTCTTGGCGGTCCCTGCGACCGCCAGCGGTGAGGCGGCCGGCGAGAAGACCGGTGCCGACGCTAATGCCGATGAGGAGGCGACGCAAACGGTCACCATCTACCATTTCGAGCTCGTGCACTACGACGACCCGACGCTCGAGGATTGGGGCGTTCCTGAGCTGACCGGTACGCGTCTGCTCGGCACCACGACGGTGGAAGGCTTGAAGCCGGGCGATGTGGTGAAGGCATGGGATCATGTGGGCACCAACCCCGGGTTCGCCTTCTTCGACGGCTGGCCGCGTGAGCTGACCGTTTCGGAAGACCCGTCGAAGAACGCCATTCGGCTGAACTACTTCCGTCAGTCCAGCGATGTGACGGTGAACTACTACGAGGCGTCCTTGCTGGACGCTTCAGGGTCGATGCCGCTGTACAACCATACGGTGGTCGAGACGATCGGCGATCATACGGTCGGGTTCACGAAGATGGGCAGCGAGGTACGTAGCAACGAGCTGTTCGCCGACGTTCTAACGGGCGATGAGCTGACCGAGGCGACTGAACCCGTTGATGGTCTGGCCTATGTGGGCAGCTACCCCGAGGACGTGTTCGTGAACATGGACTCCTCGAAAAACGAGATCAACCTCGTCTACACGTGTCCTGTGGTGCGACCCGATGAGATTGAAGTGGGAACCGAATCGACCGAGACGCCCGACGATCCGGACGCGGGCGAGACGCCTGGTGATCCTGTCGCGCCGGAGGCTCCGGATGCAACGCCCGACGGGCCCTCCGACGGCGTCACGGGCGATGGGGGCAGCGCGCCGGGGACGCCGGGCGGCTCCTCGGGCAGCGGTTCGGACGCGAGCAAGCCGAACGCGGGAGCGACTTCCAACGGCGGCAGCCAAGGCACCCAAGTGATCGATGAGGCTGCGGCGGAGAATGCCAATCACGCCGAAGCGGAGGCTGCTTCCAAAGACGGTGTGCTGACGCTTCCTCAGACGGGCGACGAGAAGGGCCTGGTGTTCGCCGTGATCCTTCTTGTGAGTGGCGTTGCCGCCGTTGGGGCCGCCATGGCGTTTCGCAAGATTCGCCGTTAGCGCGCGTTTCTTCGTTGTACACTCTGGGAGGCAATCTTCAGTAAGAGGAAGCGACAACGGTGGGAACGAATCAGGCACGCTGCGAACAACATTACGAGCAACGCTATGAGCAATGGGCGGCTCCCCTGCGGGGCCGCCCTGGCGTTGTTCGGGCGCTCAACATCGTCAACCGCGGCATCGTGATAGTGTTCTATGTGGTCTATGCTTTGTTGCTCGGGTGGGCCTGCGTGAGCGATCCGTGGAGGCTGGTTCCCCTCGTCGGCGTCACCGCCGTGGGGTTCGTCGCAGTGAGTTTCTTCCGGAGGCGGTTCAATGCGCCGCGGCCCTACGAGTGCTGCGCCATCGCGCCGCTCATTGCTCGCGATGGCGCGGGTAAGTCGTTTCCGAGTCGGCATACCTTCTCGGCCTTCGCCATTGCGGCAAGTTGGTTCGTGGCCAGTGTGCCCGTTGCCGTCGTGCTGCTGGTCGCGGCCGGTGTGCTCGCGGTTTGCCGCGTTCTCGGCGGCGTGCACTTTCCGCGTGACGTTGTTGCCGGTGCCCTCATTGGCTCCGCTACGGGTGCGCTTGCTGCTTTTCTTGCGGCGCTGCTCTAAAGGCTTGACCTGGGGTTTGCAACCAGAAGGCGCTTGTGCGTTGCGGAAATTGATGCCGTAAGTTGGTAGAATGCACCTTGCGTGACAGGTAAAGTGATCGTTGTTGATCAACCGAACTTGTCCTTTGGGGAAGGCGACGACTGATGGCACGGGTTCCTTCGCGGCGCCCGAAAGCACAGGGCAGCGGCCTTCCCTCGTTCAGAGAAAGTAGGCCCACCATGAGCTTCCGTGATAACCTTCAACATCTTCGCGCTACCCATGCGATGACCCAGGAACAGCTGGCCCTCATGCTTGGCGTCAGCCGTCAGTCCGTCACGAAGTGGGAGGCCGAGAAGTCCTATCCCGAAATGGACAAGCTGCTGAAGCTGTGCCAGATCTTCGACGTGACGTTGGACGACCTTGTGCAGGGCGATCTGACGACCAGCGCGCCCACCCCCGCTGTGCAAGCGCGTGCCGCCATCTTGCGCGAGGCCGCCGGTGGGCCGCCTCAAGATGTGTGCGGCTACGACGAGCACATGCGCACCTTTGCGTGGAAGATCGCCTGGGGCGTGTTCGCCATTCTCGCTGGAGTGGCGCTGCTCATGGCCTGGGGCGGCTGGGCCGAGGCCTCGGCGCCTTCCCTGGAGGCCGTTGGGCTCATACCGCTGTTCGCCGGCATCGCCATCGGCCTTGCCTTCATTCTCACCGGCGCCTTCCAGCACACGGAGTTCCAGCGCAGCCATCCCTTCATCCAGGACTTCTACACGGTGGAGGACCGTCAGCGCGCCCAGCGACTCTTCGCGTGGCTGCTTGTTGCGGGCATCGTGCTCATCTTCACGGGCATTGTGGCTCTTGCTCTGACCGAGGGGGCCAGCGAGTTCGTTCAGGAAGAAATGGCTGCCCTTATGATGGGGCTCGTTGCAGCGGGCGTGTGGTGCATCGTCTACGGTTCTATGATGCTGGGTCGGTTGAACATCGCCAACTACAATGACGCGCGCGAGCAGACCATCGCCGAGAGCGACGAGGGGAAGCTCATCGTGAACTCCGACGCCGCGGCGCTGCGCGCGATGTACACCGACGAGCAAATCTGCTCGCTGCTCGGCGTGCCCGAGGCGACCGATGACGAGATCGATCGCGCTCGGGCCCGTATCGAGCGCAAGCGCCGCAAGGATCAGCTGGCGAGCGGCTTGTGCGCCATCATCATGATCATCGCCACTATTGCCGGTTTGGTCATGCTGTTTGTGCCCGAGTATCGGACGCCGTATTTCTGGCTCGCGTGGGCCATTGGCGGCCTGCTGTGCGCCGTGGCCGCCATCGCGGTCGGCTCCTTCGTGAAGGACCAGCCGAGCCAGTAGCCTTACAGCGCCTCAGCGATGGCCTCGGCGAGGCGGCGGATGCCGTCGCGGATGGTCTCCTCATCGGCGTTAGTGAAGTTCAAGCGCATGGTGGAGCGAGCACCCGGCTCAGCATAGAAGGGCTCGCCAGGCACGAAGGCGACGTTGCGCTCGAGGGCCTTCGGGAACAAGTCCATGGTGTTGATGCCCTCGGGCAGCGTTGCCCACAAAAACATGCCGCCCTCCGGCTTGGTGAAGGACACCTCGGCCGGGAAGCACTCGGCCATGGCGTCGGTCATGGCGCGGGCCTGGTCGCGGTACAAATTGCGGATCTTCACCAGGTGCTCGTCCAGGTCGTTGTGCTCCAGGTAATCCAAGATGACGTACTGGGCGAACACGTTGGTGTGCAGGTCAGCCGCCTCCTTGGCCGTGTTGATGGCCTTCAGCAGCGCGTGGTCCTTGGTGAGGATGTAGCCCATGCGGAAGCCGGGCGTGACCGTCTTCGAGAACGACCCCATGATGACGCCGTGGGGCAGCGCCGTGCCGCCGATGTAGGGTAGCGACTCGCCTTCGAAACGCAGCTCGCCGTAGGGATCGTCTTCCACGACCACGATGTTACGGCCGGTCAGCGCCTCGCGCACCTGGCGGCGCCCCTCGGCGGAGTAGGTGAGCCCCGTGGGATTCTGGAAGTTCGGAATGAGGTAGATCATTTTCGCGCCGGCGTCGAGTGCCGCGTTCAGCTCGTCGATGTTCAGGCCGTCCTCGGTCAGTTCCACCTCGTGGAAGGTCGGCTGGTTCAGCGCGAAGGCCTGAATGGCGGCCAGATAGGTCGGCTTCTCCACGATGACGCCGTCGCCCTTGTCCAGCAGCACCTTCCCCAGAAGGTCGAGGATCTGCTGGGAACCGGTGGTGATGAGCACGTCGTCGGCGGTGTAATCGGTGCCGAAGCGCTTGTTGTAGCGGCGGGCGATCCAATCGCGCAGCCCCTCGATGCCGGCGGTGGCGGAGTACTGAAAGGCGTCAGCGCCGCGCTCGGCCACCACACGCTGCATCGATTCCAGCAGCGCCTCCTGCGGGAATGAGATGGGGTTGGGCAGGCCGCCAGCGAAGGAGGTCACCGCGGGGTCGGAGGCGGCGGCCAAGATGGCGCGCACGAACGACGGCGGCGTGTTGGTGATGCCGTCGGACAGAAGCTCGTCGATGGGGAGTTCCCCGACGGCCTCGGTGGTCTCGGTCGCGATGGTCTCGTTGCTCATGGTGTTGCCTCCGCTCGGTTGAAAGCGCTTCGTCGATGGCGTTGCGTTCGTTGACTGACTTGCGTACCTTTCCATTTTTCCACGAACCGGCCCGTGTGCAACCATTATTTCGGCTTACGTGTAGAAGTGCTCCGCTTAGGGCGCAAAGTTCGGCGGCGAGTTGGGATAGCGGTATGGTTGGGATGATGTTGTGGTTAGGGTGTCGCTGAGGCCGGGGCGCGGCATGGGGGGCGCCGGCGAGGGAAGATGCCAAACCGCTTCATATTGCCGGCGCCAGGCGCGACGAGGGATACCGAACTGACGATCTTGCCCGGGCACATGCAATGCTGGGACATGGAAGGGCGGCCGAAGCCGCCCTGTGGGAATCACGCGTTACAGCCGCGCTTTGAAGTCCTCGAACTTTTGGTGGATGGCGGCGCGCTTTTCGGCTCGCTCCTTCTCGCGATCGGCCTTCTTCTGGGCGCGCAGCTTTTCGCGGGCTTCCTTGGCCAGCTGCTTCTGCTGCTCTTCGGCTTGCTCCACCTCGTCGGCGATCTCGCCGGCGTCCCAGCGGGTGATGGTGCACCGGTAGTCGGCCAGGCGCAGATCGAAGGCCTTCTCGTCGCTCTCCTGCACCAGTGCCACAATGGCCGTCTTGCCCTCGCCGAGCGCCTGGCTGCCGTACAGGATGAGCGAGCTGTTGTCGTCGGCGTCATTGGCGTCCATGATGCTGCCCGTGAGCAGCCCGATGCTGGCGCCGAGCAGCACGCCGAGCGGGCCACCGAGGATGCCCACGACGCTGCCGATAAGGCCGCCGGTCCAGGTGTCGTCGGTAGAGTCGATGCCGGAATCGAAGCCGTCGACGGGGACGATCTTGCCGTCCCCGTTCTTAATCACGGCCATCTGCAAGATGGTGTAGGCGGAGTTCACTGAATCGTTCTTCAGCTGGGAGAAGGCCTGGTAGGCCTGGGCTTCCACGTCGAAGGTGATCATAACCACGTTTTCCATGATGTTCCTCTCGTTTACGGGTCAAGGGGCGCGCTGCCGTCCCGCTTTCAGGCAGCAGCAGCTGCGTCGCATCATAGCCGCCAAAGAGAAGGGAACCGCCTGGGGCGCCCCGCCGTTACCGAACAGAGACGCCCTTGATGATTAGAAGCGCTCTTCGTGCACCTTCCCCAGCAGCGCTTCATCGAAGGGGCGCCGCGGGGCTTCGGCTTCGGGCATGCCGAGAGAGAGGATGGCCTCCAGCTGGTAGGGGGCTGGCACCTTCAGGAGGTTCGCAACGAACTCGTGGGTCGAGCGTCCATCGGCCGCCTGGCGAAGGCGTCCCTGAATCCAGCAGCTGCCCACGCCCGAGGCTGCCGCCTCCAGCTGCATGTTCGCCATGACGATGGAGCAGTCTTCCACCCAGGTGTCGGCCAGAGTCGGGTCGGCCACGACGACGATGGCGGCATCGGCTCCGGCGAGCATGGCCGCGCCCTGTTCGCGGCATTCGGCCAGGTCGTCCAGCATGGCTCGGTCGTGCACGACGATGAGTTCCCACGGCCGCCGCGAGCGTCCCGACGCCGAGCGCAGTCCCGCCTCCAGGATGCGGTCGAGTAGCGCCTGCGGGATCGGTTCGCCGGAATAGCGGCGCAAGCTGCGGCGACGCGCCATAGCGTCTAGCACATCCACGCCGCCCTGAGGCGCGAACTCGGCCTTGTTCGGCAGAATCTCCAGCCAGCAGCCGTCGGGGTCTTCAATGAAGTACAGCCCCATGGCCTCGTTCACGTGGCAAATGCAGCCCATCTCCTCATGCAATGCGCGGGCGGCCTCGTAGTCGTCCACGGTGAAGGCCAGATGCGAGTCGCGGCCGCCGTTATCGTAGGGCTCGGTGCGCCCGCGGTTCCAGGTGAGTTCCAGCTGGAAGCCCGAGGTGGCATTGCCCATGAACGCGTTGGTCCACGAGCCGTCCTCGGGCCCCATGCGGCGAATCTCGGTCATGCCGAGCGCCTTCTCGTAAAACGCGATCGACTTCTCCAAATCCAGCACATGCAGGCACCGGTGAATAGCTTTTCCGTCCATGAGATTCCTTTCTCAAGCGTTCGCGAAGATGTGAGTCCGCTGGCATTTTAGCCGAGGACTGGCTCTCTACGACTTCGTCGTGAACTGGTTGCGGCACTTCGGGCACGTGATCTTCAGCGTTCCCTTGCCCTTGGGCACCGAAAGCGACTGGCCACACTGCGGGCACTTCAGGAACTTGGTCGTCTTGCGCTGATCCCACCGCGTATTGAAACGGGCCCAGGCAGCGCGCGGTTTGGCCGTCAAGGCGATGTAGCGGGCGTTTTCCCGAGCGCGGGCGGCAATATTGCGCGAGAAGCAGCGGAACATGAAGTACAGCAGGAACACCATGCCGATAAGCGAGCAGATGCCCAGGCCGGTAATGATTTCCAGGAATGTGAACAGCACGCCCATCCACAGCGCCGCGCGCGCCAGCGCATCCGGCCCGTTGCGCCCGACCATAAAGTTCGCCAGTTTGTAGGGCAGATTTTGGAAGAAGTTGCTCATAGGTGCCTCCTTGGCTGTTCGACAGGCACCTTAGCATGGGCACAAATGGTTGCATGAAACAATTATTAAACTGGCATAACTGCAACATCTCTTGATATCGTGCTGCTGAGAAGGCTTTATTGCTGGGCCGTCGAAACCCCGTAGGGGCGGACTTTAGTCCGCCCTCGTGTTCCGATAGTGGCTACGTCTGGGGTTGGGGGGGGGGTGACTAAAGTCGCCCTCTGCGCCCTCTGCGGGAAGGCCGATCAACCATGTCGAAATATGTGTTTCTTCTCGAATGGGAAAAGGTGCGCTATAATTCCCTTCACGCATGCGGGCGTCGCCAAGTGGTAAGGCCCAAGCTTCCCAATCAATTTCACGCCCGATTTTTCAGGAAACTCACAAAACAGACAATCACAAAAAACCAGTTCAAAGGCGTACTTTTCGACACGCCTTTGTTTTTCCATCCGTTCGGGAAACAGGAGAAACGCGCGTTTTTGACGAACTTTTGACGAACGTGCGCATTCTCGACCCCGCCGGACCATGCAACAGGGGCTTCGTTTGTGTTCGTTTCGTGGCCGCATCGTCGCTACCTGCCCTGCGAACCATTGGAGACCGCCTATGAGCAGGTGCAAAGTCGTAGCGATAGCAAATCAGAAAGGCGGCACGGGCAAGACGACCACCGCCGCAAGCCTCGGCGTGGCGCTCGCCATGAGCGGGAAGCGCGTTCTGCTAATAGATGCCGACCCGCAGGGCGACCTCACCGCATCGCTCGGCTGGCGCAATCCCGACGAGCTGGAAACCACGTTGGCGACCCATTTGGAGGCGGTCGCCCGCGACGAGCCGCTGGAACCCGATGCCGGGATATTGAAGCACCCCGAGGGCGTTGACCTGATGCCCGCGAACATCGAGCTGTCGGGCACAGAGGTGGCGCTCGTCACCGCCATGAACCGCGAGCGAACGCTCAAAGCATGGCTCGACGAGGCCAAGCACGGCTACGACTACGCCCTCATAGACTGCATGCCGTCCCTCGGCATGCTCGCCGTCAACGCGTTGGCCGCCGCCGATTCCGTCATCGTGCCCGTGCAGGCGCAGTATCTTCCCGCGAAGGGCATGACCCAGCTCGTCAAGACGATAGGGCGCGTGAAGCGGCAGATCAACCCACACTTGGAAATCGAGGGCGTGCTGCTGACGCTCGTTGACGGCAGGACGAACCTCGCCAAGCAGATCGAGGCCTCGCTGCGCGAAGGCTACGGGAAGACGCTGCGCGTGTTCGGCGCCACCGTGCCCTTGGCGGTGAGGGCTGCGGAGACGAGCGCCTACGGAAAGAGCATCTTCCAACACGACGCGAAAAGCCCCGTCGCGGCGGCCTACGCGAAGCTGGCGGAGGAGGTGCTCGAAGATGCCCAGAGAAAGCGCGATACCCATCGACCTGCCGTCGCTCGATGACCTGTTCACCACGCAGGCCGAGCGCGACGAGGTGGGCTGCGAGAAAGTGGGGGTCATCCCCCTCTACATGATAGATCCCTTCCCGGACCATCCCTTCCGCGTCGATGACGACGCCTTGCGCGACATGGCCGAGAGCGTTTCCAGATTCGGCGTGCTCGTGCCCGCGCTCGTGAGGCCGAAGGAGAACGGGCGCTACGAGATGGTGAGCGGCCACAGACGCAAGCGCGCCGCCGAGATGGCGGGGCTGGAGGCCCTTCCCGCCGTGGTTCGGGAGATGACCTACGACGAGGCGGTCATCGCGATGGTGGACGCGAACATCCAGCGCGAGAACGTGTTGCCGAGCGAGAAAGCGTTCGCCTACAAGATGAAAATCGACGCTCTGAGCCGGCAGGGGTACCGCTCCGACTTGACTTGTGCCCCAGTGGGGCACAAGTTGGCCAACGTACGCTCGCGCGACATTGTGGCGGAACAATCGGGGGAGAGCAAAAGCCAAGTACAGCGCTACGTCCGCCTCACGCACCTCAACCCCGATCTGCTCGACATGGTGGACGGCGGGTCGATGGCCATGCGCCCCGCCGTGGAGATCAGCTATCTGTCCGAAAGGGAGCAGGACGACCTGCTCGACGCCATGGGGATGGAGGCGTGCACGCCGTCCCACGCCCAGGCGATCAGGATGCGCAGGCTCTCGGAGCAGGGCGCGCTGTCGCGAGAAGCCATGGCGTCCATCATGGGCGAGCGCAAACCCAACCAGGTGGAACAGTTCCGCATCCCCCGCGAGAAGATAGAGCGTTTCTTCAAGCCCGGCACGAGCAGGGAGACCGTGGAGGCCCGCATAGTCAAGGCGCTCGAGCTCTTAGAGCGCCACGAGAGGAAGCGCGCCCGCGAGCGCTGAGGCCCACCGACAGGCCAAGGGGGACGTGCGCCCTGATCCAGCATATGTTGCAACCAGGGCGTTTTCCGGGTTTCCCCCTCCCCACACCC
>NZ_WPOO01000024.1:0-32056 GCF_009755265.1 Adlercreutzia rubneri | reverse complement strand
TGCCCGAGCCGCAGCGCGCCATCTTCGAGGCCAACGACTGGCAGATCGTCGAGGCCGCCCAGCCCGCGCACACCGAGCCGCCGGCGCTGTGCTACTCCTCCGTGTGGCTGTCCATGAACTGCCTGGTCCTCGACCCGAAGACCGTAATCGTGGAGGCCTCCGAGGTCTACCAGCAGGAGCAGATGGACAAGCTGGGCATGAACGTCATCCCCTGCGACCTGCGCGACGCCTACCCGTTCGGCGGCGGCCTGCACTGCTCCACCGCCGACGTCTACCGCGAGGGCGAGTGCCTCGACTACTTCCCGAACCGCGTCGAGGATCCCACCCTCGTGCGCCCCGAGATGTGGAAGTAAATCCCACTCACAGCTCACGCGATGCGTTTGCGAAAGGAGCCCGCTTCGGTGGGCTCCTTTTTTGCGCGCTTGTCGCTGGAAGTTGAATCAAGCTCCCTACTCTATTGGCCATGATTCCAGGTCACGACTGAAAAAGGGGATTTGTGCGACTAACTATTTCGCCATTCCCGTCTGCATAAAATGATTCCTATGGTAAGGTAAACACTTAAGTCAGGGCCTTATTGAAAGGAGAAGCCATGACCGGAACTTTCACAACAGAGGGCTTGGGGTTGGGTGATTGCTATGGCATCTAGCACCAACGAAGCGGTACAGCCGGCAACGACGTACGCTGAAGCGACCGAAGCAGAGAAGCACGCCGTTCTGCGCAAGGTGACGGGGTCTTCCTTCCTCGGTAACTTCATCGAATGGTTCGACTACGCGAGCTACTCCTATTTGGCGACCGTTATCGCCATGGTGTTCTTCCCGGCGGAAGATCGTGCCGTGGCCGTGATGAGCACCTTCGGCGTGTTCGCGCTCTCGTTCCTCGTGCGTCCCGTCGGCGCGATTTTCTGGGGCAACATGGGCGACAAGAAGGGTCGCAAATGGGCGCTTTCGGTGTCCATCTTGCTGATGAGCGGCGCGACCTTCCTGATCGGCTGCTTGCCCGGCTATGCTGTCATCGGCGTTGGGGCTCCGCTTCTGCTTCTGCTGCTGCGCATGGTGCAGTCGTTCTCGGCGGCGGGCGAGTATGCTGGCGCTGCCACCTTTATCGCGGAGTACGCGCCGCATAACCATCGCGGGTTCTACTGCTCGATGGTGCCGGCCTCCACGGCAACAGGCCTGCTCGTGGGCTCGCTTCTGGCCACGTTCATGTTTACGGTTTGGGGCGCCGATTCGTCCTTCGTCGTCGACTGGGGCTGGCGCATCCCGTTCTGGCTGGCGCTTCCCTTGGGCTACATCACCCACTACATCCGTACCCATCTGGAGGATTCCCCGGTGTACGCCCAGATGCAGGAGCGTATGAAGGAAATGGGCGAGAAGGTGGAGCATCCCATTCGCACGCTGTTCACCAAGCATCTCAGGGTGCTGCTCATCTCGTTCGGTGCCTGCGTGCTGAACGCCGTGGGCTTCTACGCGGTGCTCACGTATCTTCCGAACTACTTGGAGACGACGTTGAACTACCCGCCGAGCGACGCGTCGACGATCACTACCATCGTGCTCGTCGTCTACATCGCCTTCATCTTCCTGTCTGGCCGCATCTCCGACAAGGTGGGCCGCAAGAAGATGCTCATCGGAGCCTGTGTGGGCTTCATCTTGTTCACGGTGCCGGCATTCATGCTGCTCGGCACGATGAACTTCTGGGTCATTCTGATCGTCGAGCTGTTCATGTGCCTGTTGCTCACCATCAACGATGGCACCCTGGCCAGCTACCTCACCGAGACGTTCCCGACCGACGTGCGCTACTCCGGCTTCGCCCTTTCGTTTAACCTGGCGAACGCCATCTTCGGCGGCTCGGCCTCGTTCATCTCGTTCTGGTTGATCGACCTTACGGGCAACGCCATCGCGCCGGCCTGGTACATGGTGGCCATCGCGGTCGTCGCGTTCATCGCCATGTGCATGACCCACGATCATTCCGGCAAGAAGCTGGACGACGTGAAGTAAGCTTGTGCTGCCTTGCAGCGACAAACGAAGGGCCTCCTGCGGGAGGCCCTTTTTGCGCTATCGGTTCTGGAAGTCGGCCAACGTGTGGCGGTTAGCTTTCGGCAGACGCTTTCACGCCGGTGAGGTTGTTGGATTCGCCCATGGAGAGCCACCCTTCAGGCACCTCGGCCTGGGCGTGGCACTGAGTGCAGTACATGACCGAAGCGCGATGGGCCTTGTGACAGGTGGTGCATTCCAGCTCTTCGTGATGGGCCCAATGGGGGTTGTAGGTGCCCATGTCAGCGGTCTTCTCGTACAGATCGTCGCGGGTGAGGTTGTGGCAGGCCTCGTTCAGGCACAGCTCGTCGGCGTCGCGGCCCGATGCCTTCGTTAGCTCGCTGGCGGTACGCTCGACGAGCGGGAAGTTGTAGTTGCCGGCGACCCAGGCTGCGCCCTCGCTGATCTGCTCGCTGAGCGTGGGCACGTGGCAGTCCATGCAGTCGTTGCCGAGCTTGCCGTGATAGGCGGCGAGCATGGTGTGCGGATCGGCCACCTCGTTGCCCCACTTGTCGGTGGCGGGGCTGTTTAGGTCGGATTCGTAGGTGGTCAAGTAGTTGTCCATGGGGGTGTGGCAGATGGCGCCGCAGAAGCTGGGCTGCTCGTGCCAGACCCACATGCCGACCCCAGCCACCACGAGGATGGCCGCCACCACGGCCGCCACCACGGCGGTGCGCCGTCCATGGCGCTGGGGGGCAGGGGAGGCGCCGGCGGCCTCGGGTGTGCCGGCGATAACGGGGTCGTGCTCGGTGGCCGAGGCCGTCGTGGGGTTCTTCTCTTCGCTCATGGTAATCGCTCCTTTCAGCAGGTGGGCTAGGGGCTAGGCGAGGTCGCCGGCCAGCAGACGGGCCACATGACGGCCCTCGGTGCAGGTGCGGCCGCAAGCGCAGGCCACGATGTACTCGGGGTAGTTGTCGGAGTAGAAGCAGCCAGACACGTCGCCGGCGGCATAGAGTCCCTCGATCACCGAGCCGTCAGCGGTGAGCACCTGCATGTCCTCGTTGATGCGCAGGCCGTCCAAGGTAGTAAGCAACGCACCCCCGAACCAGCAGCCGTAGAAGGGCGGCTCGATAATCTTCGAGAGGCGGTGGGACTCCTTGCCGTAGTCGGTATCGACGCCCGACTCCACGATGTCGTTGTAGTGAGCGATGGTGTCCATGAGGCGCTGTTTCGCTTCGCCTTCAAAGCCGAGCAGCACGGCCAGCTCGTCCAGGCTGTCGGCCTTCTGCATGAGACCTGTGCCGCCATCCATGGCGATGAAGTCGTCGAGCGGCATGCCCATCTGCATGAAGGCGGTGGTGTAGGCGGCGCAGCCCGTGGTGCCGAAGCGCAGGATGTCGTCTACGGCGTTGCCGTCGAAGATCTGGCACCATACGCCGCCGGGCTGGTAGCTGGCCGCATTGCACAGGGTGTCATAGGGCAGGCTTTCGTTCACGAAGCGCTCGCCCTTGCGGTTCACCTTCAGGAAGGGCTGGCTGCCGATGTTGAGCTGGTAGTGGGTGGCGGGGAAGTGCTCGCGCCCATCGGCGTCGGTCACATAGCCGCAGTCCACGCCGGCGGGCACGGCGCCGCGATCGAAGATGACTGGCGCGCCGTTCACGTCCTTTATGCCACCGGCCCAAAGTCCTGCCCGCAGGCCGTAACCGTCGCAGCGCGGCGAGTAGCTAGCGGCGGTACAGCAGGCAGGGACGAGCGGCAAGTTCGCGCGGATCATCTCGGGGTTGGCTGCGTAGCCGCCGGTGGCCAGCAGCGTGCCCTTGGCGGCGTTTACGCGCACGAGGCCCTCGGGCGTGGCGAACACGGCGCCGGTGACGCGGTTGCCGTCGTGGTCGAGCTTCACGAGATCGTAGTTGTAGCTGATCTCATGCCCGGCCTCCTGGATGTGCCACTCCAGGATGTCGTTGCGCATGGGGTATTCGTAAGTGGGGTTGAAGAAGTGCTCGATGGTGGGGGCGAAGTAGTAGGTGCCGCCAGCGGGATGATCGGCCTCCATGGGGGTGACGCCGAGGGTCTTTCCGTTGGCCTCCATGATGGGGGTGATCCACTCGATCATCTCCTTGCCCTCGCGAAGCCACGTCTTGATGACGCGCTGGTCCACGCGGCCCGAAGCATAGCGCGTCAGCTCGTTGAGCACCTTCATCTCATCGACTGGATCGGCCACTTCCAGGGCGTACTTGGAGTTGATGGCGCCCACGTACTCGCGGGTGTCGCCCACGCTCGTGCCCTTCTCGGCTACGATGAAGTCGAGGCCGAGGTCGCTCGCGGTGCCGGCGGCTATCATACCGGCGTTGCCGGCGCCGATGATGAGGAAGTCGGTGTCGCGGGTGGCCACAATGTCGGCATCGGCCACAGCGGGTTCTTCGCCGAGCCAGTAGGTGTGGGCCTCTTGCGAGGCGGTTTCGGGGTGCGGGGTTTCCTGGGGGCGCGGCGCGCAGCCGGCAAGCGCCCCGGCGGCAAGCGCCCCGGCCCCGGCCAGCATGCCGGCCTGCAGAAAGCCGCGGCGGGAAAGTCCGGATGAATCGGTCATGGTGAACCCTCCTTCGTTCGGGGCCGGTCCCGCGACGGGCGCCGACCGCATGGTGGATGTCTCTCCGGCTACTACCTTAGAGCTCAAGCATCGATGGCGCCCCACATCGTCGGGGCGGTTTTTCGCAATTCGTCGGAAAAGCTGCAGGGTGGGACATCCCACATTCAGAATGTGGGGCGCAGATGGGGCTTCCGTGGTAGGATGGGCCGGCCAGATTAGCGCGCGCGACAAAGAGGGGTGCTATGGTAGACGAGGTGCGGCCGGCAGGCGAGGCGGGGGTTTCCTCTGCAAGATCGGGCGAGAACGCCCGAATGGCGGCTTCAGTGCGGGTGGCCGCGGCCATCGCCTGTGCCCTGTTCAGCTTCCTGGCTACCAATGGCAGCATTTACCCGGGCTTGGTGTCCATTGATCCGTGGGTGCGCGAATGGGCGACCCTGTTCGGGGTCGTGGTGCTCGCGGCCCTCGTGGTCGTGGCGCGCCATCGCCCCGGATGTCTGCATCCGCGCTTGTTCAACGGCATCGCCCTGGTGTCGGTGACGGGCTATCTTGTGCTGGACAGCTGCGGCTTCGCCTGGGCGAGCCCCGGTCTACTGCTGGCCGGCTCGTTGCTGGATTCCCTTGCCGAGGCGTGGCTGTTCGTGCTGGCCTATGTGGCCTTCGCGCAGTTGGAGGCGGCGCGGCGGCCCGTGGTGGCCATGACGGCGTGCCTGTGCGCCTACCTGCTGCAGCCCTGGGCGAGCGCGCTTGGGCCGACGGCCGCCGTGGCGGCCAACGCCGGCTGCTTCGCGGTGCTCTTCCTCTGCGTGCGGCCGCTTGTCGCCCGTCCGCTGCAGGAGGCCGCGCGTTCTGAGCCGCAGGCCGAGATGGCCGTGGCGAATCCCCAGTCGTTTCTGCCGACGGGCCATTTGCTGTTCGTGACCATCTTCGTGTTCAGCATCGCCCAAGGTCTCGTGATAGCGCTGCCCGGCCCCTTCAACGACGCGCCGGCCCTGCCGGTGGCCTTCATACCGCTCGCGGTGATTCTCGTGATGTACCTGGCGCGGGGGCGCATGCCCAACGCCGACGGCCTGTTTGCCCTGTGCGCTTTGCTCATCATCGCCGGCATGTTCTTGCAGCCGAGCGATCGGGTGGTGTCGGGGGGTGTTGCCTCGGCTTCGAACACGCTCATTGACGCCGGGGCCTCCTGCTTCAACCTGCTGCTTGTCCTGCTCGTGGGAAGCATCGCCGGGCGCAACCGTGTGACGGCGCTGCCCACGGCGGCGCTCATGCTGGCGTTGTACTGGTCGGGGGTGGGCGTCGGTGCTGTGCTTGGCAACAGCGCCATGACGCTGCTCGGCTGGACCGAGGAGGCGCTCGTGTGGACGAGCTTCGCGAGCGCCATGGTGTTCGTGGCGTTCTGCTTCGTCGTTTTGAAGAATGTGAGCTTCGTCGAGGCTATCGGGGCCATCCGGTCGCCGGAGCCTCTGCGACCTCCGGCCGTGATGGAGGTGCGTGGGCGCCGCGATGGAGCTTGCGGCGAAGGTGCGGAAGCGACACGACCTGGTAGGGAGATGCTGTCCGGGATGTTTGCTGGGGTGGCCTCGACCGAGGAGAAGTGCGCAGCGGTGGGCGCCGAGTATGGACTCACGCCGAGGGAGGGAGAGGTGTTTGCGCTTTTGGCCCAGGGGCGCACGGTGGGTGTCATTCGTGAGAAGCTCGTCATATCGCTGAACACGGCTCGCTTTCACACCAAGAATATCTACGTGAAGTTGGGGGTTCATTCTCAACAGGAGCTTATAGACGTTGTCGAGGGCTTTAAGCTCTGACAAGTGTCAAGACGCAAGAAACCCCGCTGCGTTTCAAGGGCTTTCGCGGCGGGGTTCTCACCTCAGAGAGTCCTGCGGAGGGCAGCCGCAGGGGATTCGGGCGGTTAGCGCCCTAGAATTAGCGGATGATGACGGGCCAGTCTCCCATAATGGGCCTCCTCTGGTCGCTTGCGTATTCGCTGATTTCACTATAAAGGCCCGTTCTTCAATTATCAATATCTAAATTCCTGATAATAACTTTGGTACAAAATAATAATAACATTCTCAGTTATAACTATCTTTAAGATCAACTTTTGATAATAGGAGACTCCGAAGCTGATAGAATGGGAGCGTGAGGGCGAGTTCAAGGAAAGGCGGCGCGATGGCGGGGAAGTCTGCGATGCGGGGAAAGACGGAGGCGGTGCCTCGGTCGACGAAGGTGACAAAGCGGCTCTCCGTGGACGAGCTGGTGGCCTTTATGAGCCTGCCCATATTCTACGAGCTGCGCACGGCGGTGGACGTGGGCATCCTGCTCTTTGACGACTTGGACGAATACGATCTTCCCGAGGGCTACTCGAAGGAGGATATCTGGCGCATCCTGCTCGCCGTGCGCAAACAGGCCGCCGTGTTCATCCCCGAGGACCCGGAGCGGACGGCCGACATGTGGATGGTGACCACGAGCTCGCTGTCCTTCAACACCGAGATGCTGGAGGTGCGCTCGAAGGAGGACTCCTCGCTGGCGCGATCGCTCAAGGACATGCAGGGCTCTCCTTTCGTGACGCGCTTCATCGAGCGCACGCTGATGCGCGGCCTGGCGGACGAGGGCATCGCGATGGACGAGGAGCGGGTGCACGAGCTGTTCGCGGGCGCGCCGCCGCTGACGTCCCTCGATCAGCTGGTGGCCAACTACTTCCGCCTGTCGAGCGATTGCGACAGCTTGGCGCGGCGCGCGGTGACCCACGGGCTCATCGAGACGCTGTACTACGAGCTTTCCGAAGGGGTCGATTTGTCCGAGCTGCCCGAGCGGGTGCTCGCGCCGCTGGATCCGCGCTTGGCGCCTCCGGAATCCCAGGTGCTGATGGATCTGGTGTGCCAGCGGGCCTGCGCGGCGGGGGACGATATGCGTTTCGGCCCCGTGTTGCGGCTGCTTAATATTAGCTGGTTCTTCCGTTATTTCAACGTGCTGCCGCGCCTGAACGTGCTCGTGGGGCTGCTTCTGCGAAACATTCTGGCCCTGAAGTGGGGCTTTCCCGTGCTCAGCTGGATACCGGAGGGCTTCGATGCGACCTTGGCGGAGGCACCGGTGGATGCGGCCCGCTACGAGGCAGTGTTCGAATCGTGGTCGACCGACTATGGCTTCGGCTTCGACTTCACGCCCTATTTCGAGCTGAACGTGTGCCTGTACCTGCGCGAGCTGGAGGGCTTGGCGGCATCCATCACCTATCTCGAGCAGCTGAACGAGCAGATCGAGCGCATCTTCGAATCCCATATCAACGCGCGGCAGAAGTCTATTTTGGTGGCGCTGTGCCGCGAGCCGGGAGCTCTTTTGCGCATCGCGCCGCATCAGCGTGCATTCCGCATCGCCTACGGCACGGCCCGGGCCGATTTCCTGGGGCTCGAACGCGAGGGGTATCTGGTGCGGGAGCAGGAGGGGCGCGCCTTCGCCTTCCGCGCTCATCCCGACTTGCAGGAGAAGATCGTCCAGCTGGGGGCCGCCGTGGTCGGCTCGGCGGAAGCAAGCCTGGATGCGACGCCCCTTGTAGTATCCTGAGAGGGAACTGAGAGGGCGGTGGCGTTGAGGGCCGCCTTGAGGCCAGCCCGCGCGCTGCGGCTGGCGAGAGCGTGCGAAAGGGATTGCCATGATCAACGAGAAGATGTACGGATTGGGCGATGAGCCGAGTGCCATCCGCGAGCTGTTTGCCTACGGGATGGCGCGCAAGGCCGAGATCGGTGCCGAGAACGTGTTCGATTTCTCGATCGGCAATCCCTCGGTGCCGGCGCCCGAGCTGGTGCGCGAAACCATGCTGGAGCTTCTGGATATGGATCCGGTGGCCCTTCACGCCTATTCGCCGGCGGCGGGGCTGCCCGAGGTGAAGGAGGCCATTGCGGCGTATCTGTCTGAGCGCTACGACACGACGGCGACGTCGGGTCACTTGTACCTGACGGCCGGTGCGGCGGCGGCTTTGGCTTCATCCATTGCCGCTGTGACCCATCCGGGTGATGAGGTGGTCGTGGTGTCACCGTACTTCCCCGAGTACCGCACGTGGATCGAGGCGGCCGGCTGCACCATCGTGGAGGTGCCGGCGGCGGTTCCGAGCTTCCAGCCCGACATCGAGGCGCTGCGCGCGGCCATCGGGCCGAAGACGAGTGCCGTGATTATCAACACGCCGAATAACCCGGTGGGCGCCGTGTACACCCGCGAGAGCCTTGAGGCCCTGGCGGCCATGCTGCGCGAGCGCGAGGAAGCGCTGGGACGTCCGCTGTACCTCATCAGCGACGAGCCCTATCGCGAGATCACCTACGGCATCGAGGTGCCCTGGGTGCCGTCGATCTACGCGCGGACCATTGTGTGCTACTCCTATTCCAAGGCGCTCTCGCTTCCCGGCGAGCGCATCGGGTGGGTGTACGTGTCCGATGCCGCTGACGACGGCGATGCGGTGGCGGTGGCCGTGGCGGGCGCGGGACGGGCGCTCGGCTACGTGTGCGCGCCGGTGCTGCTGCAGCGCGTGGCGGCTCGCTGCGTGGGGGAGCCGTCGGACGTGGCCGCCTACGCGGAGAACCGCCGTCTGCTGACTGAGGGGCTTTCCGCGCTGGGCTACGAGTACGTGGAGCCGGACGGCGCCTTCTACCTGTGGGTGCGCGCCCTGGAAGAGGACGCCCAGGCGTTTTCCGATTGTGCCAAGGAATACGAGCTGCTCATCGTTCCCTCGGACAGCTTCGGCGTCGGCGGCTGGGTGCGCCTGTCCTACTGCATCGCCCGCGACACCATCGAACGCTCGATGCCCGCATTCAAAGCCCTGAAGGAGAGCTACGAAGCCAAATTGAGTTCGTAGCCATAGCGCACCCTCGTTTTCTCAGATTTATCCAAGCCGACCGCTTTAGGAATTTGGTTGGTGCGCTTCTCGTCATTTTCCAAAGAAAGTGGCTCTACTTACGCTTGCGGTGAGCGAGCCAGAAGAAGCCGGCGCTGGCGACGATGAGACCGGCGAGGGTCGCCACGCGGCCTACGCTGGGGTCTTTGTAGCCGATGGCGAAGACGCCGAGGCAGAAGGCGGCCATGATGACGCAGAGAATGCCGAGCCAGCGCAGGTAACGTTGCTTCTCTTCCATGAGGGCGTCCTAGCTTCCGTAAGAATTGAGGTACTCGAGGATTTCCTGGCGCGAGTGCATGCCGCACTTGCTGTAGATGCGCTTGATGTGGCTGTGGGCGGTGGCGGGGGTGATGAACAGCTCCTCGGCCACCTTTTTCTGCGTGTGACCCAAGGCGTAGAGGGTGAGCACGTCCATTTCGCGGCTCGTGAGCAGGAAATGCTCGCCCATGCGCTCCACGTTGCGACGCATGGAATCGGACAGCTCGCCCATGGTGGACGGGGAAGGGGCGAGGGAAGACTCCAGGGCAGAGGAGGGCGAAGAGCCGAGAGGCGACGGCATTGTCGCCGAGGGGGAAGGCGAGGGCGTGGAACCGGGGGAGGCTGAGGCGGGGTCGATCTGGAAAAGCTGCTCCCGGATAGCGGCGCACTCCTCGTTGCAGCGGATGCACTGGCGCGCCTCGGCGGCCTTCAAAGCCTCGGAGGCTGTTTGCTGGGCGGTGGCCTCGCGTCTCGCGGCGTTGAATACGACGCTCTGCAGCGTTTGCTCAGCTTCGGCCAGCGCCGCCGCCGACTCGGCCGCATCGGCTTCGGCCTGGCGCATGACTCGCTCGTTCTCGGCCTCCAGGCGATCGGCTTCCGCAGACGATTCTCCGCGCTCGGCGTGCATGAACTGCACGAGAACCACTTGGGTGGAAATGAGGACAAGAGCCCCGAGAAGCGAGTTGATGAGCAGATCGTTGCCGGCCAACGGGTAAGTGAAGTACAGCAGCATACGGGCGAGGGAGCGCGAGCCGAAGCAGATCACCCAGCCGCCCATGGCGTAAATATAGGGGTCGCGAGTTCCGAAGCTGGTGAAGGCGATGATGACGTACCAGCAGTAGGCGCAGATGACGATGTTCAGCGTGTTGACGGCCACGGCCCCGATCTCCCAGTGGTAGGGGAAGGCGCCGAACAGGACGAGGCTGAGGGAGGCCAAAAGCGCCATGGTGATAAACGCGTCCACGGTCATGACGCGCTCGCGGCGGCGCACGACGAGAAGCATGAGCAGGGCGCATATCAGCATGGAGCACAAGGCGTAGGCCAGTCGCGAGCTCCAGGTGAAGGGGATGGGCAGGCCGTCGGGATAACCGCGGAGAAAGCCGTCGACGAATCCCAGAAGCGCCATGCCGACAGCGCAGGCGGCGAGGAATCGGGAGTCCTGGATGTTGCTGCGGGCGAAGGTGAAGAAGGTGCGCGCCCGACGGTGCGGCCGCTCCGTCGGATGCTCGGCGCGCAGGCCGGCCGGGCCGAGGAAGGCGAACTGGGCCACGATGAGCGCCATACCGATGATGTTCTGCGCTCGGGTGGGCAGAAACGAAAGTAGGTAAACGATGCCGACGCTGATGAAGAAGGCCGAGAACACGAACAGGGCGGCCGTCACTTCGTCGGTGCCGCGCAGGCAGCGCAGCCAGTAGAACATGCACAGCGACAGGGCCAGGGTGTTTGCAATGCTGAGGGCAAAAGCCGTGGCCACAAGGATTTGGTCGGCGCTGTCGAGCAGGGAGAGGGCCATGGAGGCTCCAGCAGCGACGATGATGCTCCCCACCATGATCCATTGCACGGCGGTAGCGCCGAGCTCGCGGCGAGATCGCGAGAAGATGAGCAGCGCCACGATGAAGAGCGCGCAGGTGACGAACATGGAGCCGTCGGTGAAGATGCCGTCGTCGGTGGAGGCGTAGCTGCCGTAGCACGCCACGATGAGAGCTGTGCGTGCGCAGATGATGCCTGCGAGCATGGGCCAGAATGCCTTTGCGCGACTCAAAAGTCCGCTCACGACAACGCTCATGAATCCCCCTTTCGCCCGATGCATGTTCCATCATGGCTTTCCCGCGATTCCCCATCATAGCTCTTTTTCGGGCTTGTGCGCGGGGAATCTTGGCTGCGGCGCATCTGCCGAGAGAGCCGTTACGTTTCCGCAATCTGACATCGCCTGAAAGAGGGGAGGGGCATTGAGGGGGTTCTGGTAATCTTGCAAGTGAACAATCGAAGAAGAGGAGGAGCCCATGAGCGAGGGTCGCGATATCTACCACGAGCCGAAGCAGAAAGTGCTGCTGCGCACGGCCGATGTGTACCAAACCGAAGTGGACGACGAAGTGGCCGGATACTCGGACAAGCTTTTGGCCATTGTGGCTGACTACCACAACGGCGGTCGCCCCGAGGGGATGAACGCCCAGGCGATGGTCGGCAAGTCGAAGCGCGGCGAGGTGGCGTTCCGCTTGTTCGGACGCATCAATCCCGAGACGCGCGTCATCGAGGCCGCCGGCTTCAAGACGCGCGGATGCCTGGCGATGACGGGGTGCGCGAGCGCCACCTGCTCGATGATCGAGGGGCGCACTTTCGACGAGGCGCTGGCGCTCACCATTGAGGATGTGCGGGAGGCCGTGGGTGGCGTTCCCGCCGGGAAGGCGAACACACTGACGTTCTCCGTGGAAGCGGTGCGGGCGCTCATCGGCGACTTCCTTGCGCGGGAGGGGGCCGGTCTGGCCGAGCTTGATGCGGTGGTGCCCTGCGACTCCTACAGCGTCGCCTGCCTGATGTGCGAGCATTGCTCGCTGCGCGACACCCGCACCGACCTGCTCGTGGCTGCCATGGACGGTGAGTAGCCGTGCGCGAGGAAGACGAGATCCGCGCGGCGGTGATCGCGCTGGCGGAAGCCCAGGCGGCGGGCGAGGACATTGCCGACGCGCTGCCCCATGGCGAGGCTTGGGCCGCCATGGCTGCAGCGTCTGACGAGGTGGGCGCGGAAGACGCCCTCGATCCCGAGCAGGCGCGTGAGGAGGCCATCGCGGCGGTGCTTGATGCGGCGCGCGCGGCCTCGCGAGCAAGCCGCCTGTCGTGTCCCTGCGAATGGGAGGCTGCGGGCCTTGTGCCCCCGTCGATGACGCCCGAAGACTTGGAGATGGCAGTCTACGATGCGCTTATGGAATTCGGCGATCCCAACGGCTCGCGCGATGCGGGCGATGTGGAGGGTCCCGATGCTGGAGCCGCTCCTCGCCGCGCCGCCAACAAGCACGTGAAGTCCGCCTTCTCCTCTTCCAACGGCCGCCCCGTGGGCGCATCCCCCTTCAAACGCAAAGCCGTCTCAGCGGATGCGGCAGAGGTTGGGACGGAGCGATCGGCGAAGGCGAAGCCGAGCGGAGAGGCTGAGTGCGTCGATCGGGCGAGCTCCGCGACAGAAGAAGACGTCCGAGGGGCTGGCGGGTGCCCTGACCGAGCGAGTTCCGCAGCGAACGAAACAGCCCAGTGGGCTGTTTCGCAGAGCGAGGACTGTTTGAGCGAATCAGGGTACCCGCCAGCCCCGCCCCAGGAGACTTCCAACCAGATTCCCGAGGAAGACCCGCATCCCGAGTTCGCGCACATCCGCCTGCTCATGGGTGCCGAGAGCTACTACCTCTACGACGATTCGGCCATGACCGACGCCTACGCCCGCTGGGCGTTCCTCGCCGCTGAGGACGACCCCGTGGCCACCTTCATCGAATGCGTGCGCGAGGAGTCGTCGGTCTACCCCCGCCCCATGGCGCGGGAGAGCTTGGCCAACGACCCGTTTCGCATGAAGGCCGAAGCGGTGGAGGCGGCCTTCGCTGAGGCCCGCGCGCAGGGTCGCGCCGACGACATCGAGCGCGTGGAGGCTTCCAACGGCGACGTCTACTTCTATTCCACGACGTATTTGACTCCTCGCCGCGCCCAGGCCCTCGCCGAGTGGGACGCCGTCGAGCGCATTCGCAACGTGTAAGACTTGCCTGCCCAAGTCTCGGCGGTTCAGTCTGTGAGCTGCGCTGTCGAAACCGTAGCTCGACCCGTATTTTTGTCGCGCTTTTCAGATGAGTTGGACATTTTTGTGGGTCGGGCTGCGGTGTTTTAGGCGACTAACTTTCCAAAAGAACAAGAAATACCTGTTCAGGGCATCGGGCTTGTTGTTCGGGCGAAGACGACCCGCAGCCCGAGAGGCAAAAATGTCGTAGGCGCTCTTCTCTGATGGCAAAAACACGCCTCGTGCTACGGGTGCGTGCAAAAAAGGAGCCCCCGCAACCGGTTTGCGGGGGCTCCTTTCACGAAGGGGGAGCTCCTTCGGAGCTCGCGTTAGAAGGGGTCGGCTATCAGGTGAGGTGATGCCGCTTGGGAGGGGCGACCGAGGTCGCCCCCTACGGATCAGCCTTCAGCGCAGATCGGTTTCGCTCTGCGCATCTCCCTAGGCGTCGGGAAGCAGGCCGAGGGCGGCGAGGTCTTCCTTCACGTCGGGCATGTCGTAGTAGTCCAGGCACTCGGCCGTCGGGCAACCCAGCTCGGGATCCCAGCCAAAGCATTCGTACATCATGGTGAGGGCCGTTTGGAAATCCTCTTTGTCCATCTTGTTGGTGCCTTCGGTGAACACTTCGATGTCCGGATCCATGGTGAAGGGCCACTCGGTAACGACGTCGTGCACGTTGCGGAAGTCATTGGTACCCATTTGCCCGTTGGCGCCCACCATGCCGCGCGCGGTGTTGGCTCTCTGTAGCGTGGTGATTTTCGCACCCATCTTGTACAGGTCTTCCGTCGTCACGTCTTCGCCGGTGACGGCCTTCATGAATTTGGCCTCCAGATCCAGGTCGCCGCGATAGTCGCGAGCCTTCGTGGGGCTCATCGTCATGGGCCATACCCAGTTGCACAGCGTGAGCGAGTCGTGCAGCACGTCGGTGACGATGGACCACCAGGCGAAGTTCGCTTTATACTCATTCATGGGGGTGTAGTTCTTGTCCGGATCGATGGCGCTCGCATCGCCCCACACTTCGGCCGCGATCTGCTGCTTAAGCTCGAAGGGCAAGCCGCAGCCCTGGAAGTTCACGGCAGAGTGGATCATGTCGTCGCGGTTGAAGACCATGTTATAGAGCAGGCCCACCTGTCCGAAGCACTCATGGGCATGGTGCACCGGCCAGCCGCGCACGTTGATGAGCGTGGAAGCGGGGGTGTTCCACCAGTCTGGATCGTTCCAACGCTCGGTCCAGACGATGGGGCCGTGGCCGATGTAGGCGATCTCCGAGTCGTTGGCGGCGATCTTCGCCAGAAGGGGCGGCACCATGGAGGGGTCGTTATTCTTGAAGCCCTCCCAATTGATTTCCGCGTACTCCTCGGGGGGCAGCACCTTCTGGAGCAGGCCCGTAGCATAGCAGTGGGCGATGTCGCGGTAGATCTGCCCGTAGTTGCACCACAGGCCCAAATCGTCCATGGTGGAGCCGAATACCTGATCCCAGATGAGGGCGTCTTCACTGCCGGCTTCAACGGAAGTGTTGTCGCCTAAAATCTTGATCATGTAGTTGGTGAACGGGAAGTTCGGCACGCAGGTGTTGCCCGTGATCTCGTAGCCGCCGTTGGCCGCCGAGGCCGGCACGCGCAAGTCGGAGTAGCAATGGATGGGGCAACTGTGGCAGCCGTCCATCTTGATGGTGTACTTCTCGGCCTCTGGGCCTTCGTCTTTGAAGGCCTTCATGCAGCGGTAGCCCACGGTGTTGATCTCGCCGGGCTTCGGCTCGCCGGTGTCGATGGGGCCGCCTTCGGCCAGCGCCCAGGTCAGTCCCTTCTGGGCCGTCCAGCGGCTGCCCTTGTCGAAGTACTCGGCCCACTCCTGCTGGGTGGAAGGTACGACGTGGTTGTTGTTGGAGCCGACGATCTCGCGCAGCATGTAGTCGGACAGGTCGGCCACCTCTTGCGGGTCGGCCACGTAGATGGGCTGGCTACCGCGCACGACGAGCGCCTTCAATTTCTTCGAGCCCATGACGGCGGCGGCTCCAGCGCCGGCGGAATGGTTGCGGGAATTGATGATGCAGGCGTAGGGCAGCAGGTTCTCGCCGGCAGGGCCGATGGTGGCCACGCAGAAGTCGGTGCCCTCCTTGCGCGAGAGCGCCTCGGTGGTGGCGCGGGTGCCCTGGCCCCACACTTGATCGGCGGGCTTGATCTCAATGTCGTCATCGTCGATCTTCAGGTAAACCGGTTCGTCGGAAGCGCCCTCGATGACGATGGCATCCCAGCCGGCCTTCTTGATGGCCGCACCGATCATGCCGCCGGTGTGGGCGTCAACAACTTGATGATCGGTGGTATAGGTGGAAAGAGAGGCGATGGTGGTGCGGCCCGCCAGGGGGACACCGGTGGCGGTCAGAGGGCCGACGGCGAACACGATCTTGTTCTCTGGGGAGAGCGGATCGGTGCCGGCGGGCACTTCGTCGTACATGATCTTGTTGGCTATTCCCATGCCGCCCAAATACTCTTTATAAGGGTCGGTGGGCGAGACAGAAACGGTTTTGTCGGTCAGGTTGACGCGGAGGATCTTACCGGTCCAGCCATAGGACTTGTTGGGATCCAATTTTGAATCAGCCATGATGAAGCTCCAAATCTCTTCGTGTACTCATGTTGCGTGGTACCAGTCGTCGATCTGGAGTAATCGTCGCGTAGAAGTATAAGGGAGGGCAATTTTTACCCCCTCCCCTCAATGAGGGGATCTTTTTCAACGGAAACATGACGGCTCCTCTACGGCCGGGTGAGGAGAAATCAAACGTTCGGTAATCCCCCTCAAAGAGGGTACACAGCTTCTTCATTCATGACTATGATGCCCTCTGTTGCGTGGCGTCGCGATCTTGAGTTCTCTCTGAGACAAGCATGAAGTTACAAGGGGGAGTTCAAATGTCTGACACCCAGAAAAATGAAACCGTGGCCACCGAGCAGCCGCCCGCGGCCCCGGTGTCCGCTACCGAGCCCGGCTCTGCGCCGGCCTCCGAGAAGAAGCAGCCCTTCTTTACCCGTCGCACCGTGCTCGCCATGACCGGTTGCGGCGTTGCCGGCCTGGTGGTCGGCGGCGTGCTCGCCTCCTGGGGCGTGACCACCGCCTCCATTGCCTCGGGTCGCATCGAGCTGCGTACCACTCCTACGAAAATGATCGTCACCGACCGCGCTCGCTGCTCCGGCTGCCAGCGCTGCGAGATGATGTGCACCCTGAAGAATGACGGCGCCGCCCAGCAGTCCATCGCGCGTGTGCGCGTGTGGGACAACTACAACTTCGGCTCCGGCGTCGATACCAACGACGGCATCTTCGGCAACTGCCAGTTCACGGTAGCCTCCTGCAAGCAGTGCGCCGATCCGCAATGCGCCAAGTACTGCCCCGTCCATGCCATTCACTCCGACGAGGAAACCGGCGCTCGCGTTGTCGACGAGGACGTGTGCATCGGCTGCGGCATGTGCTCTGCCGCCTGCCCGTGGAACATGCCCCACATCAACGCCCAGACCGGCACATCGACCAAGTGCATCTCCTGCGGTCGCTGCGCCGAGCAGTGCCCCAACGGCGCCATCAAGTTCATCGATTGGGAGGATATTGCCCAGAAGGCCATCGACGAGGGCGTGGTTTCCACGGCCACCATCGTCGAGGCTTAAACGATAGAGAGAAGGACCATTATGTCAGGACACGCTTTAACACGGCGCAGCTTTTTAGTTGGAAGCGCCGGGGTGGCTGCCGTGGCCGCCGGCGCGGGCCTTGTGAGCTTGTCGGTTCGCGGCGAAGCCGATGCTGATGCCGAGACGGATAAGCGAACCGAAGTGGTGCACTCGCTGTGCAATTCCTGCTCGAGCAAGTGCGGTTATTACGCCTACGTCGTAGACGGCGAGCTCACGAAGCTCATTGGGGACGAGGCCCATCCGAACGCGCAGGGCAAGTTGTGCGCGCGCGGGTACGGCTATTCCCAGATCGCCTATTCGCCCGATCGGCTCACCGACCCGATGAAGAAGAACGAAAACGGCGAATTCGAAGTAATAGGATGGGATCAGGCGCTCAGCGAGATCGGCCAGAAGGTGAACGATATCATCGCGCAGTACGGCCCCGAGGCGCTTGCCATGGTGCAGGATCCGCGCCCGTCGGGCAAGTACTACACGAAGCGCTTCATGAACGCGCTCGGCAGCCCCAACGTGTACACGCACGGCGCCGCCTGCAACCTCTCCAAGGAGTCCGGGTTCACGCAGGCCATCGGCGCCGCCAACTTCGAATCGGATGTGGCCAACTCGAAAATGACGATGTTCATCGGCCGCAGCTATGCCGACGCCATCCGGCCCAGCTCGGTGGCCGCGCTGCAGCAGGCGCACGAGAACGGCGCGCACATCGTGCTGGTGGATCCGCGCCTGAACAACAGCATCGCTTTCGCTGACGAGTGGGTGCCCATCAACCCTGGCACCGACCTGGCGCTCATCTTGGCCATGTCCAACGTGCTTATTAATCGCGATCTCTACGATGCCGAGTACGTGGCGGCCAACAGTGTCGGATTCGACGAGTGGGCGAGCGCCATTGCGGGCTACACGCCGGAATGGGCCGAGGGCATCACGGGCATTCCCGCTGCCGATATCGAGCGGCTGGCGCTCGAGTTCGCCGAGGCGGCCCCCGCGGCCTCCATCGAGCCGAGCTGGCGCGGTGCCTTCGGGTGCTCGTACGCGAACTCGGGCGAGACGGCGCGCGCTCTCTGCTTGTTCAACACACTTCTGGGCTGTTGGAACCAGCCCGGCGGGGCGCTGTTCCTCCCCAGCGTGAAGGCGGGCGATCTCGATCCGGCGAAGTTCCCCGAGGTGCCGAAGGTCGAGGCGAAGATGTGGGGCGCCGAGGAGTACCCGCTGGCGCTCTCTTCCATGGGCACTAACCTCTACGTCGCCGAGATGGCGAAGGAGGGCAAGGTCAAGGGCCTGTTCTTCTACAACTCGAACATGGCGGCCGGCTATTCCAACCCCGCCCAGCTGGCGGAGGACTTTGCGAACCTCGATCTGATGGTCGTCGTCGACGTGCAGATGTCGGAAACCGCGATGCTGGCCGACTACGTGCTGCCCGAGTGCAGCTACCTGGAGCGTCGCGAGCTGCCCGAGTTCGTGGGCGGACGCGTGCCGGTCGTTTCCCTGCGCGATCAGGTGCTCGAGGTGATTCACCCCAACACGCGTCCGGCCGATGTGATCTTCACCCAGCTGGCCGAGGCGTGCGGCGTGGGGCAGTACTTCCCGTTCACCGTTGACGAGCTGGCCGACGCGCAGCTGCGCAGCGTGGGCACGAGCCTCGATGAGCTGCGGCAGGTCGGCACGATCTCGTTCCCCGAGAAGGCCTATGCCTACGGCAAGGTTCCCGAGTGGAAGACCCCGACGGGCAAGATCCAGTTTACGAGCGAGGCGTGCGAGGCAGCTGGGCTGTCCGCGTGCCCGGTGTGGGTCGAGCCCCAGGTGATGCCGAACGAGACCGTCGGCGAGTTCCGCCTCATCGGCGGCAAGCAGGCCATCCACACGCATACGCAGACCGCCAACTGCGAGCCTTTGATGGACATCACGAAGTCCTACGGCCTCGACCGCATTTGGATCAACGCCGAGGTGGCCGAACGCTTGGGCATCGCGGACGGCGACGAGGTCATTCTGTCGAACACGATGGCCGAGGGCCCCATCAAGGTGAAGGTGACCGAGCGCATCAACCCGACGGCCATCTACATGCCCTCCCATTATGGCTGCAAATCCCCCGATCAGCACACGGCTTACGGCGTGGGCTTGAACTTCATGGACTTCGTTCCCTTCCACATGGAACCGGCCTATGGCTCGGCCATGACCCAGGAAACGTTGGTTTCCGTGCAGAAAGTAGGTGAATGATGGCACGCTACGGAATGCTCATCAATACCAAGAAGTGCATTGGCTGCTATGCCTGCCGCACGGCCTGCCAGCGCCAGAACGACCTGCTTCCCGATGAGTCGTTCATCCGCTTTGAAGAGCGTGAAGTGGGCAAGTACCCCAACGTGACCGTGGAGCACATCCCGCTGCAGTGCATGCACTGCGAGGACGCGCCGTGCGCGAGCGTGTGCCCCACCGGAGCCGCGCACATGGGCTCCGACGGCATCGTCGAAGTGGATCACGGCCGGTGCATCGGTTGTCTGTACTGCATGGCCGCCTGCCCCTATCAGGTGCGTACGCGCAATTCGAAGACGGGCGAGGTGGACAAGTGCCGCTTCTGCACGCTTTCTTCCTATGAGAACGGCACGAAGATGTGCTCGTGCGTCGATGCCTGCCTGACCGGTGCTCGCATCTTCGGGGATCTGGACGATTCCGACAGCGAGATTTCCAAGGAAATCGCGCGTACGGGTGCGGCCCCCATCGCCGGCGATCTGACCCGCGCCAAGATCTATTACGTGAGGTGATTGACATGATCTACGAACCCATTTGGGGCGCCATCATCGCGTGGTACCTCTTCCTGGCCGGCTTGGGCGGCGGCGCGTTCGCAACGGCGGTGTTCGTCCGCTACCGCCATCCGGATTGCAAGCGCCTCATGCGCGTCGGTCGCCTCATCGCGCCGATCGTGGTCATCATCGGTCTGTGCTTGTTGATGTTCGACGCTGCCGCGGGCTTTGCCCATCCGCTGCGCTTCGCGCTTCTGCTTACGAACTTCGGATCGGTAATGACCTGGGGCGTGGTGTTTCTGGCGGTGTTCGTGGTCGTCGCGCTCATCGTGCTCGTGCTTGATTTGATGAAGCGCGAGGTGCCGATGTGGCTCGATTGCGTGGGGCTCGTCATGGGCCTGTGCGTCGCCATTTACACCGGCTGCCTGCTTGGCGTGTGCCAGGGATTCCCCCTGTGGAACAGCGCGCTTCTGCCGATTCTGTTCCTGGTGTCCGCCGTGTCCACCGGCATGGCCGCGGTGCTGCTCGTCGGCGTGTTCTACGCGCCTGACGAGTTCAACGAGGTGGTCGTCATGAAGAAGTTCCACTTCTGGCTGCCCGTCATCGAGTTCGTGCTGGTTGCCGCGCTGCTGTTCATCACGGCGTTCAACCCCAGCCCCGCCGGCTGGGAGAGCGTGATGTCGCTGGTGGCGGGCAATTGGGCCGTCGCGTTCTGGCTCTTGTTCGTCATCGTGGGCCTGGTGCTCCCGACGATTCTGGAGTGCTGGATGCTGTGGCTGGCCAAGCACGAGTTCGAGACCTCGCGCACGGGCCAGATGATCAGCGCGCTATCGGACGCGGGCGTGCTCGTCGGCGGCTTCATGCTGCGTCTGCTCATCGTGAGCGCGGCGGTGCCGATCACGATCATTCAGCCTTGGATGCTGTAAGTTCTTGCGATACCCACTCCTTGCAAAAGGCGGCCTTAGGGCCGCCTTTCTTGTGGGACGGCTCGGAATTTTTGTTTCGCGGCCTTGAAGGGAGCAGGTTTCGGAGAGGGCGGCTGCGGAAGGGTGCAGCTGCGGGAGGGTGCAGCTGCGGGAGGGGGAGGGGTGGTTTTAGGCCTGGATGTGGTACGTTTCGACGAGCCATTCTTCGAGGCAGAGGCTGCTTTGCGTTATGGCGGAGGCGGCCTCCTTGCCGACGTAGCGGTAGTGCCAGGGCTCGTAGCCGATGCCGGTTGTGGCGCTTTTGTCCGTGGGGTAGCGCAGGATGAAGCCGTATTCGGCGCAATGGATCATGAGCCATTGCTGGGTGGCCGTCTCTTCCTGGCCTTCGTCCAGTTCCAGGTAGTCAGCGTCCACGATGTCGACGGCGAGACCGGTTTGGTGCTCGCTGGCGCCCGGTGGGGCAACCCAGAATGCGGCGGCCTCCTCGGCTTCGGTGCCTTCCAGATGCTCCTCGCGCTCGGCTCGCTCGATGCGGTTTTCGAAGAGATTCTCCTGGTAGTCGTAGGTGCGGAAAGAGGAGCAGATGATGGGATGTGTGCCGGCGGCTTCGGCAGCCGTGAGCATGGCTGTGAGATCTTCGACGATGCGGGCATCCACTCGGTGGTTGACGTGGGGCTCCACCCAGCTTGCGTCGGGCAACTCGGCCAGATTGCTAGGCGCGAAGTCGGCGGCGAGGGGATGGTCGCGGTTCACGAGGCGCAGGTTCCAGGGTAGGTCTTCAAGCGTCGTCGGAGGCATTTCGGTATTGGTCGCGGTTGCTGACTCGGTCTCGGGAGAGGTCGTGGCGGCCGCTGCTGTCTCTGTGTTGGGTGAGGCGATCGTGCCGTTAAGCGGCGTTTCGGGTTGGGTCAGGGTACCGGATTCGGAAGGTACAGGCTGGGCGTGGGCGGCCGACCTGCGGGAGGAGAAATAGGCACCGTCGCCGACGACGAGCACGGCGGCCAATCCGCCGGCGAGCGCGATGAACTCGCGACGGTCGAGCGCGAATGGCGCGTTCGTCATGGGGCCTCCTCCTTCCTGGGTTCGGTGTTTCGTTTGGCTTGCCTTCGGCTGCTGCGTTGTCGCTTGGGGCTCGGTTCGCTTTTGGGGCGGCCGGCTCCGGCGACGTGTGATTGCCGCTGGAATGCGCCAGTTGCGACTGGCGAGCCGATGGGGGGCTCCCATGGTAGCGCTTGGGTTGCGCGCCGCGTGACAGCATTTGCAAAAAGACGCACACCTTACGCTTTCTTAATTGGAGTGTTCAGGGTTCCGCAAGCGGGAAGGCGCAGGCGCTATAATAACGGCCATGAAAAAGCCAACAGAGAAAACGAAAGAGACGATTGCGCAGGGCGATGCGGGCGATGCTCCCGACGGCGTGACTGATCGCGCAATCGAGGCGAGGGAGCAAGTCTTAGCGGCGGCTGCCGACGAAGACTCTGCAGAAGGCGAGGAGGGCGCTGAATCTCGCGTGCGCTTATCGAAGACGAACCGCTACGATTTCGGGGTTGTGTCGGCGGCCACTCACAAATCGATGCAGGGCAACAAGCGGCGCGACACGAAGCCGGAGGTGCTCGTGCGCCGCATGCTGCGCGAGATGGGCTTTCCCGGCTACCGCTGCGATTGGAGGAAAGCGCCCGGGCGTCCGGACGTGGCGTTCGTGGGGCGCAAGCTCGCCATCGAGATCCGCGGCTGCTTCTGGCATCGGTGTCCCGTGTGCAGCCTGTCGGTGCCCAAGAAGAACCTCGATTACTGGGAGGCTAAGTTCGCCCGCAACGTCGAGCGCGACGAGCAAAACCTGGCGGCGCTAGAGGCGGCCGGCTGGAAGGTGCTCGTGCTGTGGGAACACCAACTGAAGAAGAAAGAGCTGCCCGCCACGCGCCGCCTTCTCTACGAATTCGTGCGCCGCGAGGACGACCCCGACTACGATGAGGCTTTTCCGGTTTGCGAGGGGGAGTGAGCATAGCACTAGCTCGCTAATGTTCCAAGTTCAGAAAAGTGTGAACATGAGGTTAATTCCGGTTCAGAAAAATGCGAGAACAGGGTCTGAGTAAGCTCAGAAAAACAATATTGCCTGGTGGATTGCACAATCCTAAAGCACTTCCTATCCACTGAACAGATCGTCGTGGCCACCGGTTCTCTGAAAGTACGCCTGATCGTCGGTCTGCGCCCAAACAAGCAACCAGTCGCCAGCGTTTGCGACATGGCATTCCATGCTTCCCGACCACTCGCCTTTGAGCCGATGCATATTATGCCGGCGAACAAGTTCTGATCGGCTATCTGGGGTATCGGCGACCACCAATTCCACGACTTCTTTCAGAGGATCTAGCGCTACGTGCTTCTTCTTAAGGCGCTTAACGTCTTTCTGGAAGCGCGGGGTGTAATTGGCTCTCAGCACCGCTATGCTCCCATCGCCTCGAACATTTCTGATACGGTGGCGTAGCCCGGATCTCCCGATGCGATGAGTTCTTTCGTTTCCCTTATTGCCTCGCGAGACTCGAGATTAGGCGTTGGATATTCAAGCGTGAGGGGAATGCGCTGCTCGCGTACGATCTGACGGTAGAACGCGCGCGTGACTGATGAGAGATCGAAGCCGAAATCTTCCACGATGTTAGCTGCGGCGCGCTTGGTATCTTCGTCGACTCTCACCGTTACAGAAGCAGTTGCCATAGGACCGACCTCCTTTACTAATAGTAAGACGATTATATGCTTTTGTCTTGCATTGTTCAAGGATCTGCATCTGCTGACTGTGTTTGATGGGCTTGATATACTGCGAAATTGCCTGGCGCATCGTTGAGCGCTTCCGAGAATTTCGTAAATCACTATAGCCATTCACCAAACTTGAGTTACTCATATTTCTGGAAAATTATATTTCATAGTTCGGAGTTGCTCGTGATAATGAGCAATTATTACATCGCATTGATACGCGAGAGGATTCCAAATCACTCCCAATGGACGTCGATAACCAGCATTTCTCAATGTCCTTCTTCGCAGGGCTAACCGTGTCATATCAGTTATGACATGTTGTGCCTCCCTGCGCCGTTCCAAGAGCCCTAGAACATCTAATCGAATCTTGGGATTCACGACCTAATGAAAAATTTTTCGAAAAAGAGCCGCCCATAGGGTGCGCTCTTCGCGTTATGCGTAATAGGAGGTGAGGTTCAGGAATGTCGCACGGCGAAACACAGCAAGACAATGAAGATTACAGCAAAGCGAACCGAGCTACTACTAAAACAGAGACATCTATTTTGGTGGAAAAGTTCGTGGAAGACCATTACGACGAGGTGTTCCGCTATTACGCAAGGCGCCTTCCAAGCAAAGAGGATGCCCAGGATGCAACATAGGAAGTATTCCTCCGCCTTGGAATGACATTAGAATACATCTAACGTCACCTTGCAGAGAGGCTGGCATCGAAGCCCAATTACTTTCGAACGAATAAGGTGATTATTGCGGCGTTTTCAGTCCGTGATTCCGCGAGCCATCGGTGCGCTTGTCCGCTATCGGTCGGTGTGCGCCGATGATGGCGCTTTAATCTCTCCAATCTCCTACGATTGGCCCAGGTGCAAAAAGCATCCGGGCCATTTCTACGTTAGGAGGAAAAAATGGTCAAGTACCGAGAGATCCTGAGACTGACTTATCTCGGGATCAGCCAGGAGAACATAGCGTTCTCCTGCGGCTGCGCGAGATCCACCGTGCAGCTGATCCAGAAGCTCGCTAAGAGCAAGGGGCTTGAGTGGCCGCTACCCGGCGAGATGGACGATGCGGCAATCAGAGCCGTGCTCTACCCGCCGAAGGAGACCCGCGATGACGGGAAGTTCGCCATCGACCACGAGTGGATCGAGCGCGAGATGGGCAAACCCGGGGTCACGATGACGCTTCTTTGGAGCGAATACTGCGTGAAGGCCACCGATCACGGCGCCGATCCCTTCATGTACTCGGCTTTCTGCCAGCGCCATCGCAAATGGGCGCAGCGGAACCGCATCACCTTGCATATCGACCGTCGCCCGGCCGAGGAGATGCAGGTCGATTGGGCTGGCAAGTGCCCGGCGTATTGCGACCCGGACACCGGCGAGATTCGCAAGGCCCACGTGTTCGTGGCCTGCCTGCCGTACTCCTCGATGATCTTCGCCTGGCCCTATCCAAACATGGGAGAGGAGTCTTGGATCGACGGGCACATCCGCGCCTTCCGCGAGTTCGGCGGCACGACGCCCATCGTCGTGCCGGACAACTGCAAGACCGGCGTCATCAAGAACACGGTAGAGGAGCTCGTCGTCAATGAGCAGTACAGGCTCATGTGCGAGCACTACGGCGTGGCTGTCGTGCCGGCACGGGTTCGCAGGCCAAAGGACAAGGCCGCTGTCGAGATGAGCGTTGGCGTGGTGGAGCGAAAGGTCATCGCCGCCATGCGCGACCGAGTGTTCATCGGCATCGCGGAACTCGCTGCGGCAATCGACGAGGCCGTGGATTCCATCAACTCCGCGCCCTTCCAGAAGCGGGCCGGCAGCAGGCGCGAGGCCTTCCTCGGGCGGGAGAAGGACCGCTTGCAGCCCCTGCCGCCGACCCATTACGAGATGACGGTCAGGAAGACCGCCACCGTCCAGTTTAACTACCATGTCTCCTTTGACAAGCGCTACTACTCGGTGCCAGCCGCCTACGTGCGGCGCGAGGTGGGCATCGTCGCCACTAGAACGACGGTGGCCGTCATCTGCGACGGGGAGCGCATCGCCATGCACAGGCGCTCGACATCTCCCGCCGGCGCCTATGTCACAGATCCCGCCCATATGCCCGACTCCCACAGGGAATGGACGGCGTGGAGCGGGGACAGGTTCCGCAGCTGGGCGGCGGGGAAGGGGGAGGCCATCCTCGCCGTCGTGGACGGGATACTCAAGTCGCGCAAGGTCGAGCAGCAGGCCTACCGCTCAGCGCGGGCGCTTCTCGGCCTTGCCGACAAGCACGGGGACGCGCTCCTGGAAAGGGCGTGCGCAAAGGCGCTCACCTGGACGGCGCGCCCCAGCTACAAGACAGTGAAGACGGCGCTCCAGAAGATAGCGGCCGAGACCGCCCCCGATCCGGATGCGGGCGCCTACCGAAGGCCCGACGACTGCTACGACGAGTTCGACGGATGCGACCGATAGGAGGTTCGGCTAAGATGGCAAACGAAGCGACGATGGACAAGCTCTACCAGATGAGGATGTCGGTGATGGCAAGGGCGTACCGCGAGCAGGAGGAGTCGATCGGCGTGGCCGAGATGCCCTTCGACGACAGGCTCGCGATGCTGGTCGACGCCGAATGGGACGCAAGGCGCGCCAACAAGCGGACGAGGCTCCTGCGCCAGGCGGCCTTCTGCGATCCCGATGCCAACGTGTGCGATGTCCGCTACGATCCCGACCGTGCGCTCGATCGCGCCAAGGTGATGGAGCTGTCGAACTGCACATGGGTGGACGCGGCCAGAAACCTCATAATCACGGGCGCTTCAGGTGCGGGGAAGTCGTGGATGGCATGCGCTTTGGGAGTGGCTGCCTGCAATGCGTTCAAGACAGTGAGGTACGTGCGGCTGCCGGAACTGCTGGATACGCTGTGCATCGCAAAAGGCGAGACGTGGGCGAAGATGAGAAAGCGGTACATCGCCTGCGATTTGCTGATCGTCGACGACTGGCTGCTGGAGACGATATCTCCATCTCAGACCAGGGAAGTTCTGGAGATAGTGGAGGCAAGGCACAGGAAGGGATCGCTCATTCTATGCTCGCAGTTCGCGCCCTCCGGATGGCGCGCGAAGCTCGGCGACAACGCCATGGCAGACGCCGTCGTGGACAGGCTGGTGTTCAACTCGCACGTGATGCACATCGAGGGCACCGAATCCATGAGGAAGAGGATGTCCGGCATAATCTAGCGCGAAGACCGCGGAAGTCGAGCGACTGAAAGCTCGAAAAAGGGCTGGGAGCAGAATGACTCCCAGCCCGATTGTCGGCGCAAGCGCGCACCGATGGCCAATGGATTTGCGCACTGACGCATTGCGGAATCACCACCCGAGGATGCCGCAATACTCAATAAGGCAACTGTAATGACATTAGATGTGTTCTAATGTCATGCGGGCTTTCCGATTACCAGGCTCCTGATTCTGATGATATAGACGCAAACAATAGCAAGATTGAGGCCATATGGCGAAAGGACGATAGCCTCATAATCGATGAACATAATGGCAGTCCTGCCAGCAGTTTGCGCGATTTGCTTCAGACAACAGCGGCAGAGGCTATTTCTCGGCCACAGGCGGAATAAACTCCTCTATCGCACGTCTTAGTTTTGGGTGGTGTATGACGAAGTGTATTGATGGTACAAGCTCTTTCGACACCATAGCCCACCTGCCTTCGTGAATGCTGATCTGTAGGTTCCTGAACGTCTGCGAAGAAGCCTTCTCTATCAAATAGAGGGGATGATCTGCCGCGAAACGGTCGGTATCCTCCATGTGCGCAAGGTACTGCTCATATGTATATGCAACGCTCCGCTCGCAGAATGCGTTCGAAAGGTCGAGGTTCAATGGATAGGCCTCGAACTCCTCTCTGGTAAGCAACGGTATCTTTACATGAATCTCGCTAGTCTCAAGGATATGCAGGACGCGCTGACGTGCCGAGTTGGCGGCATCGACGATGCCGGCCGCCTCTTCTCCATCGAATCCAGACCTTGCAAGCATCTCCACCAGAAGGGACGCATCGATGGTGTAAAGCGGCAGCGAAGAGAGGATGCTCTTGCGCTTCCCGATTGCTTCTGAATCCGCCTGTAAAAAAGCGTTGAACTCGTTCTTGTTGTCGATGCGGTAGATATCCATCAAAGGTCGCGCAGCGCTCAGCAGCTCCTGGGCCCGCGCCGTATAGTACCCCAACTCCTTCCTTGATTTGGTCAAATAGTATCTTCCCTCGGCATGGTGGCCCGCAATGGCCTCACCGTAAAGGGCAGCGGCTCCGGATACCTTCAGGAGGTGCAGAAACACGCTGTTCGACGGCTCCTTGAGATAGAACGGGGAGACCTGACCCGTCATGTACATGGGGATCCAGCTCTCAAGTCCCAGCATCATATCCTCGAAGGACCGGTTCAGGTCATGGATCTGATTGAGATGAAGCCCCTTTTTCAGCATCATGGCCATGCCGAACATCCACTTCTTCGGAAACTCGGGGTCTTTGGCCATCTCGGCCATGGGCATGTCGCTGTACATGATCACAGGCTCGGTCGATTTTGAGAGTACGGTAGCCTTCAGGAAATCAAGCTCGCTTTCCATCATCTGATCCAGGCCGAAGTACGTCTTCGAGTTGGGTATCTGGAATGGCGCGGAAGGAACCTTCAGATCATCGAAGTGGATGACCTTGATGTAGTCGTTCAAGTTGAACTCGTCGAGTTTGAACAGGAAGCCCGACACAGGGTGATCCCTATGGTCGTGATCGCCGAACAGCCACGACATCAGCCTTTCGTACCGAACGGAGCTATCCGCAAGCTCGTCTTCTGCGCAGCCGATTAGATGCGCCAGCGCAGCTCTGTCGCGAACAGAATCCAATTCGCGCGCCACGTATTCCGCAACGGACGATGCGAACTTCTCGGGATCCGATGGGCGGCGCGAGCCGTTTCGGAAGCGGAATATCGTGGAGACGTCGTAGTTGATGCTGCGGCTTAGCCTGTTGATGCCCACATCGAGCGTTGCAAGGAGGAGGTCGAAGTTCTCGAGGAGCCGATCGGCGTCGCGGGGGCGAAGGTCGGATGACTGCATGAACTGCTCACGCACTGATTCCGCGGTTATATCGCCAAGCTGCTTCTGCCGTGCCAGCTCGGCGATCGCAGAGCAGAGATTCTCAAAGGCGTCGGATTCCGTATCGGGGAGCCTCGACCCCGTACGATATCGGCTCAGAGTGGCGGCGGATACTCCCGACTGCTCGCTCACCTCTTTCGCCATGCAGTCGATCTGCTCGATATATGCATTCAGTTGTTCGTGAAACTTCATTTCGCGCTTTCTCGTTGCTTGCAGGTTGCAATGACTATGGTACTCAGGAAATGCGCCCCCTAGCGTACGATTTCCGTTTTGGCAATTGCCGAACCTGGCAACTCTATTGTGCCTCGTTCCTCGATTTCGGAGAATGAACGGGATCCCTCACCAAGAGAAAGATAGAAAACACCATGCCCAGAAAAGACAAGACAGCAAAATCTCCTCTTGCAAAAGCTTGTGCCGTCGCACTCTCCTTGGCACTGGTTGTGACCATGTGTCCCATCGTCGGATTTGCCGAAGATTCAAGTCGGGTGGACGCAGTCGCGAGCGAAGACGTTCAGGCGGCACTGCTCCCTGTGAGCGATTCTGAAGTCGATGTGCCCGATGATGCGCTTTCAGTCTCCAGCAACATATTGCTTGATGGCGCATCCGTTTCCGACGAAGAGGTTCCGGAGGACCGGTCTACTGTCTCTTCGGATGATGCTGATGTGGCAGAAGGCGCCGAAGATAGCCAGCCAGTCACAGAAGCGTCCACAGAACCAGGCCCCAACCCGTTTGCGAGCGGCGTGGATGCCCAGAACCTTGCCACGCTGGACAACTATGAATGCGAAAACTACCCCGAGTTGGACAAGTCGCTCCTATGGAAGACGTCCGCCTCTTGCTCCGGTAAGAAGATGTGGGTAGGAACGCTCGTGCAGGACAACGGCTACTGGAACGATCTGGGCTGGTCGTTCGATTGCGGCTGGCAAGCGCCGGACCCACTGCATGATGCCGAAGTGTATGCCTATCTCAACAAGGGCTATGAGCATACGGTCGATGGGCAAACCCGCGACGTGGTCATGCTCTATGGGGACGGCGGCCTTGAATCGATGGACATAGCAGCTGTGCTCGACGGAAGCTACGACGTCTATATCCCTATGTTTGCATTCAACTACCAACATCTTAAAAGTGTCACATTCCCCAGCTTCGTCAAGGAGATCGAAGAGGGCGCCTTCACGGCAGGTAGGAAAGGTGACCTTACCTCCGTTGCATTTGAGACTTCCCCAGACGGCAGCGGCATAGAGTGCCTCTACGATGCATTTACCGACTGCACAGGGCTTTCCTCGCAGGCGCTTATCGTGTTGCCGTCATCTCTCAAGTACCTCTACTCGGCATTCTGCTCATGCGGTGCCGTCAAATTGCGCATCGACAACCCGGATGTGTGCCTCGCGCGCAATGGTGTCTATGACGAAGACAGCTTATACGCACCCTGCGATGATGGATCCACTGTCTATGCCTACAAGAAGCGCACAGACGGAACGGAGTCAGACCCCTGGAAGCTCTCACAGCTAGAGAAAGGAAAAGGAATCAATTGGGTTTGGCTCGACGACGACGTCAATACCGTGAAGGTCACGGGTAAACTCGACCTTCCCGAGGGTGTCGCGACAACCGACGTGAAGGTTATCGTGCAGCAGGGTGATTCCACCTATCAAGCAAACGTTGCGGATGACGGCGCCTTCACGGCAGAAGGCTTAAAACCTGCTGTAGAAACGCTCATCACCATAACGATGCCAGGGTATTACGACAAGGAGCTGCTGCGTCCCGCTGGACAGATGACGGGCGATTGGGACGCGGGCACGATAACCGGTTTTTCGAAACTGGCGGTTCAGCGGGTCTATCCCATAAGCCTGCGATGCAAAACGGGAAGCAGCGATACCGGCGGCAATCCCGAATATGCTCCCGTATCCAATTGGAACAGCCTTTCGTTTACGTTGAAGCGCAACGGCGCAGAGCTCAAGCCAGGGAAAAACCTGACGGGTGAGAGCGCCACCGACGATTACTTGGTGCAGCGCGGTCAACTCATCTTGTCCGAATCGCTCGCCAACGATCCTGCCGCCCTCGCCGAGCTTTCCCTTGAAGTGACCCCTGCAGAGTCGCTCGCTCTTTCCCCTGCAACTGCAACTTTCAACGAAGAAGCGGGAGAGTTCGCCGCCGTCCTTCCGCGCTGGGGCAGTGCGACCATCTCGCTCAACGCCGCCTTCGAAGGGACGAGCCGCGTGCTGGTGTTCGACGGTACCGCTGACAATTCCCGATGCATCCTGGACGGCTACGCAAGCGTGTATTGGCCTGACGGCCAAGAGAATCCCGCCTGGCATTTCGATACCGGCAAACTGAAGGCAGGCGATTACACGATAGTGGCATTCAAGCCCTCACTGAATGTAAGCGCCTCTCACCTAGGCGTGATCAAGCGACTCGCGCTTCCCTATGCCAGTGGGGACATTCGCATCGAAGACGAAGCTACCAGCGCACTTGCGCTTAGCGTTCCCGATTTCAAGGCGGAGGATGCCCTGGCATCGATCGGCGTGAAGTCCGTCACTGCGAAGATGCCTCAAAGCTCCGTTGTCGTCGACTGCGAAGCAATCTTTCAGATCAGCTACGAATTCGACCGATCCATGGATGCGACCCTCACGTTTGACATTCCCCGAAACGATTACAGCGACGCATCAGCCGCGTTGGATACGGGCGAGACCCTCGAATGCACATCGAGAGAAGGCGCTCTTTCCGTGAAGATCCCTTCTGGTGCCACCTCCGGGGTGATATCCATCGCATTGACACCGACGAAGGAACGGGTATATTCGATGCCATTCTCCCTTTCGGCTTCTGGGGCCACGGTGCCTGCGGGCAATCTTTCGTTCGCATCCCTTGGGATGAGCGTTGAGGTGCCGTCCTGCTATGTGGGCCAGAAGGGCAATAACGCCATCGTCTATGCAAGTCCGGGCGCAACCGCACAGCTTTCCATCAACGGGCAAAACGTCGGCGAATCGGTTACCACGAACAGCAAGGGCAAAGCAACGGTAGGCTTCGACCTGCCGGAAGGCCTAACGGATTCCCTTCTTTACGGAGACCGTGTGAAGGTGGATGCAACTGCTACCACAGAAGGAGCCACTTTCTCTTCCTATGCGGACTGCACCTACCGACCCCAGGCACAGATCTGGTCGTTTAAGGTGACGAATGAAGGCCGGACGCAGGATCTCATCGCCGACGGCAAGGAGAGCGACAAATGCCTGACCATCCATCACCAGCTTGCCCGGAAATCGTGCGCTTACTGGACGTTCGATGTCACCGTGAAGAAAGCAGGCAACGAGATCAACGCCGGCGACACCTTATGGATGTATGCGGTCATGCAGGACGACAGACCTGCTATTTGAAGTCAAGAACTAAACCAAAGCTTTTAGATAGGATGTTGATAATAGAATATGGAATAGAAAGGCACGTGGATTTGCTGCTTCGAGGCATCAGGATATAAACCGCCCTG